>NZ_JBEXNN010000004.1:0-336275 GCF_040611115.1 Streptomyces sp. NPDC003038
GCGCCCAGACCCCCTCCGGCATCCCGGTCACCATCACCGCGCCCGTCTCCGACCGGCCCAAGCGCAGCACCAACTCCGCGCGCGGACGCCGCAGCCGCCCCGCCCAGGAGCGGCGTCGCTCCATGGGCATGGCCGCCTGACCGAACCGGACGGCCGTCCCCGGCGGCTTGCGAGCCGCGGGGCGGCCGGTTCCCGCGTTCCCGCCGTTCTTCGCAGTCTTCCTTCCTGCCTTCCCCCGTCCCAGTCTGTGAGGCATCATGCGCTTCGTCATCGCCCGATACCCCTTCGACCTCGAAAAGACCGAGGTCGAGCAGAAGATGAAGGGAATCAAGGCCGAGCCCATCACGGGGGCGTCCGTGATCATCAGCCGCCGCTCCTACCCCGTCAAGCAGGTCGGGGAGGTCATCACCCGGCAGGACCGCCGCGACTTCACGGCGGCCGAGGTCACCCGGGCGCTCTCACGCCTCGGTTTCACCTGCCGCGACCTTGCGGTGCCCGTCCCGGCGACACCCCTCACCCCGCTCCAGGCGGCCTCGGCCCTCCTCGGAACTCCGGCCGGGGCCTGACCGCACTTGCTAGAGTCGGTGTCCATGTCGATCCCTGATGACCTGCTCATCGATCTCGCTGCCATGGTGGAGTCGGAGCAAAGCAATCAGATGTCCCTGACGGTCGTGGTTCACGGCGCGGTCATCACAGGCCGCCTCGCTCCTGAGCGCGTCTGGCGCCAGCGCGTGGCCGAGGTCCTCGAAGACTCCGCGCGACTGAGGCCGTTCGCCGGCATCTTCCGGGAGTCCGAACAGACCGGCCGCGACCGTCCGGCCTCCGGACCCCCCTCCCACCTGCACTTCCATGTCGCCAGGATCCTCCAGGGCACCCTGGGCATCCCGGAGACCGGCGGGATGTACCGCATCGCCGTCAAGGACGTCAGCGCCTGGACGGTCGGGGACTTCAGCTACTCCGACAAGTGAACTACTCAGCCACGTGAGCGCCGCCGACACGTGAGCGCCGCCGCCGCCCCATGAGCCCCTCGTACGCCCGCCTTCCGGCGGTGTGGACGGGGGGCTCGGTCGTGGAGCCCGCGCCGGGGGCGCCTACTCGCTGCGACCTCTCCTTCACCCCCGGTAGAGGAAAAGCGGCGGCCCTCCCCGGACGGCGGACCGCCAGGTGGTAGGTGATGCGTGGGGTACGTCATGATGTAGGCGGGTATATCCCCTGGGTCAGCGCGACGACGACCCCCGTCCATCGGGACCACTCCGTCGGAGGAGCGCAGCCGCATGCACCGTACAGACCTCACAGACGTCGCAACCCACGAGGCCAGGGCCTTGTCCGTGTCCCTGTTCCGGAGACTGGCGGAGCTGGAGGAGGGCAGCGCCGAGTACTCGTACGTCCGCAACACCCTAGTCGAGCTCAACCTGAGCCTCGTGAAGTACGCGGCCCGTCGCTTCCGGGGCCGCAGCGAGCCCATGGAGGACATCGTCCAGGTCGGCACGATCGGCCTGATCAAGGCCATCAACCGGTTCGACCCGGACCGCAAGGTGGAGTTCACCTCGTTCGCGATGCCGACGATCGTCGGGGAGATCAAGCGCTTCTTCCGGGACACCAGCTGGGCCGTGAAGGTCCCGCGCAGGCTCCAGGAGCTGCGGATCGACGCCGCGAAGGCGCACGACGCCCTGGAGCAGGATCTCGGGCGGGAGCCCACGGACAGCGAGCTCGCCGGGCACCTGCACGTATCGCCCGAGGAGCTCGTGGAGGGGCGGAAAGCGGCGCATGCGTACTCCGCGCGCTCCCTGGACGCGCCCGTGCAGGAGGACAGCGAGCGGGACCCCTACGCCGGGCGGCCCGCGCTCGGCGAGGAGGAGGCGGCGTACGACCGGATCGAGTGCCTGGAATCCCTCAAGCCGATCCTGGCGGAACTTCCCGAACGGGAGCGCACGCTGCTCGCGCTGCGGTTCGGGCAGGAGCTCACCCAGTCCGAGATCGGCGACCGGCTGGGCCTGTCCCAGATGCACGTGTCCCGGCTCCTGACCCGGACCCTCGCGCAGCTGCGCACCGGGCTCCTCAGCGACGAGGTCCCCGAGCTCCCCGATGCGACTCGGCAGTCGACCCGGGAACCGGTTCAGGAGCCGGTCCGGGAGCCGGTTCAGGAGCCGGTTCAGGAGCCGGTTCAGGAGCCGGCCCCGGAGCCGCCCCCGGAGTCCGCTCCCGCGCCCCCCGCCCAGGAGCCGGAACCTCCAGCCACACCGTCTTGCCGGGCCGCCCGCCCCCGGACGGCGCCGAGCCCCAGCTCCGCGAGAGCCGTTCCAGCACGATCAGCCCGTGCCCTCCCGGCAGTGCGCGGTCGCCGGGCAGGCGGCGGCGCGGAGGCTCCGGACTGTCGTCACTGACCTCCACGCGCAGTCGCTCGGAAGAGTGCCGCAGGACCAGTTCGCGGGGGCCGCCCGCGTGCAGGCACGCGTTGGTCACCACTTCGGAGACCAGCAGGAGCACGTCCTCCATGGCCTCCGGCGCCCTCAGCCACTGCCAGTCGGTCAGCGCCTGCCGGGTGAAGTCCCGGCACCGCGTCACCACTCCGGCCGTGGCGCCGCCTAGCACCAACCTCCGCGTCTGCTCGGCCACAGGGGCCTCCTGTCTCCGCGCCGCACCTACCCCTGCCGAGGATCCCAATCCTAGGCTCGCCAGTCCCAGCCTTCCCTGGTCTCGGCCTGCCATCCCCCCGCCTTTATTCCGCATGACGGAAGATATATTCCGGAATGCGAAAAGTGAGATTCCATCCAGCCGACCCCGGAGCGAGCCGGGCGCGGCCGACGAACGACGGGCGACGTCCTCACCCTCGACGGCGGTCGGCACCTCGTCTGAGCCGGAGGTTCCGGACGTCCACATCCTGGACAACTACGCTCGGAACATGAACGCAGAAGCCGACGCCCTCACCGCCGTGAAAGACGCCTCGAAAGAGAGCGTGAAAGACGCCGACCGGAAGCATGTCTTCCATTCCTGGTCGGCGCAGGAGCTCATCGACCCGCTCGCCGTCGCCGGCGCCGAGGGCTCGTACTTCTGGGACTACGACGGCAACCGGTACCTCGACTTCTCCAGCGCCCTCGTCTACACCAACATCGGCTACCAGCACCCCAAGGTCACCGCGGCCATCCAGGAGCAGGCGGCCAAGCTGTGCACCGTCGCGCCCGGCTTCGCCGTCGACGTGCGCTCCGAGGCGGCCCGGCTGATCGCCGAGCGCACCCCGGGCGACCTGGACAAGATCTTCTTCACCAACGCCGGGGCCGAGGCCGTCGAGAACGCGGTCCGCATGGCCCGGCTGCACACCGGCCGGCCCAAGGTGCTGTCCGCGTACCGCTCGTACCACGGCGCCACCTCCACCGCGATCAACCTGACCGGCGACGCCCGCCGCTTCGGCAACGACACCGCAACCGCCGGCGTGGTGCACTTCTGGGGACCCTTCGCCTACCGCTCGCCCTTCTACGCCACGACCCCGGAGCAGGAGTGCGAGCGGGCGCTGCGCCACCTCGAGGACACCATCGTCTTCGAGGGCCCGCAGTCCATCGCGGCGATCATCCTGGAGACCGTCGGCGGCGCCCCGGGCGTGCTCGTGCACCCCGACGGCTATCTGGCGGGCGTGCGCGAGCTCTGCGACCGCCACGGCATCGTCTTCATCCTGGACGAGGTCATGGTCGGCTTCGGGCGCACCGGCGCGTGGTTCGCCGCCGACCACTGGGGCGTCACCCCGGACCTGCTCTGCTTCGCCAAGGGCGTGAACAGCGGGTACGTACCGCTGGGCGGCGTGGCCATCTCCGCCGCCATCGCCGAGACCTTCGCCCGTCGGCCCTACCCGGGCGGGCTGACGTACTCCGGGCACGTGCTGGCCTGCGCGGCCGCCGTCGCCACGATCAACGTCATGGAGGAGGAGGGCATCGTCGAGCAGTCCGCCCGCACCGGCGCCGAGCTGCTCGGCCCGGGCCTGCGCGCGCTCGCGGAGCGCCACCCCTCGGTCGGGGAGGTCCGGGGTATGGGCACCTTCTGGGCGCTGGAACTCGTACGGGACAAGGAGACGCGGGAGCCGCTCGTCCCGTACAACGCGGCCGGCGCCGCCAACGCCCCCATGGCCGAATTCGGGGCCGCCTGCAAGAAGGGCGGGCTGTGGCCGCTCATCGCAGGGAACCGCATCCACATCGCGCCCGCCTGCAACATCGCGGAGCAGGACGTCTCCAAGGGGCTGCGGATCCTCGACGAGGCACTGTCGGTGGCGGACGCCCACACGGCCTGACCTGCGCTTCTGCGAGGTCGCCCAAGACGTCGGTGCGGGTATCGGAGGATCCGTACGGTGATCGACGCCCTGTACACATGCTGCAATCCGTGCAGGCCGTGACATCACTGGCCAAGTACCTACGGACCGGGATGCACGTCAGTCCCGGGGCGGTCCTCCGGGACCGAACGGCGGGGAGCGGGCCGACCGCTGGACGCCGGGCGTACGGATCCAGACAACCGGACTCCGTGTTCCCGAGTACCCGAAGGAAGACAGCATGAGCAAGCACGTCCTGGCGCAGAACCAGTACGGCAAGGCCGAGAACCGCATCGTCAAGGTCACCCGCAAGGGCAACGACGGGTCCTGGCACGAGATCCGCGACCTCAACGTCTCGGTCGCGCTCCGCGGCGAGTTCCGCGACGTCCACCTGACCGGTGACAACGCCAACTGCCTGCCGACCGACACCACCAAGAACACGGTGTACGCCTTCGGCAAGGAGCACGGCATCGCCTCGCCCGAGGCCTTCGGCATTCTGCTCGCCAAGCACTTCGTCTCCTCCCAGTCGCCGATCCGTGAGGCGCAGATCCGCATCGAGGAGTACGCCTGGGAGCGGATCCCGGTCCCGACGCGCAAGGAGCAGCACTCCTTCGTCCGCAAGGGGCAGGAGGTCCGCACCGCGCAGATCACCTACAGCGAGACGACCGGGCTGCAGGTCATCTCGGGTCTGAAGGACCTGACGGTGATGAACTCGACCAACTCCGAGTTCCACGGCTACATCAAGGACAAGTACACGACGCTGCGGGAGGCGTACGACCGCATCCTGGCGACCAAGGTCACCGCGCGCTGGGCGCACTCGGCGCTCGCCGCCGACGACGCCTCGTACGACTGGGACCAGTCGTACAAGAAGGTCCGCAAGAACATGCTGGAAGCCTTCGCGGAGACGTACTCGTACTCGCTGCAGCAGACCCTGAACCAGATGGCCGAGCGCGTGCTCGACAACTGCCCCAGGGTCAACGAGGTGCGCCTCAACCTGCCCAACAAGCACCACTTCCTCGTGGACCTGGAGCCCTTCGGTCTCAAGAACGACAACGAGGTCTACTTCGCGGCGGACCGGATGTACGGCCTGATCGAGGGCACCGTCCACCGCGACGGAGTGCAGCCGGTGATCGCCACGTCCGACTGGATCGTCGCCTGAGAGTGCCGCCCAGACCGCGCTGAGGGCGACTTTCGGCCTGGCCTTCGGTTTTCTAGCCGAGCGGGCCCTTGTGCCGGCCCCCACGCCCAAGGAGGCTGTGCTGCCGATGCGTTGACGACGAGGGGGCCGGTAGTTCATGCCGACGGCGATCTGGGAATGGCGGGGCTGGACGGGCGCGGCCCCGTTCTGGCTGAACTCGTTCCTGCTGCTCCTGGCCCCCTTCACCGCCGTCACCCTGCTCGCGCAGATCGGTGTCATCACGGCTCTGGCCGCTCTGGGGGGCCTGGCCCGGCACCTCTGGTTCGGTGACTACGGCCACCCGGCCATCCACCTCGCCGCCGCGCTGATGGGCGCGGCGGCGGCAACCCTCGTCGTGGTGTGAGCCGCCCCCGGCCGGCGGCTTCGAGGTGCCTGCGGAGGGGCGCTCGCCGCCCTCGGGCTGTCCGGCCACCACTGTCCTGGCTCGGCTGACCGGGCAGCGCCCCACCCACTGACCTCGGCGTCCCTCGCCTCGGCCGGCTGTCCGCCGAGGGGGGTGTCTTCCTCCGCCGGTCGGGGGCATCTTCGGGCCCATCCGGGAGCCGCCCGGCGTGTCGGGGCACACCCGACGCATGAGCGGGACACGGCGCGATCGGACGGTTCGGGCCGCACGGGCGACCCGTGCGGTACGGACGCTGAGAACAGCACTGACCAGGGCCCTGACGGCTGCCTGCGTGGTACTGCTCTGCGTGTTCGGCGCCGGGCCGGCCGCCGCGATGGCCGCCGAGCACCGCCCCGCCTCCAGCGCCCCCCTGGAACCCGTCGAGGGCCAGTCCGATCCGGCCGCTGAGCCGGAGACACGCGCCGCCGTACGGACGTTCGCGCGCTGGGGACCGGGCGTACGGCAGCTGCCGCTGCCGGTGTTTCACGTGAAACATGCGGACCGCCCCTCGTACGGCCACGCGTCGGGGCCGTCCGGACCGGCACTGCCCTCGCGGGCGGCGCGGAGTGTGGTCCTGCGCTGCTGAGCGGACCGAGCAGCAGTACGCGACCCCCACACCCCCTCGAACACACGTGAGGTTCCGCCATGCCCATCGACCCCTACACCGCCCTGAACGCCATGATCCGCGCCGAGGCCGTCCGCTACACCCCGCCGACCCGCCAGGCCGAGCCCACAGCGCCGAAAACCCCGTCCGCAGCCGTCGAGTCCGAGAGCGAACCGCAGCAGGAGAGCGCCGCCGCCGACACGGCCGTGTAGGAGCTCCGCCCGGAAAGGGGGAGGCGCCGGCTCCCATGCCCTCGGCAACGGAGCGTGGTCAGGTGAGGTTCGACCACGGGCACGGGAACCGGCGCCGCTTTCAGTCTCCGCTGCGGGGCCCACCGCCCGCCTCGGCCGGAGGTACGGAGCCGCGGGGCCGAAAGTACGGCTCCTCGCGGGCTCTTGCGATCAGACCGACGGCCAGCATCACTTCGGAGGCGACCGTGTAGCGCGGCATGTCGCCGAGCAGGTAGCCGCCGTCGACGGCCCTCGTCTCCCCGAAGACCTTGACGAGGCCGGCGGTCTCGATCGCGTGCCCGGCGGAGGCCGTGGGACTCAGTCCTCGTGGGTGTAGTAGCGGTAGAAGGCCACCACGGCGACGCCCGCGCCGACCGCGAGGGCGATACCGGTGGCGCGGAGCACACTGGCGGCGGTGAGGCTGTACAGGTAGCCCATGGCGATGGCCGCGAAGGCGCCGTAGGCGGCGGCGTGGAGCTCGCGCTCCAGCCGGGGGCCGATGCGGGCCAGGGCGATCAGGCCGGCGGCGAAGAGCACGCCGCACAGGATCCCGAAGAGGACGTTGCCCGCGTCGACCGGGCCCGTCTGGCGCTTGATGAAGGCGGCCCAGACGCCGTAGACGAGTCCGAGGAGCAGCGGGCTCAGGAGCGCGCTCCTGCCGGGGCGGGCCGTGTCAGCCGTCCGCCGCCGGCGGTACCACCTGGGGGCGGTGGGTGCCGCGTGTGCCATGACGGGCTCCTCTCTCCCATCCTCCAGGGCACACCCACTGCCACCGCCCGGCAACTGGATCAACCGCCGGTCCCCGCTCAGGGCGTGCGTACCGCCACCGCGTCGATCTCGAAGAGCATCCCGGGCAGGGCGAGGGCGGCGACGCCGATCAGGGTCTGGGCGGGCAGTTCGGCGCCCCAGGTGGCGTGCAGGTGCTTGAGGAGGACCTCCAGCTTCCGCGGGTCGTGGCCGACGATGTACGTGCCGATGCGGACCACGTCGGCGGGTGCGAGGCCGACCGCCGCGAGGGCGGTGCGGAGGTTGGCGAAGGCCCGCTCGACCTGGTCTCCGAAGTCCTCGGAGACGACGTGGCCGCTCTCGTCGGAGCCGTACTGGCCGGCTATGAAGACCTGCTCGCCGGGGGCGGAGACGATGTGGCTGTAGCCGTAGTCGGTCGGGGTGTGGAGGCCTGCGGGGTTGCTGATGCTGCGCGTCATACCGAGCTCCTTCGAGTCCTTGGGTCCGTCTTCTCGTGCCCGGCGGGGCGGCGAGGCGGCCCGCGTTGCCGCCCACGTCGGCCTGGGTGCGGCCTGCCTTGTCCTACGGGGTGCGTGTCCTACGGGGTGCGTGTCCTACGGGGCTGCGAGCCAGGCGCGGAGCCGTTCCGGGGCCTCGGGGGCCTGCCGTTCTGCCTGCTGCCGGATCTCGTCGAGGTCCTGGGCCGCCAGCGCCCGGCGCCAGGCCAGTTCGGCCCGGGTCATGGCGTGCGCGATGGCGCACCGGGGGGTCACCGCGTCCGATGCGACCGGCGAACCCGGCGCGCCCGCCGGCTCGGCCCCGGGCCCCTGCCCCCGGATCTCCGCGCACCGGAAGGCTTCCTCGGGCCCCTCGATCGCCGCGACCACGTCCATGAGTGAGATGGCTTCGAGCGGCCGGGCCAGCCGGAAGCCGCCGCGGGGGCCGGGCGTGGAGGTGACGATGCCCGCCCGGGCCAGTGCCTGGAGCTGCTTGTTGAGGTAGGCGGCCGGCAGGTCGTGCCACGCGGCCAGGCGCGCCGCCGAGACGGCCCGTCCGGGGCCGCTCCAGGCCAGGTTGACGCAGCTGTGCAGCGCCCACTCGACGCCCTCGCTCATCTTCATGATCCTGGATACTAGATATCCAGGATTAGGAAGGCAAGGAAGACGACACGTCGAACCCACCACCCGCCCGCAGCAACACCGCTCGCGCCGCGCGGCGCCCCGGCTTTCCCTGGTGACGTGCGCACCATCCTGTCGGCGGTACTCCTCATCCTCGTGGCCCTGCTGGTGCCCGCGAGCGCCGTCGCGTACTGGGCCGACCACGAGCTGGGCGACGCCGACCGGTACACCGCCGCCATGTCCCCGCTGGCCGCGGACCCCGCCGTACAGGGCGTCGTCGTCACCCAGGCCGGCCGCGCCCTCGCCGGCCAGATCGACGCCGGCCCGTTCCAGGGCGGCGTGGACGCCCTCCTCGGCGAGGCCCTGCGTTCCTTCACCGACACCCCGGCCTACCGGACAGCCTGGGACGCGGCCAACCGCGCCGCCCACGCCGCCTTCCTCCAGGCGCTCACCACCGGCCACGGCGACGCCGTCACCATCGAACTCGCGCCCGTCATCGCCCAGGTCAAGGGGGAGCTCGTCGCCGACGGCGTGCCCTTCGCCGACCGCATCCCGGTGACCCGCCTCTCCGTGAAGGTCATGGAGTACGACAACCTCGGCGCTCTCCGGAAGGGCTTCCGCATGCTCCAGATCGCCGGCGTCTGGCTCCCCGTACTGACGCTGGTACTGGCCGCGGCGGCCATCGCCGTCGCCGTCCGGCGGCGGCGGGCCGTGATGGCCACCGGGCTGGGGCTCGCGGTCGGGGCCGGACTGCTGTGGATCGCCGTGGGCCTGTGCCGGCGGCTGACTCTGGACGATCTGCCCGCCGACATCGACCGGTCGGCCGCCGAGGCGGTGTACGACGCCCTCACCGCGTTCCTGCGCACCACCGCCTGGGTGATTCTGGCGGTCGGGCTCGCCGCCGCGCTGGCAGCCTGGCTCCTCGGCCGGCTGCGCCGCACCCCATAAGCTCGGAAGGTGCCCACACGTACGCAGAACGCCCCACAAGCACGCAGACGACGTACACCAGGGCCTGGGCCGGCGCCTGGAGCAGCACGTGAGCCACAGCGCGCACCAGCGTCCGGACCAGCGCGCGAGAACCGATTCACCAGCGGCGCACGGAAGCGGGCATGAGCACCGAACGCACCGACCCCACGGAACCCCCGGAACCCACCGAGCGGATACCGTCCGGGCGAGCCCGACAGCATCCGCTGGCACCGCCCGCCTGGCTGCTTGAGGGGCTGCGGCCGAACAGCGCCCCGATCCCCTGGGCCGCCGTCGTGCGCGCGGCCATCGCGCTGGCCGCCCCGCTCGCCGTCGGATTCGCCCTGGACGAGCCCGAGTACGGGGCGCTCGTCTCCATGGGCGCCCTGTCCGGGGTCATCGGCGACACCGCCGACGCCTACCGGATGCGGATCCTGAACATCGCCGTCCCGCAGCTCTTCGGCGCCGTCGGCGTGGCGCTGGGCACCCTGGTCTTCGGTCGCGGCTGGCTGGCGGTCGGCGCCCTCACCCTGATCGCCCTGGTCTCCGGGATGATCTCCTCGATCGGCACGGTCGCGTCGGTCTCCGGGCTGCTGCTGCTCCTCAACGCGGTGGTCGGCGCCGGACTCGCGATGCCCGAGCCCTGGTGGACCGCCCCGCTACTGCTGAGCACGGGCGGGCTGTTCGTCCTCGTCCTGACCCTGCTGGGCTGGCCCCTGCGTGGCCGCAGGCCCGAGCGGGCCGCCGTCGCGGCCACGTACAGGGCCCTCGCCGCGACGCTCGAAGCCGCGGGAGGGCCCGGGTACGAGGAGCGCCGCCGACAGGTCACCCAGGCCCTGAACCACGCCTACGACCTGATCCTCGGGCGGCGGGGCCGGGTACACGGCCGCAGCCCCTCGCTGGTGAGGATGCTGGCCCAGCTCAATGTGGTGATCCCGCTGGTGGAAGCCGCGCCGGCCGCGCACCTGCGCGGCCGCCCGCTGCCGCCCGAGATCCCGGCGGCCGTACGGGAGCTCGCCGCAGCCGTCGAGGAGGGCCGCACCGGGATCCCCGTCCTCACGCTGCCGGCGCCGCACGGCCCGTCCGAGCGGGCCCTCGACGCGGCCCTGCGCCACGCCGCGACCATCGTGCACCTCGCCGAACCGGACCCGTACAACGTCGACGACCGCCTGGGCCGGCCCGCCGCCCTGCGCATCCGGGCCCGGCGGGCGGTGCGCGACATGATGCTGTCCGCGGCCTCCTGGCGGTACGGACTGCGGCTCGCGCTGTGCATCGGGCTCGCGCAGTCGCTCGTGTCGCTCATCGAGGTCGAGCGGTCGTACTGGGTCGCTCTGACTGTCACGTTCGTCCTCAAGCCGGACTTCGGCTCGGTGTTCTCCCGGGCCGTACTGCGGGCCCTCGGTACCGCGGCCGGCCTGGTGGTCGCCGCCGCCGTGCTCGCCGAGGTCCCGCGCGGCTGGTGGGACGTGCCGGTGATGGTGGGGCTCGCCGCGCTGATCCCCGCCTTCTCCGTCAAGGGGTACGCCTTCCAGACCGCCGCGATCACCCCCGTGATCCTGCTGCTCTCCGACCTGCTCAACCACCAGGGCTTCGACCTGATCCGCCCGCGGCTGCTGGACAGCCTGATCGGCTGCGCCATCACCCTCGTCGCGGGCTACCTGCTGTGGCCGGAGAGCTGGCACTCCCGGATCGGCGACCGCCTCGCCGACACCGTGGACGACGCCGCCCGGTACGTCGAGCGGGCCTTCGGCGCCCCGCAGGACGCCGACAACGCCGAGGACGCCGGCTCCGAGGCACGAGTGCGGGCGGCCCGGACCGCCCGGCTCCAGGCCCGGCGGCGGATCTACCGGGACCTGTCGGGCGTACGGAGCGAATTCCAGCGGGCGCTGACCGAACCACCGCCGACCGGGGCGCGGGCCGCCGCCTGGTGGCCGCTGGTGGTCGCCGTCGAGCGGATCGTGGACGCGACCACCGCCGCGCGGGTCCGGGTCAACCACGGGGCGCAGCCGCCCGCGGCGCCCGAGGTCGAGACGATCACCCGGCAGCTGCGGGCGCTGGCGGAGCGAGTGCGCAGCAGCCCGACTCCGGCAAGGGCCGAGGTGGAACCGCAGGGCGACGAGTCGAGCGTGCTGGCCCCGGTCCGCCAGGAGATCGCTGCGGCCCTCGCCGTCGCCTCCCCAACGTCCCCGACCTCCCCGAGGCCCCCGTCCTCCCCGACGCCTCCGTCCTCCCGGACCGCACCCGGCCCGCCCGGCGCCTGACCCCCCATCCCCCGCCGGCCCCCGCGACGGGACACCGGCGGCCCTTCAGGGGTCACCCGTACGGCTCACCGCCCGGGCCCGGCGGGCTCAGCCGGGAGAGCATCGGTACATGCGCCACCTCTCGCGCGCCCTGGTCATACCCGTCCTCGCCGCCACCCTGGCGGCCGCGGCCGGGTGCGCCGACGTGGAGGGCCTGCAGAGCCGCGGCGACCTAGGCACGGTCCACGCCCCGCAGAGCCTGTGGAAGGACATCCACCCCGCCCCGCCGGGCCCCGGGGAGCGGCCGGGAGCGGCCGCCGTGGTGCCCGGTCTGCCCAAGGCGGACGGCCCGACCATGCGGGGCGTGAACGCGCTGGCCGTCGTACGCGCCGACATCACCTCCGCCACCACCGAGGACGGCGGCACCGGCCGCCTCGTCGACCCGCGGGCGGTGCGGCGGCTCGCGCTCTGTACACAGGCTGTGGACGGCGGTCCCGACTGCCCGGTGCGGCCCGGTGTCCTGCACGACTTGACGGGCGACGGCAAGGAGGAGCTGATCACCGCCCTGGACATCGACGGCCGGCTCAGCGAGCTGCGCGTCTACACCGTCCGAGAGGACGGGTCCATCGCCCGGATCCTGTCCCGGCGGGCGATCCTGGAGGGCGTGGAGGTGGCCGCCGAGCACCTGGCGGTGCGCGAGCCGACCTCCAACCCGACGTACGTCTCCATCTCCGACTACGTGTGGGATCCGGAGGCCGGGATCATGAACCTGACCCAGCTCACCCTCGACGAGTGCCCCGGCCTCAAGGACGGCTCCACGCTCTGTTCGCCGTCGAGCGCCGCCTGAACGGGGGCGGGACGCGATGCGGGCCTTCAGCAGTCTGCGGTGGAAGATCGCCCTGACCACCACGGCCGTGTGCTGCACGGTGGCTGCGGTGCTGGGGATCCTGGTGCACAACGTGGTCGCCCGGCAGATCGTCGGGGAGGTCCGCAAGGACGCGGACCGGGACCTGGAACACGCCCTCGGCCACTACCAGTACGGCACCGTGCACGGCGATGTGAACGCCGGCCTGGACCCGCCCGGGCTGCCGCAGCGGCTCCGCGAGCTGGTCGCGCGCGGAGAGACCGGCACCATGGTCGGCGAGCACCAGGGCGAACCCTTCATGTGGGCCGCCGCCCCCGCCGACCGGAAGGCCCTCGCCGTCTGGCTCCCGTACGAGACCACCCGCGACCGGCTGCGGGACATGGACACCGCGATCCTCGCCTCCTCCGCGCTCGCGGCCGGAGTGGTGGCGCTGGCCGGGCTGTTCCTGGCCGGCCGGATCAGCCGGCGGCTGGTGACCACGGCCGCGGTGGCCCGCCGGATCAGCGGCGGGGACCTGGACGCCCGGGTGAACTTCCCGGCCGACGGGGACGGGCAGGGGCCGCCCCACTCCCGGGACGAGGTACGGGACGTGGCGCGGGCACTGGACTCGATGGCCAGCTCGCTCCAGGACCGGCTGGAGGCGGAGAAGCGCTTCACGGCGGATGTCGCGCACGAGCTGCGCACCCCGCTCACCGGCTCACTGGCCGCGGCCGCCCTGCTGCCGGAGGGCCGGCCGAAGGAGATGATCAACGACCGGCTCCAGGCCCTGCACCGGCTCACCGAGGACCTGCTGGAGATCTCCCGCCTCGATTCGGGCGTCGAACGGGCCGATCTGGCCCAGGTGGAGCTCGGGCGCGCCGTGGAACGGGCCGTGGCAGGGACCCGTCTGCCCGCGACGGTACGGGTGATCCGTGACGCCGTGGTGCTCACCGACCGGCGGCGCCTGGACCGGATCCTGGCCAATCTGCTGGTCAACGCCCACCACCACGGCCGGCCGCCGGTGGAGGTCACCGTGGAGGGCCCGGTGGTGAGGATCCGCGACCACGGGCCCGGCTACCCGCCCGAGCTGATCGAGCAGGGCCCGCAGCGGTTCCGCACCGGCGACCCGGGCCGCGGGCGCGGCCACGGGCTGGGCCTGACGATCGTGGCCGGCCAGGCTGCGGTACTGGAGATCGCGCTGAGCTACGCCAACGCCCCCGACGGCGGTGCGGTGACCACGCTCAGGCTTCCCGTCGGGCGGCTGCCGAACGGAAGTTGACCCTGTCGGACGGCATGTTTCACGTGAAACATCCGCCGGGCCGGTGGGCCCGTGTTTCACGTGAAACACGGGCCCACCCGACAAGTACCGCTGTTCAACCGGCCCGGTCAGACACCGATGTTGCGACCGTCCTTGCGCCAGACGGACACCACCGCCGGGCGGACGAGCTTGCCGGGGCCGTCGGGCCACGTCGACTGCGGCTTCTCGACGGATGCGCCGTCGACCTCGCCCGGGTGCTGGACGGCGACCAGGACACGCTTGTCCTGAATGACCGGTCCGCAGGTCTCGGCACCGCGCGGGACGGTCAGGAACTGCTTCAGCTCACCGCGGCGGTCACCGGTCGTCGCGACACCGAACAGGCCGTCGTGGCTGCCGAGCTGGTTGCCGTCGGTGGAGATCCACAGGTTCCCGTGCGCGTCGAAGGCCACGTTGTCGGGGCAGGAGATCGGGCTGACCTTGTCCTTCGGGAACCCCGCGAAGTAGGTGGCCGGGTCGTTCGGGTCACCGGCGACGAGGAAGAGCCGCCAGGCGAAACCGTCACCGGCCGGGTCGTCGAAGTTCTCGGCGAACTCCAGGATCTGGCCGTGCTTGTTGCCGTTGCGCGGGTTGGCCTCGTCCGCCGCGGCCTTGCCCGCCGCGCCGCGGTCCTTGTTGTTGGTGAGCGCGACGTACACGCGGCCGGTGCGCGGGGAGGGCTCGACGTCCTCGGGGCGGTCCATCTTCGTGGCGCCCACCTTGTCGGCGGCCTGGCGCGTGAAGACGTACACCTCCTCGGCGGTCATGCCCTCGACGTGCGAGACGTTGCCGGTGGCGAGCTTGATCCACACGCCGGAGCCGTCGAACTCGCCGTCGGCGGGGAGCTTGCCCGAGCCGTCGATCTGGCCGGCCGGGGCGTCGCCGGTGAGCTTGGCGACGTAGAGGGTCCCTTCGTCGAGCAGCGTGAGGTTGTGCTCCTTCGCGGCACGCGACGTGCCCTTCTTCATCTGCTTCGAGGAGACGAACTTGTAGAAGTAGTCGAAGCGCTCGTCGTCGCCCATGTAGACGACGGGGCGGCCGTCCTCGGTCAGGCGGGGCTGCGCGGCCTCGTGCTTGAAGCGGCCGAGCGCGGTGTGCTTGCGCGGAGTGGAGTCCGGGTCGTACGGGTCGAGCTCGACCACCCAGCCGAAACGGTGCGGCTCATTGGGCTCCTGCGCCACGTCGAAGCGCTTGTCGAACCGCTCCCACTTCCGCTCGGAGGCGGCGCCGCCGATGCCGTAGCGCTTGAGGCGCGCGGCCTGGACCGGGTCGGTGACACTGCCGCCGTTGGCGAAGTACTGGTTGAAGTTCTCCTCGCCGGACAGGATCGTGCCCCACGGAGTGGTGCCGCCGGCGCAGTTGTTGAGGGTGCCGAGCACCTTCGTGCCGGTACGGTCGGCCGAGGTCTTCAGCAGGTCGCCGCCCGCGGCCGGGCCGGTCAGCCTGAACTCACTGGTCGCGGTGAGGCGGCGGTTGAGGTGGTGGCGGGTGACCGCGGTCAGCTTGCCGCTGCGGTGGTCCTCCTGGACGACGACCACGGACAGGCCGTGCGCGGCCCAGCCGATCTCGACCTGCTCGCGGGTCGGGTTGGCGGGGTCGTACCCCTTGAACATCAGGTTCTCGTCCGTGTACTCGTGGTTGGCCACGAGCAGCTGCCGGCGCTCGTAGTCGCCGCCGAGCGGGAGCAGGCTGAGGAAGTCGTTGTTGTAGCCGAACTGACCGGCCTGGGCGGCGGCGGTCTGCTTGTCGGCGTTGAAGCCGGGGGCGCCCTTGAGGATCGGGTCGCCCCAGCGGATGACCACGTTCTGCTCGTGGCCCGCGGGGACGGTCACCCGGTCGTCGGTGTTCGGTGCGACCGGGGCGAAGCGCAGCCCGCGGGCGGCCTCGCCGTTCGCACCGGGGCCGGCGCCGTTGGTCCCGGGGAGGGAAGAGGCGTTGGCCGGGGAACCGTTGCCACCCAGGGTGACGGCGGTACCGGCGGCGGCTGCGACCGTGACGACGGCGGCCGAGCGCAGCATCGAGCGGCGGGAATACGCGCGGGCTATGAGATCTCCCGCATACTCGTTGTCACTCGTGTTCGGCACCTCGTGGAAGCAGGCGTCGCCACAGCGGTAACGGCAGGTGAGAGCGGAACGTCCGCTCCCATGGGGGTTGCCGATGAGCGGCAGGAGCTTGCGCACGAGTGTCCTCCGATTAGCTGCGTGGGCGCCGACAACGTGTCGGAATCAATCCAGCGGTGACGCTAGGCGCGAGGTGCGCCGAAGCGGCGGCGGAGGGATGAACGCCTGGTGAACCCAGCACGTCGAGGCGGAAGTTCGCTGAGGGTGGGAGGCTGTTCGCGCAGTGGACGCCACGAATGGCGCCCCTGCCGAAGATCCAGCCGAGCGGCCGATAACCTTACGTGTCCACTCTGGGCAGGGATCATCCGCGCAGCACGGACAAATGACGCACGCACTCATGAGAAAGGCCTGGCCCATGGGTATTCGGAGCTTGTTGCGCAAGGTTTTCGGACGGTCTGCGGAACCCGTTCCGGAGACGACGGACGCCGCTTCCGCGGCCCTCCCCAGCCAGGCGGATCGCACCCCCCTGGACGCGGCGGCCGAGTTGGTGGCGGCGTCCTTCGACAATCCGACGGTTCCCCCGCAGTCCGCTCCGCGGGACCGCGAACCGGGTACGGTCCTCACCGCTCCGGCCCCGGCTCCGGCCGCGGACCCGACGGTCCCGGAGGCCCGCCGCCCGGTCCCCACCACCCCCTCGGAACCGCACCCCGCGCCCACGCCTGCGGCCACCCCGCCGCAGACGGCCGAGGCCGCCACCACACCGGAGCCGCCGCAGGCCGAGCCTGATGCGGAGCCCCCGACCGCCCCCGCGGCCGAACCGGCCGAAGGCCAGGGCTCCGCCGCCAAGGCGGCCACCGCGCCCGAGCCGGTGGCCGACACCACCACGCCGGAGGCGGAGCCGCTCGCCGCCGCTGCGGCCGAAGGCCAGGACGTGCCCGCGCCCGAGGCGCAGGCCGAGGTCCCGGCCGAGCCCCTGGCCGCCGATGCCGAACCGGCCGCAGGCCAGGAACCCACCGCGCCGGAGGCGGATACCGCCGACGCGCCGGCGGAGCCCGCGCACGCGCTCGCCGCGGTGAAGCGGCGGGCGCCCGGGCTCGCCGGGGCGTACAAGGCCGCCGGGCAGGTCCTGCGGGCCAAGGAGAAGGCCGGCGCGCGGGCCAAGGTGTACCTCGTCCTGGACCGGTCCGGGTCGATGCGCGGGTTCTACAAGGACGGCAGCGCCCAGCACCTCGCCGACCACGCCCTCGCGCTCGCCGCGCACCTCGACGACGCGGCGACCGTGCACACCGTGTTCTTCTCCACGGACGTGGACGGCACCGCCGACCTCGACCTCGACAGTCACGACGACGCCTGGGTCGAGGCGCGCCACGCCGAGCTCGGGCACATGGGCCGGACCAGCTACCACCGGGCCGTCGAGGCGGTCCTCGAGCGCTACCAGAAGGACGGCGGCGCGGGCCCGGCCCTCGTCGTGTTCCAGACGGACGGCGCCCCCGACAGCCGCCAGCCCGCCAAGGCCGCACTGGTCGGGGCGGCCGCCGCCGCCCCGGGCATCCACTGGCAGTTCGTCGCCTTCGGTGACCACGATGCCAAGGCCTTCGACTTCCTGCGCAAGCTGGACGCCGAGAACGCCGGCTTCTTCCACGCCGGTCCCGCCCCCCGCGACCTGACCTCGGCCGCGCTCCTCAAGGGCATCCTCGACCGCTTCTGACCCGGGGGCGGCGCCGGAGGGCGCACACGACACCACGGCACGACACGAACACAGGGAAGGGCCCGGGATCCATGGATCCCGGGCCCTTCCCCATGCGTTCCGACGAGCCGTGCGGTTACCGCGCGGCGTCCGGGTGGACCGCCTCGGCGACCGGCTTGGCGTCCGTCGGCTTGGTCTCCACCGGCTTGCGCAGCGCGATGTTCAGCTCGCGCAGGCGGGACTCCTCCAGGACGGTGGGCGCGCCCATCATCAGGTCCTGCGCGTTGCCGTTCAGCGGGAAGGCGATGGTCTCGCGAATGTTCGGCTCGTCGGCCAGCAGCATCACGATGCGGTCCACGCCCGGGGCGATGCCACCGTGCGGCGGGGCGCCGAGCCGGAAGGCGCGCAGCATGCCGGCGAACTCGCGCTCGACGGTCTCCGCCTCGTAACCGGCGATCTCGAAGGCCTTCAGCATGACCTCGGGCTCGTGGTTGCGGATGGCGCCGGAGGACAGCTCGATGCCGTTGCAGACGATGTCGTACTGCCACGCCAGGATGTCGAGCGGGTCCTTCTCCTCCAGGTCCTTCATGCCGCCCTGCGGCATGGAGAAGGGGTTGTGGGAGAAGTCGATCTTGCCGGTCTCCTCGTCCTTCTCGTACATCGGGAAGTCGACGATCCAGCAGAAACGGAAGACGTTCTCCTCGAACTGGCCGGCACGCTTGGCGGCCTCGACCCGGACCGGGCCCATGATCTTGGAGACCTCGTCGAACTCGCCCGCACCGAAGAAGACGGCGTGGCCGGGGGCCAGGCCCAGACGCTCGGTGAGGACCTTGACGTTCTGCTCCGTGAGGAACTTGGCGATCGGGCCGGTCAGGGCACCGTCTTCGCCGACGCGGACCCAGGCCAGGCCCTTGGCGCCGAGCGAGATCGCGTACTCGCCGAGGCCGTCGAAGAACTTGCGCGGCTGCCCGGCGGTGTCCGGGACGGCCAGGGCGCGCACGTGCTTGCCCGCGAACGCCTTGAACTCCGAGCCCTCGAACACGTCGGTGATGTCGACGAGTTCCAGCTTGGCGCGCAGGTCGGGCTTGTCGTTGCCGTACTTCATCATCGACTCGCGGAACGGGATCCGCGGGAAGGGAGAGGTGACCTCGCGGCCCTTGCCGAACTCCGTGAAGAGCTCGGTCATCAGCTTCTCGATCGGCTGGAAGACGTCCTCCTGCTCGACGAAGGACATCTCCACGTCGAGCTGGTAGAACTCGCCGGGCGAGCGGTCGGCCCGGGCGTCCTCGTCACGGAAGCAGGGCGCGATCTGGAAGTACCGGTCGAAGCCGGAGATCATGAGCAGCTGCTTGAACTGCTGCGGGGCCTGCGGCAGGGCGTAGAACTTGCCCGGGTTCAGGCGGGACGGGACCACGAAGTCACGGGCGCCCTCGGGGGAGGTCGCGGTGAGGATCGGGGTCGCCATCTCGTTGAAGCCGAGGGCCACCATCTTGGAGCGGATGGAGGCGATCACGGCCGAGCGCAGCATGACGTTGCGGTGCATGCGCTCGCGGCGCAGGTCGAGGAAGCGGTACTCCAGGCGCCGCTCCTCGTTCACACCGTCGTCGGTGTTGATGGTGAAGGGCAGCGGACCCGCCGCACCGAGCACCTCGACCTCGGAGACCTCGATCTCGATCTCGCCGGTGGGCAGCTCCGGGTTGACGTTGTCCGCGCCGCGGGAGACGACCTTGCCGTCGACACGGACGACGGTCTCCTTGGTGACGCTGCTGAGCGCCTCGTTGGCCGCGGTGCCGGGACGGGCGACGAGCTGCGTGATGCCGTAGTGGTCGCGCAGATCGATGAAGAGGATGCCGCCCAGGTCTCGACGGTTGTGCAGCCAGCCGCTGAGCCGGACGTCGGTGCCGACGTCAGAGGCGCGGAGCTCGCCGCAGGTGTGGGACCTGTACCGATGCATCAGTCATCCAGTTCTTCGCTGTACCAGGGTGGATTCAACCCTGCCAAGGTTACCGCCCGGGCGGAGGGCGGGTCGGGCATGCCCGCCGGGCCTCCGTTGACGCGCCCGGTCGACACCGCGAACAGGCACCTCAGTCGTATGACCTGTAAAGATGACCAGTGTGCGCACCGAGGATGTCCTGGCCGCCATCGCGACGGGCCTGTGGCGATGGGACAACGCCTCCGGGACGGTCACCCTAGACGGCGAGGCCGCCCGGCTCCTCGGGCTGCCCGCCGAGCCCGTGGTGCTTCCGGAGGTGGCCGTACGCTCCCGCTTCCACCCCGTGGACTGGAACGAGATCAACGGCATCGTGACCCTCGCCGTGGCCGAGAACACCCTCGCCGAGGCACGGCTGCGGATCATGGACGGGGACGGGCGGGTGCTGCGGACCGTACGCAGCCGCTCCAAGCCGGTGGAGAACCGGACGGCCGACGGGCGCCTGGACTACGAGCTGATCGGCACCATCCAGGAGATCGCCGAGCCGCAGCCGGGAACCACCGCCGCGCACACCCCGATCACCGGCGACTGGCGGCGCTCCCGCGAGGCGTTCCTGCTGGACGCGGGCCGGGCGCTGGCGGAGGCCCGGTCCACGGCGGAGGTGCTGCGGGTCGCGGCGTCGCTGTCCATGCCCGGCTTCAACCCGGACGGTCTGGCCGTCTTCGGCGTGGCCGGGGACCGGCTGTCGATCATCGGCCACCACGGGCACGACCCCGGGGACGAGGAGCCCTTCACGGACATGCGGCTGGAGACGGACTATCCGGCCGCGGAGGTCGTCCGTACCGGCCGGGCGATCTACTTGCCCACGCCGGAGGAGTACAAACGGCGCTTCCCGCTCACCTGGCCGCTCGCGCAGCGCTTCGGACGGGTGTCCTGGGCGTTCCTGCCGCTCGTCGTGGCCGGGCGGACCATGGGCGCCTGGATGGCCGCCTTCAAGCACCCGGTGACCTTCTCCCCCGACGAACGCTCCGTCCTGACGACGGTGGCCCGGATGCTGGCCCAGGCCCTCCAGCGCGCCGGGGTGGCCGAATCCGAGCGGGAACTCACCACCGGCCTGCAACGGTCGATGATGCCGCAGCTCGGCCCGGAGATCCCCGGCATGAGGATCGCCGCGCGGTACGTCCCGACGGGCGGCGGCCTCCAGGTCGGCGGCGACTGGTACGACATGATCCCGCTGCCGTCGGGGCGGTTCGCGCTGGTCATCGGTGATGTCCAGGGCCACGACGTCCGCGCGGCCGGTCTGATGGGGCAGCTGCGGATCGCGGTACGGGCGTACGCGTCGGAGGGCCATCGCCCGGACGCGGTGCTGTCCCGCGCCTCCCGCTTCCTGGCGGGGCTGAGCTCTTCCCACGAGTCCGACGGGTACGAGGACTCACCCGCGGGCCCGGCCCCGGCGTCAGCCCCCGCGTCGGCCCTGGCCTCGGACTACCAGAGCCCCCGCTTCGCGACCTGTCTGTACGTGGAGTGCGACCCGCAGACCGGAATGCTGGAGGTGGCGCGCGCCGGCCACCCCGATCCCGCGATCCGCATGGCGGACGGCACCGTCCTGATGCGGCCCACCGCGGGCGGCCTGCCCCTGGGAATCGTCCCGGACACCGACTACCCCACGACCCGGTTCACCCTGGAGCCCGGCGAGACGATGATGCTGTGCACCGACGGGCTCATCGAGACCGGCGGACACGACCTGGACACGGGCTGGGCCCGCCTGCGCGCCGTCCTGGAGTCCGGAACGCCCGCGTCGGGAAGTCTGGAGACGGACGCTCTCGAAAAGCTGGCGGACCGCCTGGTCCAGGCCGTCCACGGACCGTCCTCGCACCACACCACCGGCCCGCTGGCCGACCGGCGCGAGGACGACATAGCCGTCGTGCTGCTGTGCCGCGAGGGCGAGGGCTGCGGCTGCGGGACCTCGCTGCTGCACCCGGCGCGCCCGGCGCGCCGTACGGTGCTGACGGTGGCCCAGGCGGAACCGGAACGGATCGCGGGCGCCCGGCGGCAGATCCGGGAACTGCTGCACGACTGGGCGGACGCCGAGCAGGTGGACTCGGCGGTGCTCATGGTCTCCGAAATGGTGACGAACGTCCTGACGCACACCGACGGCGACGCGCTGCTGATGGCGGAGGCGTCGGGCGAGCTGGGCGAGCGCCGGCTGCGCGTCGAGGTGGCCGACTCGAGCGACGAGCCTCCGCACAAGCGGCACCCCGGCGAGATGGCCTCCAGCGGCCGCGGCGTCCTGCTGATGGAGATGCTGGCCGACGCGTGGGGCGTGGATCCCCGGGGCGAGGGCAAGTCCATCTGGTTCGAGCTGAACGAGCAGTCGAAGCCCGGGCCCGACCCGCTGGCCTGACCCCCGGGCCGGCGGCGGCAACCGTGGTTGGATACAGCGGTGTTGACTCCCCCGACTTCGCCGGCGTCCCCCGGCTCCCGCCCGCCCCTGCTCCCCGATCCGGTGCGCCGGCTCGCCGCCTGGTGCGCCGTCTTCCTGCTGGTCACCGGTGTCGTCGCGGTCGCGATCTGGCTGTGCATCGTCCTCCAGACCGCCGTCACACCCGTGCTGCTGGCGCTCCTGGGCACCGCGCTGCTCGGGCCGATGCACCGGCGGCTGGTCGGGATGGGGGTGAACCGCTCCCTCGCCGCCGCGCTCACCTGCCTCGCCGTGGTCGGGGTCGTGGGCGGGGCGGCGTACATCGTGGTCGCCGCGCTCATCGAGACCGGCGACGAGATCGTCGCCTCCCTCCGGCGCGCGGGCCGGGACCTCGCCGAGCACTTCGGGGCGGCCGGGACCTCACTGGAGGACCTCGCGGCCAACGCCAAGGACCTGCTCGCCAAGTTCGGCGGTACGGCCGCCTCCGGCGTCATCAGCGGCATCAGCGTCGTCGGCGAGGTGATCGCCACCGCGATCCTCGCGCTCCTGCTGATCTTCTTCTTCCTGCGCGACTCCGACCACGCCGCCGGCACCCTGCGCTCGCTGGCGCCGCACCGCACGGGCGACATGCTGGAGGCGATGGCCCGGCGTGCCTTCGAGGCCGTCGAGGGCTTCATGCGCGGGACCACGTTCATCGCGCTCATCGACGCGATCCTGATCACCGTGGGCCTGCTGGTGCTGCGGGTGCCGGGTGCCGTGGGCCTGGGTGCGCTGGTCTTCGTCGGCGCCTACATCCCGTACTTGGGCGCGGTCATCTCCGGCGCCGTGGCGGTCCTGGTGGCCTTCGCCGACCGGGGCTGGGTGATCGGTCTGTGGGCCCTCGGCGTGGTGCTTGCCGTGCAGGTCATCGAGGGCAACCTGCTCCAGCCCGTGGTGCAGAGCCGGACCGTCCAGATGCACCCGGCGGTGGTCATGGTGGCGATCACCGCGGGCGCGACCGTGGCCGGGATCCTGGGGATGCTGCTCGCCGTACCGCTGACCGCGGCCGTGTTCGGGGTGATCTCGGAACTCCGGGTCCGGTACGCGCCCCAGGCGCCCGAACCCGCCACCGAGGGGTAGCCACCGCCTGCCCTCGCCGAAGACGGCGGTCTGCCCGGTGTGAACGGGCCGGCGGTCCTCACCCGCGGACCCGCGCCCGGGTTGACCACGCGTGGCCCGGCCCCTGAGGGCCGGGCCACGCGATCGACTCATCTACCGATCACCGGTGCCAGCGCTGGTAGTTGCCCGTGTTGCACGCGTGCGTGTAGATGGCCGGGGAAGAGTTCATGTCCAGACACTTGTTCCACTTCCGGCTGCGGATCTGGTAGCCGTAGGTGTTCTGGCTGAGCGAGAACTCCTGGTAGGTGCCGTCGTTGCACGGGTTCATGCGCACCTTGCCGTCGACGTTCGCGTCCAGGCACTTCAGAGTGGCACTCTGCTTGAGCCGGTAGTAGCCGTTGGCCTTCTTCTCGAACGCCCACTGCTGGTAGTTGCCACCGTTGCACTTGCTCGGGTAGATCTTGGCGCCATCGCCGTCCAGGCAGAAGCCGGTAGACGTGTTGATGAGCTTGCCGTACGTCAACGCCGACGCCGGCGCCGCACCCAGCCCCACAAGAGCCGCGGCCATGGACACGCCACCGAGAGCCAGGGCGGCCTTCTTCTTCATGCTCACGCTCGACACGCTTCCCCCTCAAATGAGTCGCGCAGGGGCGTGCCCCCCGCACGAAGAGAAACGCTAGCTACTCGAACCTCAGTACGCGTAGCGAATTACTGATCACACCCTGTGGCCTGGCTCACTGGCGCAAGGCCCCCCATGCTCGCCGTACTCGGATGGTTCGCAAGCGGAAACCGGGGCCGCGGTCAACCCGCTCGTCTTGCCCTCCGCGTGCCCCGTCTCGCGCATATGCCCTGCACCAAGGGCCCGTCTGCGCCGCGGTCAGATGCCCCCGGCCGGAATGGTCCCCAGTCGCCCCGCCTGGAAGTCGTCGAACGCCTGGGACAGTTCGGCGTGGCTGTTCATGACGAACGGGCCGTAGTGAGCCATCGGCTCGCGGATCGGGAGGCCGCCCAGCAGGACCACCTCGAAGTTCGCGCTGCGCGTGTCCTGCGCCGCGTCCGCACGGATCGTCAGCGAATCGCCATCACCGAAGACGACCGACTGACCCATCCGGAACGGACGGCGCTCGGCTCCGGCCGCGCCACTGCCCGCGAGGCCGTACGCGAGCGCGTTGAAGTCGGTTCGCCAGGGCAGGGTGACCTCAGCGCCCGGGTTCACCGACGCGTGGATCATCGTGATCGGGGTGTGCGTGGCACCAGGGCCGGCGTGGCCCGCGACGTCACCCGCGATCAGGCGGATCAGGGCGCCGCCGTCCTGCGAGGCGAGCATCTTCACGGTGCCGCCGCGGATGTCCTGGTACTTCGGCGCGATCATCTTGTCCTTGGCGGGCAGGTTCACCCACAGCTGCAGGCCGTGGAACAGTCCGCCGGACGCGACGAGCGACTCCGGCGGGGTCTCAATGTGCAGGAGGCCGGAGCCCGCCGTCATCCACTGGGTGTCGCCGTCGGTGATGACCCCGCCGCCGCCGTGCGAGTCCCGGTGGATGAAGGTGCCGTCGATGATGTACGTGACGGTCTCGAAGCCGCGGTGCGGGTGCCACGGGGTCCCCTTCGGCTCCCCGGCTCCGTAGTCCACCTCGCCCATCTGGTCCATCATGATGAACGGGTCGAGGTACTGGTAGTTGACGCCGACGAAGGCGCGTCGCACGGGGAATCCCTCACCCTCGAACCCGCTGGGAGCGGTGGTGACGGCCAGCACCTTGCGCGGGACCACCGCCTGCGGCTCGGCCACACGCGGAAGCGTCAACGGGTTCTCAACAGTCACTGCGGGCATGGTCAGGACCTCCTTCTGCTTCGAGTTTAGTTGAAACTCGAACTTTCTGCCACACCCCACAGAACAGCGGAGCCCCGGAGGACATTCCCCCGGGGCTCCGCCCGGCCTGACCTACGGTCACCCGCGCCGGCCTCCCGGCCGAGGACCGTCCGGCAGTCCCAGAGCTCCTGACCGTCCGGACCACCAGCGGCCCGGAAGCGCCATAAGTCCTGATCATCCCCCCACGGCCGTTAGGCACTAAAAGTGTTCAACGCCTGAAAAGATATCCGAGAATTGTCACGACTTCTCGATAAGCTCGCCTCACAAGCGGTCCGACCGGTGAAGACCCGCCTTCTGCTGTTAGCCTCACACGGTTGTAACCGCAAAACAGGGGAGAGTGAATTGCGCAGCAAGAAAATCGTTCAGGGCGGAATATCCGCACTGACCATGGCGGCGTTCGCAGTGGCCATGGCGCCGGGCTCTGCTCAGGCGGCAATCGACTGGGACCACGGGCCGATGCGTGATGGCGGCAGCGCCGCGGCGGCCTACTTCGAGGAGCATGGCGACCATGTGAAGGTCTGCGACACCAAGACCGACGGCAAGAAGGCGTGGGTCAACGTCTTCGACCACATGACCGGCGATTTCCTGTACAGCCTCACCGACACCCAGAACGACGGGAAGTGCAGTTACCGGAGCGCGTCGGACGGCGGCGTGTACAACCTTCCGGAAAACCACAACATTGGCTTCTCGGTCTCGATTGAGCCCTCGGACAATAGGGATTCCGAGTATTACGTGTACTTCAACGACCACTAGTAATGGTGCAGGTTGAGTGACACCGGGCGGGAACGGCGGGGGCCGTTCCCGCCCGGCCGTTCCGCCACGCATCTCGGCCGCCCGGACACGGTCAACCTCGCGGGATCCTCAGCCGTACATGCGGCGCATCGCGAAGTCGACCATCTGCTCGACCGCCTTCGCGTCGAAGACCATGCGGTGGTCGCCCTCCATGTCGAGGACGAAGCCGTAGCCGGTCGGTAGCAGGTCGATCACCTCGGCGCCGGTGATCACGAAGTACTTGGACTCCTTGCCGGCGTACCGGCGCAGTTCCTTGAGCGTGGTGAACATCGGGATGACCGGCTGCTGCGTGTTGTGCAGCGCGAGGAAGCCGGGGGTCTCGCCGCGCGGGCAGTAGACCTTCGAGGTGGCGAAGATCTGCTGGAAGTCCTCGGCGGCGAGCTGCCCGGTGGTGAAGGCCCGTACCGCGTCCGCGAGTGAAGGCGGGGACGGCTCGGGGTACAGCGGCTGCTCGTACCCCGCGCCGGGCATCTGCTGCTGCGGCGGGGCGTACTGCTGCTGGGCACCCGGGTTCTGGTCGTAGCCGTACATGAGGCGAAGCCTACCGAGCCGCCGCCCCGGCCGGAGCCGCCTTGAGTCCGGCGACGAACGGGACCCACGCGGCCGCGCCGATGATGAGCGCGGGCCCGCCGGGCCTCTTGGAGTCCCGTACCGGGACGATCCCGTCCAGGCCGTCGCCGACCTCGACACATAGCCCCTCAGGGGCGGTGCTGTAGCTGCTCTTACGCCAGCGCGCGGCTCCAGGGAAGCCTTCGGCGATCTCGACGCATTCGCCACCGGTGCCGTTGCTGTAGCTGCTCTTGCGCCAGTAGGCGGACGTCAAGTCAATGTCGGTGCTTGCCATGTCGGAAGTCCTCTGCAGCTGCGTCGATCCTCGCCAAGGACGCCTCAGGTGACAGCGCGGCAGCCCTGAGCAGATCGTACGACCTGCGGTACTCCTGGACGAGCGCCGGATAGTCGATGAGTTGCCCGCTGTGCAGGCTCTCGGTGTACACCACGGGGGGCGCATCCCCGAAGGTCATCAACCTGGCCATGCCCATCATGAACGGGTGGGCGGAAGCGGTTTCCGGAACGATCTGCAAAATGGATCGAGTGGTTCTGATTACGTGCGCGATGTGCTCCAACAGTTCGGCCGTCGCCTCTGCGTCAAGCACCGGCCGTCGGATCAGCGACTCATCCAGGATCGCCCAGTACTCCGGAGGGCTCTCCTGTCCGAACAGCCGAGCCCGCGCCATGCGGGCGGTCACCTTTTCCTCAACCTCGCTGTCGAGCGCCCGGGGCATCGCGGCCCGCGTGAGAGCCCGCGCGTATGCGGCCGTCTGCAGCAGCCCCGGCACGAGCATCGGCGCCCAGTCCTCGATCGTCCGGGCGCCCGGCTCCATCTCCGCGACGTCCGCGAAGTACTCCGCGTGCCCCGACTGCTTCGCCTTGCGCGCATCTTCACAGCGGCGCTCGAAAAAGCCGTCCGTCCCCAGCTTCGCGTCCACGTGCCGGGCCAGATCCGGCGGCATCCGGCGCTCGCCGCGCTCGATCTGGCTCAGGAACGGGACGCCCCTGAAGCTGCCGTCCGCCAGCTGCTCCAGCGTGAGCCCGGCCGCCTCCCGCTTGTAGCGCAGCTCGGCGCCGTAGAAGGAGGGGACATTCGCCGACGCGTCGGTGTCCTTACGAGGGGGCACAACAGACCACCGCCATTTGCCACTTGCCCAGCGCAATCCGAAACCCTTCCCACGGTACGCCGACCCGCGCCAGCCTGTGACCAGTTCGTCACAGTCCGCAAAGGAAGCGAAGGCCCCATGAGCGACCACCCCCACGACCGCGAAGCCATCGACGCCCTCAACCAGCTCCGCGCAGCCCTGGCCGCGCACGGCATCGTGCTGCCCTCACTCGACATCCACCTCCCCTCCTACGCCAGTAGCTACGGCACGCCGCCCCTCATCACCCTCGGCAACTGCAACGTGGCCACCGCCCGGCTCCTGGTCACCGCCCTGGCCACGCGGTGAACGCGGCCCTCACCATCCGGCTGCTCGCCGTCCCCAAAGCCGTCCCCCTCCTCCGCCACGCCGTGCGCGAGCACCTCGGGAGCGAGGCCTGTCCCGACGCGGAGCTGTGCGTCAGCGAGCTGCTGAGCAACGTGATCGCGCACCTCGGCGAAGGCACACCCGTCACCCTGCGCATCACCGGAAGGGCAACCCGTACGCGGGTCGAGCTCACCGATCCCGATGCGCGCGAGTGGCCCGTGCCGCGCCAGGCGACGGACACCGACGAATCCGGGCGTGGGCTGGCCCTGCTCGATGCCGTCGCCCTGCGCTGGGGTGTCCGGCAGGAACCCGACGGCAAGACGGTCTGGTGCGAGCTTTGACCCTGGTCACAGTCGGCCCGGAAGGGTTGCCGTTATTACCCGTGGGTAGCATCATGTTGTTACCGATTGGTATTGCACGAGGAAACCGTCTCACCGAGCCTTAACGGAGCCGTCGCCATGGGGCACTACAAGTCGAATCTCCGCGACATCGAGTTCAACCTCTTCGAGGTGCTCGGACGCGACAAGCTGTACGGCACCGGACCGTTCGGTGAGATGGACACGGAGACCGCCAAGAGCGTGCTGTCCGAGCTGGCCCGCCTCGCCGAGAACGAGCTGGCCGCCTCCTTCGAGGACGCCGACCGCAACCCGCCGGTCTTCGACCCGGCCACCAACACCGCGCCGGTCCCGGCCTCCTTCAAGAAGAGCTACCAGGCCTTCATGGACTCCGAGTACTGGCGCCTGGGCCTGCCCGAGGAGATCGGCGGCACCACCTCGCCCCGCTCCCTCATCTGGGCGTACGCGGAGCTGCTGCTCGGCGCGAACCCGGCCGTCTGGATGTACTCCTCCGGCCCGGCCTTCGCCGGCGTCCTGTGGGAAGAGGGCAACGAGGCGCAGAAGAAGATCGCCGAGATCGCCGTGGAGAAGCAGTGGGGCTCGACCATGGTCCTCACCGAGCCGGACGCCGGCTCGGACGTCGGCGCCGGCCGCACCAAGGCGATCCAGCAGGCCGACGGCTCCTGGCACATCGAGGGCGTGAAGCGCTTCATCACGTCCGGTGAGCACGACATGTCGGAGAACATCCTCCACTACGTCCTCGCCCGCCCCGAGGGCCACGGCCCCGGCACCAAGGGCCTGTCCCTCTTCCTCGTACCGAAGTTCCACTTCGACTGGGAGACCGGCGAGCTGGGCGAGCGCAACGGCGTCTACGCCACGAACGTCGAGCACAAGATGGGCCTCAAGGCCTCCAACACGTGTGAGATGACCTTCGGCGACCAGCACCCCGCCAAGGGCTGGCTGATCGGTGACAAGCACGACGGCATCCGCCAGATGTTCATGATCATCGAGTTCGCCCGCATGATGGTCGGCACGAAGGCCATCGCCACCCTCTCGACCGGCTACCTGAACGCGCTGGAGTACGCCAAGGAGCGCGTGCAGGGCCCGGACCTGGCGAACTTCATGGACAAGGCCGCCCCCAAGGTCACCATCACGCACCACCCCGACGTGCGCCGCTCGCTCATGACGCAGAAGGCGTACGCCGAGGGCATGCGCGCCCTCGTCCTGTACACCGCCTCCGTCCAGGACGAGATCCAGCTCAAGCAGGCCGCGGGCGAGGACGCCTCCGCGCTGGTCGGCCTGAACGACCTGCTCCTGCCGATCGTGAAGGGCTACGGCTCGGAGAAGTCCTACGAGCTGCTCGCCCAGTCCCTGCAGACCTTCGGCGGCTCCGGCTACCTGCAGGAGTACCCGATCGAGCAGTACATCCGCGACGCCAAGATCGACACGCTGTACGAGGGCACCACGGCCATCCAGGGTCAGGACTTCTTCTTGCGGAAGATCGTCCGCGACCAGGGTGCTTCGCTGAACGTCCTCTCCGAGACGATCAAGAAGTTCCTGGCCGAGGCCGTCGGCGGCGAAGAACTGGCCGGCGCCCGGGACGCGCTCGCCAAGGCCGCCGTCGACCTGGAGGCCATCGTCGGCCAGATGATCGTCGACCTCACCGCCACCGGCGAGGACGTCAAGAACATCTACAAGGTCGGCCAGAACACCACCCGCCTGCTCATGGCCTCCGGCGACGTCGTCGTCGGATACCTCCTGCTCAAGGGCGCGGCCGTGGCCGCCGAGAAGCTGACGACGGCCTCCCCGAAGGACGTCCCCTTCTACACCGGCAAGATCGCCGCAGCGAAGTTCTTCGCGGCGCAGGTCCTGCCCGGCGTCTCGGTCCAGCGCCAGCTGGCCGAGGCCGTCGACAACTCCCTCATGGAGCTCGACGAGGCCGCCTTCTAGGCCGCGCCCGCACCCGCGCGCACGGTGGCCGGACCCTCCTCGGCGGGGGTCCGGCCACAGTTGTCAGCGGTTCGTGGGACGCTCTTAGACATGAGTCCAATGGAGCAGCACCGCAGCAGGGGGTACTCCGTCCCGACCGGGCGGCCGTACGCCCTCAAGGAGCTGCAGGCGAACATCGGCGCGCTCGGCGACCGCGTCAAGGACCTGTACGACGGCGCGCACCCCGCCGAGTACGACGGAGTGGCCGACGCCCTCTACGTGGCCTTCCAGACGGCCGCCGCCCTGGCACCCGCCAAGAGCTACACCGGCTGCTCCGAGCACCCCAACGGCGCCCTCGATCCCGAAGCGCCCGACGGCTGGGGCCGCTGCCTCATCTGCAACGACCGGCGCCGGCTCGGCCGTCGGCTGCAGGGCGGCCGGGCGGCGAGCGCCTCGTCCGAGCAGCGGCGCCTGGGCTACCCCGTGCCGGAGCCCCCGTACACCCTCGACGGACTGCGCCACCACCTGCGCACCATCGAGGAGCAGCGCTTCCACCTGACGCTCGGCTCACCCGACCAGGACTTCGTCCGCATCGCCGACGACCTCCACCGCGCCTTCATCGTGGCCCGCGAGCTGTCACGGCCGCGCAACGCCTCGGGATGCTCCGAGCACCCCGGCGCACCGATCGACCCGGACGCGCCCCCGGGCGAGGGCTGTATCTTCTGCGCCGGACGCAAGAGACGCGCGCAGCGCTCCGCGCAGATCCCGGAGATGCTCCCGCGCATCCGCCGGGGCGAGCGCAGACAGCTCCAGCGCAGATTCGAGCGCCCGCCGGGCTGAGACGGGCGGGACCGCAGACCACCGACCTCGCGGACCCCCACCTCTCGGCTATCCGCCGCAGTCCGGCCATGGCGAACACGACCGTCGTTAAGGTGAACCACATGAGCTCTCCCGCCCGCTTCGACCGCGGCCACACCGACGATCTGATGACCTTTTTGACGGCCAGTCCGTCGCCGTACCACGCCGTGGCCAATGCGGCCGAGCGGCTGGAAAAGGCAGGCTTCAGGCAGTTGTCGGAAACGGACGCCTGGGATGCGAGCACGGGGGGCAAGTTCGTACTCCGCGGCGGAGCTCTCATCGCCTGGTACGTCCCGGAGGGCGCGGCCGCGCACACCCCGTTCCGGATCGTCGGCGCGCACACCGACTCCCCCAACCTGCGGGTCAAGCCGCTTCCGGACACGGGCTCACAGGGCTGGCGGCAGATCGCCGTCGAGATCTACGGCGGCACCCTGCTCAACACCTGGCTCGACCGGGACCTGGGCCTCGCCGGGCGGCTGACCCTGCGGGACGGCAGCGAGCGCCTGGTGAACGTGGACCGCGCACTGCTGCGCGTCCCCCAACTCGCGGTCCACCTGGACCGGTCGGTGAACACCGACGGCCTCAAGCTGGACAAGCAGCGGCACATGCAGCCGATCTGGGGCCTGGGCGAGGTCCAGGAGGGTGACCTGATCGCCTTCCTGGAGGAGGAAGAGGGCCTGCCCCAGGGCTCGGTGGCCGGATGGGACCTGATGGTCCACTCCATTGAGCCGCCCGCCTACCTGGGCCGCGACCGCGAGCTGGTGGCCGGCCCCCGGATGGACAACCTGCTGTCGGTGCACGCGGGGATCGTGGCGCTGGCCGCCGTGTCCACGGCCGAACAGCTCGACCACATCCCGGTCCTGGCCGCCTTCGACCACGAGGAGAACGGCTCCCAGTCGGACACCGGCGCCGACGGCCCCCTGCTGGGGAACGTGCTGGAACGTTCAGTCTTCTCGCGCGGCGGCTCGTACGAGGACCGGGCCCGGGCCTTCGCGGGCACCATCTGCCTGTCCTCCGACACCGGCCACGCCGTGCACCCCAACTACGCGGAGCGCCACGACCCCTCGCACCACCCGCGCGCCAACGGCGGCCCGATCCTGAAGGTCAACGTCAACCAGCGGTACGCGACGGACGGCAGCGGGCGCGCGGTGTTCGCCGCCGCGTGCGAGCGGGCCGGCGTGCCCTGGCAGTCCTTCGTCTCCAACAACTCGATGCCCTGCGGCACGACGATCGGCCCGATCACGGCCGCCCGCCACGGCATCCAGACCGTGGACATCGGCGTCGCGATCCTCTCGATGCACAGCGCCCGCGAACTGTGCGGCGCGGACGACCCGTTCCTCCTGGCGAACGCCCTGGTCGCGTTCCTGGAGGGCTGAGGCCCACTGAGCGCCGCGCACTGAGCCCCGCCCGGGGATTTTGGGAGTTCCCTGGGCGGGGCTCGGGCGTACTGCGGCTCCTCGCGGCCCTCGCGCCCCTGCCGCTACTCGGCGTCGAGTCCGGCGAGCACCAGCGGGAGCCGGGCGGCGCCGTCGGCGGTGACCGTCACCGGAACCCCCCAGTCCTGCTGGTGGACATGGCAGGCCGGGTACTCGTTGGACGGGTCGTCGTCGCAGGACGCCGCCATCGCCGAGACGTGCAGGACCCCCTCGGTGAGGTCCGGGTTCAGCGCCAGCTCGCGGAACAGGTCGGTCCCCGCGCCCTCGCCGGCCGCCAGCAGTTCCGGCGGTGTCGAGGAGACCAGCAGCCGGGTGGAGGGCCCGTACCGGGTGTCCAGCTTCTGGCCGCTGGGCGCCTGGAAGACCACGTCCAGCCGGAGCGTGCCGGGCGCCACCTCGGTCGCGGCCCGCTGCGTCCGGTGCGCCACGGACTCGACGCGCACCGCCTCCTCCGGCAGCCGCAGCCGGGTCAGTCGGTGCCGGGCGGACTCGACGACCACGATGTCCTCGCCGGCCAGCACCGCGTCGCTCGGCTCGCGCAGATCGGTCGCGAGCGTCGAGACCTCCCCGGTGGCGGGGTCGTAGCGGCGCAGCGCGTGGTTGTACGTGTCGCACACCGCGACCGAGCCGTCCGGCAGCGCGGTGACGCCGAGCGGGTGCTGGAGCAGGGCCTGGCCCGCCTCGCCGTCCCGGTGCCCGAAGTCGAACAGACCGGTGCCGACGGCCGTCCGGATCACGTACCCGTCGGGCGTGGCCTCCACGTACCGCAGGGCGCTGTTCTCCGAGTCGGCGATCCACAGCCGGTCCCCGGCCGCCGCCAGCCCCGACGGCTGGGCGAGCCACGCCTCGGCGGCGGGCCCGTCGTGCAGGCCCTCACTGGTCGTCCCGGCCGCGGCCCCGACCGTCCCGGCCTCGGGATCCCAGGTCCACAGCTGGTGGACGCCGGCCATCGCGATCCACACCTTGCCCTGCCACCAGGCCACGTCCCACGGCGAGGAGAGGTCCACCTCCAGCGCCGGCCCAGAGGCCGGCGAGCCCTGCCACCACTGCCGCCCCGTCCCGGCGACGGTCTCGACGCGGCCGGTCCGCGGGTCGTACGTACGCAGGGCGTGATTGACGGTGTCCGCGACCACCACCCGCCCGTCGGGCAGCAGCGCCAGCCCCTGCGGCTCGCTGAACCCGTCGGCGCCGAACCCGCGCTCCCCGCTGCCGATCCGCCGTATGACGCTCTCCCCGTCGGCGGCCAGCTCCACGAGCTGGTGCCGCGACGAGTCCGACACCAGGAGGTTCCCGCTCGGCAGCACGAGCGCCTTCCCGGGGAACCGCAGGTCGCTCGCCACCGGCTCGGGCGCCACGTACGGCCCGTCGCCGCGCCGCAGCGTCCCCTTGGCGGCATGCTCCGCCTCCAGCTCCTGCACGAGCCGCGCGATGGCGTGCGCATGCCCTTCACCGGCGTGCTGCGCGACGATGTACCCCTCGGGGTCGATCACCACGAGCGTGGGCCAGGCCCGTACGGCGTACTGCTTCCAGGTGGCGAGCTCGGGATCGTCCAGCACGGGGTGGTGCACCTCGTACCGCTCCACGGCATCGACGACGGCCGCGTGCTCGGCCTCGTGCACGAACTTCGGCGAGTGCACGCCGATGATCACGACGGTGTCGCGGTGCTTCTCCTCCAGCTCGCGCAGCTCGTCGAGGACGTGCAGGCAGTTGATGCAGCAGAAGGTCCAAAAATCGAGAACCACAATCCGTCCTCGCAGGTCAGCGAGGGTGTACGGAGTACCACCGGTGTTCAGCCAGCCCCCCTTCCCGACCAGCTCGGGGGCACGGACACGGGCACGTCGGGGCGCGGGCGCGGGGGTGTGCGCCGGGGCGGCATCGTTCATGGTTCAAGAGTGCCATCCCCGGACATGTGCACCCGCGGGGGTGACGACGGAGAGGACGGTACGACGGAGACGACGAGGGCAGGAGCCTGGCAGCCGGGTCTGACATCAGGCCAGGAAGCCGTGGAGGGACCGGACGAGCGCCGCGACGAAGCTGTCCTGGACGTCCGCCGGGAGCAGGTCCAGGGAGAGGTACGGGTTCAAGTCCTCCAGCTCCACCAGCAGGAGTTCGCCGGAGGGCGCGCGGCAGGCGTCCACGCGCTGGATGCCGTGGGCGAGGGTGTTCCACGCGATGAAGGCGCGCGCGAAGGCCAGGTCCGCCTCGGTCGGTGCGTAGGGCCGGAGGTCCCAGCGGCGGGCCGGGTCCGGGGCGTAGAGGGCGTACTGGAAGGCGTCGTCCACGAAGTAGAAGGAGACCTCGTAAGCGAAGTCGATGCGCGGCTGGATGAGGTTCTGCCCCGCCGGGCCGTCCGGGTGCGCGGTGAAGGTGAGGCCGATGGAGTCCGCGCCCTGCTTGGGCTTGACGGCGTACTGCGGCACCCGCGGCAGCTCCGGCAGTCGCGCCGGGTCGTCGATGGTCGGGATGACCGGGTAGCCGGCGGCCGTCAGGTCGAGCAGGTACTGCTTGCCCGCCATGTCGCCGCGGCCGGTCAGCGGGTTGTAGACGGGGGTCCCGGCGGCGAGGGCGGCCGCGCGGAAGGCGTCGTAGGCCTGCTGGTAGTGCAGGACCGGGCCGGTGTTGCGGACGATCACCGCGTCGAAGCCGGGCATCAGGGCCCGTGCGTCGCCGGGGTGGCACAGGGCCAGGTCGAAGTGGGTGCGTAGCCGCGAGGTGAGGAATATGTCCTCGTCGCAGTAGCGGCGGCCGCGCGCCGGGTACGCCAGGTCGGTCACGAAGAGCAGAGGCATGACGGCAACCTATCGCGGGCAACGATCAGCGCATGAAATACCTCGTACGGGACAAAATGCTGGCCATCGGGGACGACTACTGGATCGAGGACGAGGACGGACGCCACGCCTTCCTCGTCGACGGGAAGGCGCTGCGCGTCCGGGACACGCTGGAGCTGAAGGATCCGGACGGGCGGATCCTGATCACCCTGCGGGAGAAGGCGTTCAGCTTCCGCGACGCGATGACCCTGGAACGGGACGACCGCCGGCTCGCGGTGATCCGCAAGAAGCGGCTCTCGCTGCTGCGCAACCACTTCCGCGTGAGCCTGGTCGAGGGCACCGAGCTCGACGTCAGCGGGCGGATCCTGGACCGGGAGTTCAAGGTCGAGCACGAGGGCGAGCTGCTCGCGTTGATCTCGCGGCAGTGGTACCGGATCCGCGAGACGTACGCGGTCGACGTGATCCGGGAGGACGCGGACGCGGCGCTGCTGATCGCGGTCGCGGTGTGTGTGCTCCGGATGGCCGAGAAGGAGCGGGAGGAGGCCTCCTCCTAGATGATCGATTCCAAGGGATAGCTGCGCGGATGCAGGTTCCCGTTTCTGGTGGCGGATGCCCCATTGGGGTGGCGGCGCGATGGCGGATACGCCACCGAAGCGGGGATGCGAGGCGGTTGCCCTCAGCAGTTCAGCGTGAACGAGGCTTCCCCGTGGGATCGGCCGTTGACCTGGAGCTGCACCAGATGGACACCCGGGTGGTAGCGCCGCGTGCTGATCGGCTTGAAGGAGTGTCTGCGTGTCGCGCGCCACGTCTCGCCGGGAGCCAGGGACCGCGTGGTGAGTTTGAAGACCTTGGGGGTACGGGTCCCGTTGGCTTTCATATGGAGGACGACGTAGTCGACGACGAGGTGAGCGGTCTGATCGTGAGTGTTGGTCACCGAGTAGTCGAACAGCAGATGGTCGCCGACCCGGATCTCTGAAGCGTGGACGTGCGGGCCCTCGACAACGACAGGACTGTCCGGGGAGTGGCCGAGCAGCGTAAGGGCCCCGGCGTGGCCGGACTTGATCAGGGTCCGCAGGCCGTGCCGTACCAACCGGGTCGTCGTCGGTGCCGGGTCGCTCAGCCAGCGCGCCGCGACACCAGCGGCGATGTCAGGGTGGTCACGGCTGATGTCGTTGAGGTGGTTGGCCACTGATCTGCGGACGTACTCGGAGTCATCCCGGTACAGCGCGTCGAGCAGGGGCAGCGCGGGTGTCGGATCCGCGATCAGCTCCGGAAGCTGGGGCGCCCAGGGCAGTCTTGGCCGCGTGCCCTCACTGGCCAGTCGGCGTACGTGGAGGTCGGGATGCGCGGTCCACGGCGTCATGACCCGGAGCGCGCGTTCCAGGTCGGCACGGAGGAAGGGCCGGACGGCGGTCTCCGCGGTCAGGCGCGGGGTGAGTTCTGCCAGCAGGGCGAGCGCCGGTTCGAAGGCGTCTTGGCCCCGTACGGCGACGGCCTCGGTGACAGGGAAGATCATCCATCCGGTGAAATCGCCGTCCCGCAGTGCGGCGCGCAACACGTTCGCGAAGGCCGGGTAGTCCGCCGGAAGATCAGCCAGGACGGCATCTCTGATCAGGGCGACACGCTCGGTGAAGCTCAGCCCGTCCAGGACGGCGCCGCACCCCCGGGTCTCAGCCGCCGTGATCCCGTCACCGGCTCGCGTAAGGCATCGGGCGAGGTCGGCGACGGTGTCCGCGCTGAGTAGTTCGTCTGCCGAGGGCACAGCGTCATTCTCCTTGATCTCGGGGGCTATGCGGTGTGCAGTACTTGAGCGTGCCGCATCTCGTGCACTGTGCCGATTCGGCTGAAGAAGCCCTGCGCCCGGGGGTCGGTCGGCATTTCCTTGGCCGCGCGCTCGGCGACGGCGGCGGACGACCAGATGATGAAGTCCAGGACGGTGCCGTCGTCGAACTGGGCGAGGTGGGCGCCCTGAAAGCCGTCGCCGTAGCGCTCCTTGAGTAGTTCGACGAGCTGCTCCCGGTGGGCGGTGAGGGCGGCGGGGTCGTCGGTGTCGAACCTGACGTACTCGATGGTTGTGCTCATGGCATCACCCTTCGTCGACCACGTGACTCACGGAGTTGGCGGATCAAATCCGTGAGCTGAAGTTATCACGGGTTCGCTGACCTGAATCCAGTAGATTGAGGGGCATGACCATCCGGGACCTGCAGGAAATGCCGTGGATCGGCGAGGACCCGGTCCTCGACCTGGCCAACACCGTCGTCGTTGGCGCAGGCCCGGGGCGCGGCGACGTTGACTTCCTCGCCGATCGGGACCTCACCAGGCGATGGCGCGCCCGCGCCGCCGACCGCAGATTGGCCGCCCTCCCCTTGGAGGAGCTGGAGCGGCTGCGTGGGCTGGTCCGTGACGCGCTGGACGCGACGGCCGGACAGCGGCCGCTCCCCGACAGCCTGCGGACCCGCCTGAACGAACTGGCCTCGTCCGCCCCCGTCGTCTTCCGGATGACCGGCGACGGCCTGTTGGCACAGCGGGAACAGGGTGGCGGCGCCGACGCCGTCATCGCCCGCGAGACGCTCGTCCTGGCCGCGGGTCCAGACCGTCAGCGGGTGCGGCGCTGCCACGCCCCCAGTTGCGGCATGTTCTTCCTGGCCAGGCGCCGTGACCAGGCATGGTGTTCCCTCGGCTGCGGCAACCGGGCGAGGTCCACCCGGCGCCAGCCCCGAGAAACGGGAACCCACAGCTGATGAGACAAGGAAACCCAAAGTCAGGTTGTGACACCAGACTTGGACTCCCTCGCGACGGCACTCTATGCGGAGACCGACGACCTGCTGAAGGGTTCGCCGCAGCTTGCTCCGTGGCGGCCGGCGGTGGGTATCGCCCCGAAGCTCACCGACGCCGAGCTGGTCACGCTCGCGATGATGCAGGCCATGCTCGGCTTCCTCGCGCTGACCGCAGCGATCTGGCACAACGACTACATGGGACAGCCCGTCCTGCGCTCACTGACCGCCTATGACCACTGACCCCTTGGAATCGATCATCTAGTACGCCGACCCGGCCGGGCGGGTGAGTGAGCGGGCGAGTGGGCGAGTCGGCGACCGGCCTGGCGAGCGAGCGGGCGAGCCGCCGGGCCGGTCGTCCGCGCCGCCGCGCTAGCGGCCCAGGCGGCGGTCCTTGAGGGCCGGGAACTGCTCGCGGGTCTCGGCCACCTTCGCCGGGTCCAGGTCCACGGTGAGGACGTCCTCGCCGGGGCCCGCCTCCGCCAGAACCTCGCCCCAGGGGTCCACCACCAGGCTGTGCCCGGCCTGTTCGACGCCCGCGTGGGTGCCGGCCAGGCCGCACGCCAGGACGTACGACTGGTCCTCCACGGCGCGCGCCTTGCTGAGCAGGGTCCAGTGGGAGCGGCGGCGCTCGGGCCAGCCCGCCGCGACGACCATCGTCGTGGCCCCGGCGTCGACCAGGCCGCGGAACAGTTCCGGGAACCGCAGGTCGTAGCAGGTGGCGATGCCGAGGGTCTGTTCCGGCAGGGCCACGGTGGTCAGGGAGTCACCGGCCGACATGAGCACCGCCTCGCCCTGGTCGAAGCCGAAGCGGTGGATCTTGCGGTAGGTGGCGGCCAGCTCGCCCGCCGGGGAGAGCACCAGAGCGGTGTTGTAGAGCGAGCCGTCACCCGCGCGCTCCACGATCGAGCCCGCGTGCAACCAGACGCCGGCGTCGCGCGCCGCCTTGGACATGGCCTGGTAGGTCGGCCCGTCGAGCGGTTCGGCCTCGGTCTCGAACTGCTCGTAGGCGAAGGCGCCGACGGTCCACAGTTCGGGCAGGACCACCAGGTCGGAGCCGCTCTGTTCCCGTACGAGACCGGCCACTCGGGACCGCCGGGAAAGGACCGACTCCCCCTCATTCACTGCGATTTGGATCAGCGAGGCGCGCACACTACCACCGTCCTGGCATTCAAGCCGTCCACTCGGGCCTACGATCGTCACACGAAAGCACTGCCGGGGTGCTCACCGGCAGCGTAGTTTTGGGAGCGGAGTCCAATGTCCAAGGCTTCCAGAACGCGCCACTGAACAGCACCGCGAGGGGTCCCCTTGACCGTCCATCCCAGCCTTCAGCCCTATGCCGACGCGTGGACGCACTCCATTGAGGCGATATCCGAACTGGTCCTCCCGCTGCCGGAGGGCGAGTGGAACCGGGCCACCCCGTGCCCGGGCTGGTCGGTCCGTGACGTCGTGTCGCACATCATCGGCATCGAGTGCGAGCAGCTCGGGGACCCGCGGCCGATCCACACCGTGGCGAGGGACCTGCGGCACGTGGTGGACGAGTTCAGCCGGTACATGGAAGTGCAGGTCGACGTACGACGTCACCACACGGCACCCGAGATGACCGCGGAGCTGGAGTACACCGTCATCCGGCGCATGCGGCAGCTGCGCAACGAGAAGCGGGATCCGGCCACGATGGTGCGGGGGCCGCTCGGCGATCAGGTCACGCTGGAGCACGCGCTGCGGCTGCGGGCGTTCGACGTGTGGATCCACGAGCAGGACCTGCGGGCGGCGCTGGGCGTACCCGGGAACTGGGATTCGCCGGCCGCGTATGTGGCGCGGGACGTCCTGCTGTCCGGGCTGCCGAAGGTGGTCGCGAAGCGGGCGGGTGCACCGGCGAACTCGGCGGTGGTCGTCGACGTGCACGGGGCACTGGAGTTCATGCGGACGGTACGGGTCGACGCGGAGGGCAAGGGGTCGCTGGACAAGGCGCCGTCGCTGGGGCCGGCGGTGACGCTGACTCTGGACTGGGAGACGTACGTCCGCCTTGCGGCGGGGCGGGTCCGGGCGCATGTCGTGGCCGACCGGGTGAAGGTGGAGGGCGACCCCGCACTGGCGGAGGCCATCCTGACCCACTTCGCGGTCACCCCTTAGCCCGCGGGGCCGCGCCCGCGCCGGGTCCCGGGTCCGGTTGCGGGCGGGTGCCCCGCCCCGGGACCGGGCCGGCCACGCGTGCGGCCCGGCCGCGTCATCGGCGACGCTGCGACGGCGCGGGCCGTGTGCCTGTGCCGTGGGCGTGACGCTTTGGCGACGGCTCCTAGGGCCGGGCCACCGCGGGGCGGGCCGGTTCCGGGGGCGCGGCAGCGGCAGGGGCAGCGGCAGGGGCAGGGGCAGGGGCCCGGAGGGTGCCTTCGCGGGACAGGGCGCGGCCGCGCAGGCGGAGGATCTGGGCGATGCCCACCGCCTGAAGGACGAACACCGTCGAGAACGCCATGCGGTAGTTGTCGCCGGTGGCGTCGAGCAGCACGCCCACCACCAGCAGCGTGGTCATCGACGCGAGGAAGCCGCCCATGTTGGTGATCCCGGAGGCGGTGCCCTGCCGCTCCGCCGGATTCGCCGGTCGCGCGAAGTCGAAGCCGATCATCGACGCCGGACCGCAGGTCCCGAGCACCAGGCACAGCGCGACCAGCAGCCACATCGGCGCCCGGTCCCCCGGGTAGACGAGGACCGCGGCCCACAGGAGGGCCGTCAGCCCGACCGTGCCCAGGGCCAGCGGGATCCGCGACGACTGCCGGCGGCCGACGATCTGGCCGTAGACCAGCCCGAGGGCCATGTTCGAGGCGACGACCAGGGTGAGCAGTCCGCCCGCGGTGGTGCGTGACAGCCCCTGCGCCTCGACCAGGAACGGCATCCCCCACAGCAGCAGGAAGACCATCGCCGGGAACTGCGTCGTGAAGTGGACCCACAGGCCGAGGCGGGTCCCGGGTTCGCGCCAGGATTCGGCGATCTGGCGGCGTACGAAGCCTCCCGCACCTCCCCCGTCCCGCGCCGTGGGCTCGGGAGCGTGGCCCTCGGGGTGGTCCCGCAGGAACAGCACCAGCGGTACGAGGACGATCAGCCCCGCCACCGCGCTCCCCGCGAAGGCCGGCACCCAGCCGACCCCGTGCAGGACGGGGGCCAGCACCAGCGTGGAGACGAGGTTGCCGGCCATGCCGACCAGCCCGGCCAGCTGCGCCATCAGCGGCCCTTGCCGGGCCGGGAACCACCGGGTGCCCAGCCGCAGCACCGATATGAAGGTCAGCGCGTCGCCGCAGCCCAGCAGGGCGCGTGCGGCGAGGGCCATCCCGTACGAGGGGGAGAGCGCGAAGCCGAGCTGCCCGGCGGTGAAGAGCACCGCTCCCAGCGTCAGCACCTTCTTGGTGCCGAGCCGGTCCACCATCAGCCCCACCGGTATCTGCATCCCGGCGTACACCAGGAGCTGGAGCAGCGAGAAGGTCGCCAGCGCCGAGGCGTTGACGTGGAAGCGGTCGGCGGCGTCGAGTCCGGCCACGCCCAGGCTGGTACGGAAGATCACCGCCACGAAGTAGACGGCGACGCCGATGCTCCAGACGGCGACGGCCTTCCGGCCGCCCGGCGGGTCTTTGGCCAGGGTGGTGGTCACGGACGGGTGCGCGGTCACGGGTCCGCTCACGGGCGCGGTCACGGGTCCGGTCACCGGCCCGGCCCCCGCACGAGCGCCTCGACCCGCCCGATGTGCCCGCGCACCGCCGCGGCCGCCGTCTCCGCGTCACCCGCGCGCAGGGCGTCCAGGATCTCGGCGTGCTCGGCCAGCGTCCGCTCCACCCGGTCGGGATGGGAGTGCAGCAGGGCCACGCCCATCCGCAGCTGGCGGTCGCGGAGTTGGTCGTAGAGCCGGCACAGGATCTGGTTGCCGGCGCTGCGCACGATCTCCGCGTGGAAGCCGCGGTCGGCGGCCATCATCGCGGCGAGGTCGCCCTCGGCGGCGTACCGGCGCTGTTCCTCGACCAGGGCGGTGAGCCGGTCCAGCAGGCCGGGTGGCGCCGGCACGGCTCTGCGTACGGTGAACTCCTCGACCAGCAGCCTGGTTTCGAGCACGTCGGTGATCTCCTGCGCGGAGACCGCCAGGACCAGCGCGCCCTTCTTCGGGTACAGCTTCAGCAGCCCCTCGGTCTCCAGGCGCAGCAGCGCCTCGCGGACCGGCGTACGGGACACCCCTACGGCCTCGGCGAGTTCGCCCTCGGTGAGGAGGACGCCGCCTTCGTAGCGGCGGTCGAGGACGCCTTGCTTGACGTGCCGGTAGACGCGGTCGGCGGCGGTCACGGTACTGGTCGGGGCCGGGGTCGGGCCCGTGGTCGGGGCTGGCATGCGTACAGCATAGATACAACAGGGGTGCAAGCCCGGGCCTCGTCCAGGATGTGAAACACCGACGGTCGCCGCCGGCCCCGCCACGACTGCGACGACCACGGATCCGACGACCAGGGCTCCGACCGTCACCGCTCCGACCTCCCGGCTCCGGACCTCCTGGCTCCCCACTGCATCGAAGGATGTACCGGGCGTTCGTCCACGCGCACGACGTACTCCGTCCCGCCCGCCGGGACCCTGAAGTCATGGCCGACACCCTCCTCACCCCGATCGCGACCGCGAAGGCGGCCCGCCTCCCCCTCCTCGACGTCCTGCGCGGCGCCGCCATCCTCGGCACGCTCATGACCAACGTCTGGATCTTCGCCTCCCCCGGCTCCGAGTGGGGCGTGCTCCAGGGCGGCCTCGCGCTCCCGGACCCTCTCGCCGACCCCTCCCCCGCGACCGTCGCGGAGAGCGTCTTCCGCTTCCTCGCGGACGGCAAGTTCCTGGCGCTGCTGACGATCCTGTTCGGGGTGGGCCTGGCCATCCAGTACGACTCCGCCGCGCGCCGCGGCAACCCATGGCCCGGCCGCTACTGGCTGCGCGCCGCCTTCCTCTTCGTGGAAGGCACCGTCCACTTCCTCCTCGTCTTCGCCTGGGACGTGCTGATGGGGTACGCCGTCACCGCGCTCCTCGTCGCCTGGCTGCTGGCCCGCTCCGAGAAGGTCCGGCGGCGCGCGATGTGGACGGCCGGCGGGGTGCACCTGGCCCTGGTCGCCCTGTTGACGTTCGCCGCGCTGAGCAGCGCGTCCGGCACCGCTCCGCAGGCCCCCGACGAAGCGGCCGTCGAGCTGTACGCCCACGGCGGCTACCCCGCCCAGATCGCCTTCCGGGTCGACCACTTCCTCGCCCTGCGCGTCGAGCCCGTCTTCTCCTTCGGGCTGCTCGTCTTCCTCTTCCTCCTCGGCGTCCGGCTCCACCGCGCGGGCGCCTTCACCGCGACGGGCGAGGGCCGGCGCCTGCGGGCCCGGATGGCCGCCTGGGGTCTCGGCCTCGGGCTGCCGCTCAATGCCGCGACCGCCCTCGGCGGCGACGACTTCTTCCTGCTGGGCCGCTACGGCGCCGCGCCGCTGCTCGCCGTCGGCTACATCGGCCTGATCGGGATCGCCCTCGACCGGCTGTGGGTCCCCGAGCCGGTGGTCACGGCCCTCGGCTCCGTCGGCCGCGCCGCCCTGTCCTGCTACGTCGCACAGAACCTGCTCTGCATGCTGCTGTGCTACGGCATCGGGCTGGGCCTGACCGGCCGCCTGGCCGGCACCGCCGCCGGCCCTTGGTGGGTGATGGGCCTGTGGGCCGCCGTGAGCCTGGCCCTGACGGCCGGCTCCTGGCTCTGGCTGCGCCGCTTCGACCGCGGGCCGCTGGAATCCGTACAGCACTTCGCGCTCAGGCCGCGCCGGTCACGGTGACGCCGGCCGGGCGGGGCCCACGGAGCCGATGACCGGTCCCTCGTGCCAGCCCGCGCCTCCCCCGGGCTCCGTCCGGGAGGCGACCCCGCGCCAGTAGTGCTGGAGCAGGTGGTCGGTACGCAGGACGACGACTTCCAGGTTGAACCCGAAGCTGCTCTGGAGCATCCCGGTGACCGCGAGTGCGTCGTGTCCGAAGACCGCTCCCCGGCTCCAGGCCGAGCCGCTCGCGTTGCCGCGCCACCAGTGCTCGACCCGCCCTCCCGCGACGGCCACGCACAGCTCGTAGTTCCCGGCGGTGTCCTCGTCCCGGGCCCCGTACTGCGCCTCGATCAGGCAGGGCGCGGAGGTGGCGCCACTGCCGAAGACCTCCCCCGCGTGCCAGGTGAAGCCGTTCGCGTCGTCGCGCCACCACAGCTGCATGCGGCCGTCGGTGCGGGCGGCGACGAGGTCGAGGCGGCGGCCGCGGGTCTGCACGAGGGCGGGCCCGTAGTGGGCGATGCCGGAGGCGAAGCGGCCGCCGTCGTTCCAGGTCCAGGGGGCGCCGTTGATCCGCCACCAGTGGTTCAGGCGGCCGTCGGCGGTCCGGACGACCACCTCGAAGTTGCCCGGCTTGCCGTAGTCGCTCTGGATGAAGGCGGGGGTCGAGCCGACGGCGGCGTCGCCCGGGCCGAAGGCTCCGCCGTCGCGCCAGGCGCCGCCGGACTGCTCGTAGTACCAGTGGCGCAGCCGGCCGCCGGTGGTGACGTGCAGGGACTCCATGTTCCGGTTGTAGGTACTGCCGGTGAAGGCGGGCTGGCCGGAGGCATCGTGGGCGAAGGTGCCGGCGCGGGACCACCGGAAGGGCGCGTCGCCCTCGCGCCACCAGTGCTGGAGGCGGCCGCCGCCGGTCGTGCCGAGCAGTTCGAAGTTGCGGTGGGCGCGGCCGTTGCCGCTCTCGTAGACGTTGCCGGTGTGCAGGCGGCGCTTGCTCCACGGGTCGATGTCGGTACCGCGCAGGCCGCACTTGGCCCAGTGGTCGATGCCGGCCTCGCCGTAGGCGATGCGGCCGTAACCGCCGACGTGGAAGCCCGTCCCCCAGGAGTTCTTGAACAGCCAGCAGCCCGCCGCGTCGTCGTAGCCGACGATCAACACGCACTGGCCGCCCGCCAGTCGGTCGCTGGTGCGGTGGTAAACACCCGAACCGAGGCCGAAGAAGTCGTCGTACACGTCGAAGCAGGCGGTCAGCGGACCGACCGTGTCCAGCCAGATCTTCTGCTGCTCGACGTCGCCGAGCCGTACGGGGTCGGTGATCCGCACGGTGCGGCCCGAGCGGTCCCAGCTCGGCGTGTACTCGGCGCGCCAGGCCTCGCGGCGGTGGGCGGGAAGCGAGGCGGGCGGGGTGTTGTACGGCCAGCAGTCCGGGTCCGCGAGACCGCCGTTCATGCGGATCCAGTCCAGGGCGGTCTCCGGATCCGAGCCCTGCCCGCACGTGGACTTCAGCCCGTCGTGGACGTCCCCCTCCGACCGCTCGGCCCACACGCTGTGCTCGATGCGGGCCATGGACTCCACCAGGGCGGCGGCACAGAAGGCCCAGCTGGAGCCGCAGGGATTCTGGTCCTTCACCTTGGTGATCCACGGCCATCCCCAGCGGTTGCGCCAGTCCACGGCGACGGGCCGGGCGGCCGGGCCGGAGGCGGCCGCCGAGGCCTCCGCGGGGGGCAGCAGCCCGTGCGCGGCCCGGCGCCGGGTCAGGTGCGGATTGGCGCTCTCCCGCCCGATGAGCGCCCGTAGATCGACGAGGCCCACGGCCGCGGCGGGCGTCAGATTCGCCCCCGGCTCCAGACCGAGCGAGGGCCGCGGCAGGGGCTCCTCGTCGGCGAGGTGCTCAAGGACCGACCACCGTGCCCCGCGCGCCACGAGCCGCGCCCGTAACTCCCCCGCCGACTGGACGTGCTCGTCCGGCATACCGGCCCCCCAGCTGCAACCGTTCGGATGCGAGACCCGCGAGCCTCTCCCCGGCGCACGGACCCGTCAAGGGGGGCCGTACGGTCGCGCGGGGGCACGGGGGGCGTGCCGTGTGCCGCCCGGCGACCCAGCGGTGGCCGCCGGGTCTTCCGGCGGCCTTCCGGTACGGAATCCGGGCCGGCCGCGGCGGCTTCACGAAGTCACCGCTACGACCTGGCACTCGGGAGGCCCGGATAGGGTTTCCGCATGGGGACCTGGACCGCGCCGAGCGTCATAGAACGAGAGCTGCACGAGACCCGGGCGCGCGGGGACTGGGCCGCCTTCTTCGACGTCCTCGCGGTCACCGAGCTCTTCATACCGCAGGCCCGCGCCTACCAGGACGCGAACCCCGCCCTCGTGCGGCGGGAGCGCGCGTACTTCCCGCAGGTCCGCGCCGAGGCCTACATCGTCTTCACCGCCGGCATGCTCCCCGTACCCAGCCCGGAGCTGGTCTTCAGCAGCGTGAATCTCGGCTGGTTCGCCGACGGATACCCGGCGGGCGGACCCCCGTACCTCGCCGTCAACCCGGGAACCCCCTTCGAGATCTTCCTCCCCGCCGGCCCCGCCGACCGTGTCACCTGGGCCTTCCACTTCAGCCGGCGGCGGCGACCCGTCGGCCTGGAAGAGCACAAGGTCCACGCCCTGCACATCGGCGGTCCCCTGCACGGCCCCGTGGCCTTCGGGCTGGCCTGCGGCGCGCACCTCTCCGTACGCAACGGGATGTTCTGGAACGCCCTCGCCTACCACGGCCAGGGCTACACCGAGGAGCGCGAGAAGCTGAAGGAGTGGTGGGGCGTCACCACCCGCGAGGAGTGGCTGCTCAGCACCGAACGCCTGCTGACCGCCGACATGGTCAGCCCCGTATGGGAGTTCGCGCTGCGCGTCCGCGGGGCCCTCGCCAGGGACTTCGCGGGGCCGGTGGACATCGAGCACTGGCGGCACGCCACCGAGGCCACCCTCCGCGCCAACGCCGAGCGGGCCGCCGAGCCCCGCATCACGCCCGACGGCGTCACCGTCGCCCAGCCGCGCCCCACCGCCGAAGTCGAGGGGGAGATCGCGGGCATGCAGCGGGTCATCGGCCGCATCGCGCGCTACGAGCAGCGCTTCCGGGCCGACGGGCTGCTCGGCGAGAACAAGCACGTGCGTTCCGTGGAGGCCTGGGACTACGGGCGGGCCTCCCAGATGGCCCGCTGGGGCCTCGGCGCCCGTTTCGGCACCCTCGCGGAGGCCGAGGACGCCGTCGTGCGGGCCGGAAAGGCCTGCCGGCTCGCGTACCGCTCGTGGGAGGACCTGTCCGTCGGCTTCGTCCTCGGGCGCTGCCTGCAGTTCGACGAGGAGGAGCTCGGGCACTGGTACGAGGACATGGCGGCCGTGCACAAGGAGCTGACGACCGACCCAGGCAGCCCCTGGCTCAACCTTCCCTGGACGTGACCGTCCGCGTGGCCGTCCGCATCACCCCCACCGCGCCCCCCGGCCACGCCGCCCGCGCCGCCCGCGCCGCCCGCTGAGACACGGCTAGGGCAGCTGCGGGCGCACCGCCGACCAGGCGTCGACCGCCGCCGTCAACGGGTCGGCGTCCCGCAGGTGGGGGCGTACGAGGGCCGGCCAGGCGAGCAGGTTCTTGATGCGGCGCAGGTGGCGGATGCGGGCGCGCGGGAGATCCCGCCAGGTGCGGGCCTCCGCCAGCGCGGCCTGCGGCGTGAGGTCGATCAGCGCCAGCGCCTCCCGGCACAGGGCCACCGGGTCGCCGCCGCGTTCCGGGCCGAAGCGCTGGATCATGTACGCCCGTACGAAGGCCAGTTCGGCCCCGCGGACCAGATCCGGCGCGTCCTCCGCCTCCGCGCAGCGGTAGGTCGCGGTCAGCGCCACCCGGCCCCAGCGCAGGCGGCTCCCGTCCGGCAGCCCCTCGTCCCGCATCCGTCCCACGGCCAGGACGCGCAGCGTCCGCGGACGGGGCTCGTCCAGCAGCGGCGGGCCGGTGGCCAGCCAGTCCTCCAGCTCCTCCAGCGCATGCCCGTCGGGCGGCACCGAGGTCAGCACCTGCCCCCGGGTGAGCAGCGCGACCACGGGCCCCGTGAGGTGGACCTTCGCGACCTGACCGGCGTCGAAGAAGCCGACGGTCCGCCCGTACCGCTCGATCCGGCGCAGGCCGAGCCGCAACTCCCCCACGGCATAGACCTGTCCGGTGCGCGCCGCCCCGCCGACGCAGCGGACCACGCACACGCCGCCCGTGACGTCGGCCTCCTCGACGGAGTACACCTGCAGTTCGGCGATGGCCACCCCGACCTCCCTCCCGGCCGGAGGCTACCCCGTCACCCCTCGCGACGCGGTCCAGCGTCTGCCGACGGCAGAGGGTGTCCAGCAGCGCGGTCCGGGAGCCGCGGAAGGCGAGCCGCACCGGCCAGTCGGCCGCCCGGACCTCGTCCCCGAGCGCGCGCAGCTCCGCGGGCACCGGGGCCGGGAATACCCGGCTCCGGCCGGGGTCGCAGGACGGCTCGGCGCGGTAACCCGGCCAACCGGCTGCGGGTTCTGGGATGTACGGCTACGGCTACGGCTACTCATCGCACAGTCCCCGAGGGAAAGAACGCCCCTCACGTCCCGGACGGTTCCTCCAGCACCAGGCGGATCTCGCTGACCCGGTAGCCCGCGCGGTCGAAGGCGGCGGCCATCGGGGTGTTGACGGTGTCCGTGGTCGCGGTGATCCGCTCGGCACCCTCGGCCGCGTGGAAGCGGGTGATCTCGCCCAGGATCTCGTCGATCAGGCCCTGGCCGCGCTGCTCCGGTACGACACCCAGGTAGCCGACGTTGCGGTGGTACGGGGTCGCCGAGGGGATCGCCATGCCCGCCAGGGTGCCGTCCGGGAGGTGGGCGAGGCGCCACCAGGAACGCTCGCCGGGGCAGTCGAGGTAGAACTCGATGTCGTCGCGGGCCAGTTGCTCCGCGTCCATCGACCGGAGCTCGGTCCGCGTGTGCAGATCGAGGCTGCCGGCCGACAGCCGGACGAAGGCGTTGAGGAACTCCTCGTCCGTGCCCTCCCGGAAGACGAGCCGGCCGGTGGGCTCGGGGGTCCCGGCGGCCGGCGTCCACTCGTAGCGCAGGCGCTCGATCTCGCGGGTCAGGCCGGTCTTGTACGCCGCCTCCCGGCGCCAGGCGACCGCCCCGGCCATGGCGGGGTCGGCGCGCCAGTCGCGGGGCAGCGAGATGTTGTAGACGGGGAGGGTGCCGAAGGCCTCGTGGCCGGCCGCCATGAGCCCGGCGGCGACGGCGGCCGGGTCGGCCACGGTGGACCGCACCTGGAGGCAGTCGAGCGCGATCGGCCGCTCGCTGTCGGCCCGGCCCCACCACAGGGCGCGGGCCAGGACCTCGCCGTCCGCGTCCTCGGCGAACCAGGTCCACTCGGGGCGGAACTGGTTCCCGGCGAGCTCCTCACGGATCTTCTCGGCCGTCAGAGCGGGGACGGGGCCGTCGGCCGGGTAGGCGAAGGCGCGGTCGAGGCCGGCGGGCTCTGCGGTGGCGGCGCGGAAGAACATCTGGCGATGATCACCTGGGACGCTCTCCCCGGCCACGGGGTTTCGTCCGCGCCAGCGCCACGTGGGGGTGTCCTCCACTGCCGTCCACTGCCCCGTTCCCGTACGGCCGATGGCCGGCCGCCCCGAGGGGAGACCGGCCATCGGCCGAGTGGTGCCATCCGTTACCGGTCGTCGCTGCGCCTTGCCCGCTGCAGACGAACCGTCACGACCAGCTGATGAGACGGCGGGGGTGTTCCAGGACCGCCGCGATGTCGGCCAGGAAGCGGGAGCCGAGCTCGCCGTCGATGAGGCGGTGGTCGAAGGAGAGGGCGAGGGTGGTGACCTGCCTCGGCTTGACCTTGCCCTTGTGGACCCACGGCTGGAGCTTGATCGCGCCGACCGCGAGGATCGCGGACTCGCCGGGGTTCAGGATGGGCGTACCGGTGTCGACGCCGAAGACGCCGACGTTGGTGATGGTGAGGGTGCCGTTCTGCATGTCGGCCGGGGAGGTCTTGCCCTCGCGGGCCGTGGCGACCAGCGAGGACAGGGCCTCGGACAGCTCGGGCAGGGTCTTGGCGTGGGCGTCCTTGATGTTCGGGACGATCAGGCCGCGGGGGGTGGCCGCCGCGATGCCCAGGTTGACGTAGTGCTTGAGCACGATCTCCTGGGCCGCCTCGTCCCAGGACGCGTTGACCTCCGGGTTGCGGCGGACGGCCACCAGCACGGCCTTGGCGATGAGGAGCAGCGGGTTGACGCGCAGCCCCGCCAGGTCCGGGTCGGCCTTGAGCTCCTGGACCAGCTTCATCGTGCGGGTGATGTCGAACGTCACGAACTCGGTGACGTGCGGCGCCGTGAAGGCGGAGCCGACCATGGCCTGGGCGGTGACCTTGCGGACGCCCTTGACCGGGATACGGGTCTCCCTGGCCTGCGTCCCGGCCGGGACGGCCTGGGCCGCCTGAGCCGCCTGGGCCTGCGCGGCCACCGGGGCCGCCACCGGCTCGGGCGCCGCCGGAGCCTGCGGAGCCTGCGGGGTGAGGCCCGCGGCGGCCGCGGCGTGCACGTCCTCCCGGGTCACGACCCCGCCGTCCCCGGTCGGTACCACCGAGGCCAGGTCGATGCCGAGGTCCTTGGCGAGCTTGCGCACCGGCGGCTTGGCCAGGGGGCGCTCGCCGGCGCCCGCCTCGCCGTTGCCGTTCGGCTGCGCGGGGACCACCGGAGCCACCGGAGCCACGGGGGCAGCGGCCGGGGCAGCGGCCGCGTACGTGCCGTTCTGCGCGGCCGCGCCCGCCACCGGCTTGCGCGGGCGGCGCTTGGTGGAGGCGGTGGAGACTCCGTAGCCGACCAGGACGGGCTGGCGCGCCTCGGGGGCGGCCGGCTCCTCCGCGGCGTCGGCCGGGGCCGCCTCCTGCACCGGGGCCTCGGCGGCGTCGGAGCCGCCCTCCGTCCGCACCGAGATGATGACCTGGCCGACATCGACCGTGGTGCCCTCCTCGAAGAGGAGCGCGTGCACGACACCGTCGAACGGGATCGGCAGTTCCACGGCGGCCTTGGCCGTCTCGACCTCGCAGACGACCTGGCCGTCGGTGACCGCGTCACCCGGCTGGACGTACCACTTGAGGATCTCGGCCTCGGTGAGGCCCTCGCCCACGTCGGGCATTCTGAATTCGCGGATCGTCACAGGGCTCTCCTCAGTACGCCAGCGAGCGGTCGACGGCGTCGAGCACCCTGTCCAGGCCCGGCAGGTACTCGTCCTCCAGGCGGGCCGGCGGGTACGGGGCGTGGAAACCGCCCACGCGCAGTACCGGCGCCTCCAGGTGGTAGAAGCACCGCTCGGTGATGCGGGCGGCGATCTCCGAGCCCACGCCGAGGAACACCGGCGCCTCGTGGACGACCACGAGCCGGCGGGTCTTCTCCACCGACGCCTGCAGTCCGTCGAAGTCGACCGGGGACATCGAGCGCAGGTCGACGACCTCCACCGACTTGCCCTCCTCGGCCGCCGCGGCCGCCGCCTCCAGGCAGACCTTCACCATCGGGCCGTAGGCCGCCAGCGTCAGGTCCGCGCCCTCGCGCGCCACCCGGGCCTTGTGCAGCTCGCCCGGAATGGCCTCGACATCGACCTCGCCCTTGTCCCAGTAGCGCCGCTTCGGCTCGAAGAAGATCACCGGGTCGTCGCTGAGGATCGCCTGCTGGAGCATCCAGTACGCGTCCGACGCATTGCTCGGCGAGACCACCTTCAGGCCCGCCACGTGCGCGAACAACGCCTCCGGGGACTCGCTGTGGTGCTCGACCGCGCCGATGCCGCCCGCGTACGGGATGCGGATGACGACCGGCATCTTGATCTTGCCCAGGGCCCGCGCGTGCATCTTCGCGAGCTGCGTGACGATCTGGTCGTAGGCCGGGAAGACGAAACCGTCGAACTGGATCTCCACGACCGGGCGGTAGCCGCGCAGCGCGAGTCCGATCGCCGTGCCCACGATGCCGGACTCCGCGAGCGGGGTGTCGATGACCCGCTCCTCGCCGAAGTCCTTCTGCAGGCCGTCGGTGATCCGGAAGACACCGCCCAGCTTGCCGACGTCCTCACCCATGATCAGGACCTTGGGGTCCGTCTCCAGGGCCTTGCGCAGCGACTCGTTGAGCGCCTTCGCGATCGACATCTTTTCGATGGCCATGGTGGTCACTCCCCACCCTCGAAGGACGCGAGGTAGGCCGCGAACTGGGCGCGCTCCTCGTCGACGAGCGCGTGCCCGTCCGCGTAGACGTTCTCGAAGATCGCCATGGTGTCCGGGTCGGGCATGGCGCGTACGGCCTCGCGCACCCGCTTGCCCATGGCCTCGCTCTCCGCCTCCAGCTCCGCGAAGAACGCCTCGTCGGCGCCTCCGGTGGCCAGCAGGTGGGCCTTCAGGCGCAGGATCGGGTCCTTCGCCTCCCAGGCCGCCGTCTCCTCGTCCCGCCGGTACTTCGTCGGGTCGTCGGAGGTGGTGTGCGCGCCCATGCGGTACGTGAACGCCTCGACCAGGGTCGGGCCCTCACCGCGGCGCGCCCGGTCCAGGGCCCAGCGGGTCACGGCCAGGCAGGCCAGCACGTCGTTGCCGTCGACGCGGACGCCCGGGAAGCCGAAGCCCTGCGCGCGCTGGTAGAGCGGCACGCGCATCTGGCGCTCGGTGGGCTCGGAGATCGCCCACTGGTTGTTCTGGCAGAAGAAGACCACGGGAGAGTTGTAGACGGCCGAGAAGGTGAACGCCTCGGCGACGTCGCCCTGGCTGGACGCGCCGTCGCCGAAGTAGGCGATGACCGCGGAGTCGGCGCCGTCCTTGGCCACACCCATCGCGTAGCCGGTCGCGTGGAGCGTCTGCGAGCCGATGACGATGGTGTAGAGGTGGAAGTTGTTGGTGTTCGGGTCCCAGCCGCCGTGGTTCACACCGCGGAACATGCCGAGCAGGTTGGTCGGGTCGACGCCGCGGCACCAGGCCACGCCGTGCTCGCGGTACGTCGGGAAGACGTAGTCGTCGTCGTTCAGCGCCCGGCCGGAGCCGATCTGGGCGGCCTCCTGGCCGAGGAGCGAGGCCCACAGGCCCAGCTCCCCCTGGCGCTGCAGGGCGGTCGCCTCGCCGTCGAAGCGGCGGGTCATGACCATGTCGCGGTACAGACCGCGCAGGTCGTCGGTGGTGATGTCGGCGACGAAGGGTGCGAATTCCGCGTTCTCCGCGCTTTCGACCCGGTCCCCTTCGGGCGTCAGCAGCTGTACGAGCTGAGGTTCGACGTCCTGCGTCTGCGCGGTGGCAGCGGGGGTCGTGCGGGCGCTCGCGGCGCCTGCGGCCCGCTTGGTGCCGCTGCTGCGTCGCGGCTTGCGCGCGGCAGTGCTCTCCACGGTCACGTGTGCTCCTCCGTCGGTCCGGCACCCGGGTTCTCCGGGGTCCAGTGCGGCTCACCTGTATCCGTACCCGCGCACGGGGTGGGTGCGCGTCGCGTACGGGATTCAGGCGTGACAGGTGCCCCGGCGAGTGCCCTGCGCTATGCACGTTACCCAGTGCGCCGCATAACTGCGAAACCCCGTTTGACCTGCGATTTTGCTTGGATTACCAAGTAAATCCGCAGAAACGGGAACAACCACTGGTCACAGCCTTGCAGGGGGCCGGAACAACGGCACGTTATCCCGGGTAACCCCGTCAGGGAAGGGGTGAGTGTGTGAAACTGACTTCGTGCGCGAAGACGGAAAAATCAAGGTATTCCTCCTGGACGACCACGAAGTGGTACGTCGGGGCGTTCACGAGCTGTTGTCGGTCGAAGAGGACATCGTCATCGTCGGCGAGGCGGGTACGGCCGCCGACGCGCTGGTCCGCATCCCCGCCACCCGCCCTGACGTGGCCGTCCTCGACGTCCGCCTGCCGGACGGCAGCGGCGTGGAGGTGTGCCGCGAGGTGCGCTCCGTGAACGAGGACATCAAGTGCCTGATGCTGACCTCGTTCGCCGACGACGAGGCGCTGTTCGACGCGATCATGGCCGGCGCCTCGGGCTACGTCCTCAAGGCGATCCGCGGCAATGAGCTGATCAACGCCGTACGGGACGTCGCGGCCGGCAAGTCGCTGCTGGACCCGGTCGCCACCGCCCGGGTGCTGGAGCGGCTGCGCGACGGCAAGAACGGCAAGGACGACGACCGCCTCTCGCACCTCACCGACCAGGAGCGGAAGATCCTCGACCTGATCGGCGAGGGTCTGACCAACCGCGTCATCGGCGAGCGGCTGCACCTGGCCGAGAAGACCATCAAGAACTACGTCTCCAGCCTGCTGTCCAAGCTGGGCATGGAGCGCCGCTCCCAGGCCGCCGCCTACGTGGCCCGCCTGCAGGCGGAGAAGCGCTAGGCCCAATCCCGGTCCGGGTCCCGCGCGACACGCCGGTCGATTCGGGACCAACGTCCCAGATTAGCCGACAACTTCAATTCCCGGGACGCCCGGCTGTGGTCGGTGCAGTTCACCGGCACCGCGCGGATCGTGGAACCGACCACCGCCGAACTGGAGCTTTTCGGCCCGGGTCCGCCTTTCGTGGACGGAGCGGTCTTCGACCCCGTCCATATGCGGATCGAACCGCAGTTCGTCACCGTGCACTCGCTGGCCGGGAATGCGGACCGGCAGTACCAGCACGCACGCTGACCAGTACGTATTCGTCCAGATACGGGGACGGGCCCGGCGGAATTCGTGATTCCGCCGGGCCCGTTCGCGCAGATCGCTCCCGCAGGTCATTCCTCGTCGTTGCCGTTGCCCGTCGCCGGGGGCGACGGCGGCGGCGACTTGGTCGCCGAGGTCTTGGACGGCGACGGCGAGGCCGACTGCGACGCGGACTTCGACGGCGACGGCGACGAGGAGGCGGACTGCGAGGGAGAGGTCGACGCGCTGACGCTCGGCGCCTTGCTCCGGGTCTGGGTGTACGAGGGTTCGGAGTACGAGGGAGCCTCGGTCGTGCTCTGACGGGGCGGCGTCGTCTCCGGGGCGCCCGCGGAGCTCGGCTGCCCGCTGGAGGAGCTCTGGGTGACACCGCCCGGGGTTTTCGTGTCCTTGTCCTTGGCTCCGACGCTGTTGACGGCGAACGCCACACCGCCCGCGACCGCGATGACCGCGAGCACCGCGAACAGCCACAGCTTCCAGCGGCTGTCACCGCCGCGGTCGTCATAGCCGTCGTAGCCACCCGGGCCGCCGCGACCGCCCCGGCCCGCGCCGCCGGGGAAGGCCGAGCCATCGTCCGGGTTCAGCGGCGGCACCATCGGCTGCTGGAACTGCGAGGTCGAGGCGTGCGAGGTGTACTTCTGCTGTCCGCCGTTGCCGCCCACGGGCATCGCGGAGGTGTTGCCGCCCGGCGCCCCGTGCGGCAGGGCCATGGTGACCGGGCCGGTGTTCCAGGTGCCCGTGTTCGGCCCGTGGTCCTGCAGCATCTGGAGCGCGTACTGGACCAGCCCGCGCATCTCCTCGGCGCTCTGGAACCGGTCGTCCGGGTCCTTGGCCAGGGAGCGCATGACCAGACCGTCGAGCTCCTTCGGGATGTGGTGGCCCTCCGGCAGCTGCGAGGGCGGCACCGGGGCGTCCTGGACGTGCTGGTAGACCACCGACAGCGGGGTCTCGCCCGTGAAGGGGGGCCGCAGGGCGAGGAGTTCGTACAGCAGACAGCCGGTCGCGTACAGGTCGGAGCGGTGGTCCACGGCCTTGCCGAGGGCCTGCTCCGGCGAGAGGTACTGCGGGGTGCCCATGACCATGCCGGTCTGCGTCATCGTCGACTGCACGCCGTGCAGGGCGCGGGCGATGCCGAAGTCCATGACCTTCACCGCGCCGGACTCGGTGATGATGACGTTCGCCGGCTTGATGTCGCGGTGCACGATGCCGTGCTGGTGCGAGTACGCGAGGGCTTCGAGCACACCCGAGACGATGATCAGCGCCTGGTCGGGGCCCGGGGCCTCCGCGCTGAGCAGCAGCTCGCGGATGGTGCGGCCCTCGACCAGCTCCATGACGATGTACGGCACGGTGGTCGGGCCGACCCGGTCCTCGCCCGAGTCGTACACGGCGACGACGGCATGGTGATTGAGCCCGGCGACCGACTGCGCCTCGCGCGTGAAGCGGGCCTTGGAGACCGGGTCTTCGGCGAGGTCGGCGCGCAGCAGCTTCACGGCGACGGTACGGCCCAGCCGTACGTCCTCGGCGGCGAACACCTCGGCCATGCCGCCACGGCCCAGGCGATGGGTCAGCCGGTAACGGCCGTCTCCCACCAGGCCGCCGGCGCCCCAATGCTCAGGACCATCGGTCATCCCGGCGCCGTTTCCCTCGGGTTCGGGTGCCATCAGTCCTCGCCGTCGTCTCTCTCGGCCGCCGCTCAGCGGTAGTCCTCTTCTTGGTGCTCCAATGAACGCTACAGCCTCGGCACCGGTCACCGTTCGGGCCGGAGCAGCCGGTGGCCCCGTGGTTACGGAAAGGGCACCTGGCTTGACGTGAGCTTGCCCTCCGGCAGACTGGGCGCCACATGCGCTCAGCCAGAGGCGTAGGGACACATCCCGAGGGGAAGCAACAGTCATGAGCCAGGACGGCACTCAGGGCCAGTACGCGGGCGGCTCTCTGGCCGGTGGCCGTTACCAGCTAAGGGACTTGCTCGGCGAGGGCGGCATGGCGTCCGTCTACCTGGCGTACGACTCCGCGCTCGACCGGCAGGTCGCCATCAAGACGCTGCACAGCGACCTCGGCCGCGAGCAGTCCTTCCGGGAGCGGTTCCGCCGCGAGGCCCAGGCTGTAGCCAAACTGTCGCACACGAACATCGTCTCGGTATTCGATACGGGCGAGGGCGAGCTCGGCGGCGCGGTCATGCCGTACATCGTCATGGAGTACGTGGAGGGGCAGCCGCTCGGCTCCGTGCTCCAGGCCGACATCACGCAGCACGGGGCGATGCCGGCGGACAAGGCGCTGAAGGTGACGGCCGACGTGCTGGCCGCCCTGGAGACCAGCCACGAGATGGGCCTGGTCCACCGCGACATCAAGCCGGGCAACGTCATGATGACCAAGCGCGGCGTGGTCAAGGTGATGGACTTCGGCATCGCCCGGGCCATGCAGTCGGGGGTCACCTCGATGACGCAGACCGGCATGGTCGTCGGCACCCCTCAGTACCTGTCGCCCGAGCAGGCGCTGGGGCGCGGGGTCGACGCCCGCTCCGACCTGTACTCGGTCGGCATCATGCTGTTCCAGCTGCTGACGGGCCGGATCCCCTTCGACGCCGACTCCCCGCTGGCGATCGCGTACGCGCACGTACAGGAGGAGCCGGTCGCTCCGTCCACCATCAACCGGTCGGTGACCCCGGCGATGGACGCACTGGTGCTGCGCGCCCTGCGAAAGAACCCGAACGAGCGCTTCCCCACGGCCGCGGCCATGCGCGACGAGGTGCTGCGCGTGCTGTCGGCCGGCCAGGCCGGGGCGCCGGTCATCGTCCAGGGCCACGGGCCGGTGAGCAGCGGCGCGGGCGTCGGGTCGGCGGTGTTCCCGCCGGTGGACTCCGGCTTCCAGGCACCGCCGCCGCACTCGCTGCAGCAGCCCTACCAGGCGCCGCACACCCCGGGGCCGTCCCCGTACGCGCCGACGCCCGCGCCGCAGTCGCACGCGCAGGGCGGGTACGCCTATCCGCCGCAGCAGCACGCCCCGCACACGCCCCCGCCGCAGCAGTACGCGCCGCAGACCCCGCCGCCGTACACCATGTCGCCGACCACGCACGGCGGGTCCGGCGCGGGCGGGAGCGGCGCCGGCTCCAGGCGGAACACGCCGGTGGTCGCGGGCGCGATCGCGGTGGCGCTGCTCGCCATCGGCGGTCTGATCACGGCGCTCTCGATGAACGGCGACGACAAGGGCAAGGACGAGGGGAAGGGGGGTACCCCGGCGGCGGGAACCTCCACGTCCGCCTCCGCCCAGGCCGGTCACAAGGGCCCGGACACCTCGCGCACGATCGACGCGGCCAAGTGCAAGGAACCGAGGAAGCACCACAGCGACCCGGGCAAGTACGTGGCGCCGGACTTCCGCTACAAGAACGTGCTCTCCGTGAAGGCCTGCATTCAGGCCTCGGGCGGCAAGTACAAGATCGTGGAAAAGGACGAGGCGGTGTACGGCCAGGACACCGTGCTGGAGCAGAACCCAGCACCGGACGACAAGATCGACAAAGAGGGCACCGAGTACACGCTGACCGTTTCGACGGGCAACCCGTCGTAGCGCGTGACGCAACAGCGCGGTAGCGCACACCGGTAGCCCCGCGACCGGGCCGCGGCGGCCCGCGAGGGCGGTGGCCCCGGGCTGCCGCGGCCCGCGGCCGCGTCGCACCGTCATCCATCCCGGGCACCCTGATGGGGCGCCCGGGATGCCGCTTTCATCCCGTCATGTAAATCTGAGCGAGACATATCGGCCGCTCGGGACGGGAGGGGCTCCCCGTGAACCAAGGCTTCCGCCCGGCCCGCCGACTGGCCTGTGCCGCCCTGGCCGCCGCGGCGCTGGCGACCGCGGCCCCGGCGTACGCGGTCTCCTCGTTCGGCCCAGCTCTCGCCCCGGCCACCGGCGCCGCCGCGCCGGCGGCCCCCACGCCACCGGCCGGGGAGCAGCCCCCGGAGGCGGCCGGGGAAGTACCGCAAGAGGTCTACGAGCAACTCGCCGGCAGTGCGGCCGGGGTCGGGCGGGAGCGGCCCGGGCGGCCCGCGGCCGAGCCGCCGGACCAGGAGATGGTGGCCGCCGCCCGTCCCCGGCCGGTGCGTCCGCGCACCGAGCCCGTCACCCCGCCGCCCGTGGCGACGCCGAGCCCGCCGCCCGAGACGGTCACCGCGATCGGCACCGAGCGCAACGACCGGGCCGCCGACCTGGCGGCGCACATACTGCCGCTCGGCACCGGCTTCGCCCTGATGGGCGTGGGGCTCGGCTATCTCGGCATGCGGCTGCGCAGAGGCATCTAGTGCTGTGAACTGAGCCGCGCGTCCCCCTTGGGATGTACGCCCCGGGATGGTTGTGGGCCGCGAACATACTCGGTATACATACTCGGTATGTCGATCCGTCACGGCCTTCTCGCCCTGCTGGAACGGGGTCCTCGGTACGGCTCCCAACTGCGCACCGAATTCGAATCCCGCACCGGCTCCACCTGGCCGCTCAACGTCGGGCAGGTGTACACCACGCTCGCCCGCCTGGAGCGCGACGGCCTCGTCGCCCCCGGCGGCGAGGACGCTGCCGGACACACCCTGTACGCCATCACCGACACGGGACGCGCCGAACTGCGCGAGTGGTACGAGCGTCCCGTGGACCGCGCCCACCCTCCCCGTGACGAGCTGTCCATCAAGCTCGCCATGGCCGTGGGCTCCCCCGGCGTGGACATCCGCGCCGTCATCCAGTCCCAGCGGCACGCCACGATCCGGGCGATGCAGGACTACACCCGGCTCAAGGCCCAGGCACTCACCGCGGTCGAGAGCGGGCAGTCCCGCGAACGCGACGACGTGGCCTGGCTGCTGGTCCTGGAACAGCTGATCTTCCAGACCGAGGCCGAGGCCCGCTGGCTCGACCACTGCGAAGCCCGGCTCGTGCGGCTCTCCCTGCCGGCCGACCGGAGAGCCGCCCGTCCCGAACCGTCCCAGGCCGCCGAAACCGAACCCGACCCCGAAACCACAGCCGAAACCGAACCCGAAACCACAGCCGACCCGGCCGCGACAGCGACCGCGAGCACGGCCCCGCCCACCGCCACCCGGCCCCGTACCGCCCGCTCGCGGCGGGGCTGAACCACCGTTCCAGGGGGGACCCTTCATGCCCGACCAGCACCAGCCCGAGCGGCCCGTACTGCAGTTGGACCAACTCGTCCGCACACACGGCAGCGGCGCCACCGAGGTGCACGCCCTGCGCGGCATCAACCTCTCCGTCTTTCCCGGCGAGCTCGTCGCCGTCATGGGCCCCTCCGGCTCCGGCAAGTCCACGCTGCTCACCCTCGCCGGCGGACTCGACACCCCCACCAGCGGACGGGTGATCGTCGAAGGAACCGACATCACCACGGCGAGCCGCAAGCAGCTGGCCGCCCTGCGCCGGCGCAGCATCGGGTACGTCTTCCAGGACTACAACCTGATCCCGGCCCTCACCGCCGCCGAGAACGTGGCCCTGCCCCGCGAACTCGACGGCACCTCCGCCCGCAAGGCCCGCGCCTCCGCGCTCGCCGCGCTGGAGGAGATGGGCCTCGGGCAGCTCGCCGACCGCTTCCCCGACGAGATGTCCGGCGGCCAGCAGCAGCGCGTGGCCATCGCCCGCGCCCTCGTCGGCGACCGCCGCCTGGTGCTCGCCGACGAACCCACCGGCGCCCTCGACTCCGAGACCGGCGAATCCGTTCTCGCCCTGCTGCGCTCCCGCTGCGACGCGGGCGCGGCCGGGGTCCTCGTCACGCACGAGCCGCGCTTCGCCGCCTGGGCGGACCGCGTGGTCTTCCTGCGCGACGGCAGCGTGGTCGACGAGACCCTGCGCAGCCGGGCCGACTCCCTGCTCTCGGGGCAGGCGGCCGGCCAGTGACCTCCTCGCTCCAAGGCTGGTACCACTCCTGGGTCGCGGCGGTCCGGATCGCCCGCCGCGACGCCTGGCGCGCCAAGGGCCGCAGCGCCCTCGTCCTCGCGATGATCGCCCTGCCCATCGTCGGCGTGAGCGCCGCCGATCTCACGCTGCGCAGCGCCGAACTGTCCGCCGAGCAGACGCTGGCGCGCAAGCTCGGCAGCGCCGACGCCGAGCTGAGCTCCACGGGCATGGGCGTGCCCATCTACCAGCAGCCGTCCGGCGCCAACTACGCGCCGGTCGGCGGCCACGACTCCTACGACCCGTCGAAGGGCTCGAAGGAGGAGACCCCGCAGGTGCTGCAGTCCGCCATCCCGGGCGGCGCCCAGACCGTCAAGGACAGCCGCGGCCACGCCAAGGTGCGCACCACACACGGGCTGCTCGACACCGAGCTGCGCGAACTGGACGCACACAGTCCGCTGGTGAAGGGCCTGTTCACCCTCGACCGCGGCCGGCTGCCGCAGGCGGCGGGTGAGGTCATCGCCACCACCGCCTTCCTGGAGCACTCCGGCTTCTTCGTCGGCTCCTCGGTCACACCGCGCCATGCGGTCTCCTCGTACAAGATCGTGGGCGCGTACGAGCTGCCCTCCGAGCTCAAGAGGCCGGAGATCCTCGCCCCGCCCGGGACCCTGCTCGCCCCGCTCGACAAGGCCTTGCAGGCCGCCGACGCCCGCGGAGTGGGCGCCAGTGACACCTACCTCGTCACGGTCGGCGGCGATGGTTTCACGTGGAACATGGTCAAGGAGGCCAACGCCAAGGGCGTGCTCGTCACCTCCCGCGCCGTCACCCTCGACCCGCCCGCCGACTCCGACGTGCCGCTGTACCAGCAGGAGTCCAAGGAGCAGTTCGAGTACGGCAGCAACCGGGCCGTCGAAATGGCCGTACTGGCCACCGTCGTGGGCCTCGCCATGCTGGAGATCTGCCTGCTGGCCGGCCCCGCCTTCGCCGTCGGCGCCCGGCGCTCGCGCCGCCAGCTCGGCCTGGTCGGCTCCAACGGCGGCGACCGCCGCCACATCCGGTCCATCGTGCTCTCCGGCGGCCTGGTCATCGGCGCCGCGGCCGCCGTCTGCGGCACCGCCCTCGGCGTCGCCCTCACCATCGGACTGAGGCCGGTGCTGGAGAACCAGCTCGGCAACCGCTTCGGCCACTTGGACGTCCGCCCGCTGGAGCTGCTCGGCATCGCCCTCCTCGCCGTGCTGACGGGCCTGCTGGCGGCGATCGTCCCGGCTGTCACCGCCTCGCGGCAGACCGTCCTCGCCTCGCTCACCGGGCGCCGCGGAATCCGCCATTCCAACCGCGTCCTGCCCCTCGTAGGACTGATCGCCGTCGGTGTCGGCGCCGCGATCGCCCTGTACGGCACGACGTCCCGGATGGGTTCCACCGTCGTCGCGGGCGGCAGCGCCATCGCCGAGCTCGGCATCGTCGCCCTCACCCCCATGCTGGTCGGCCTGTTCGGGCGCCTCGGCCGGTGGCTGCCGCTGTCGCCGCGGCTCGCGCTGCGCGACGCCGTGCGCAACCGCGGGCGTACGGCGCCCGCCGTGGCCGCCGTACTGGCCGCCGTCGCCGGTACCGTCGCGGTGGCCACGTACCAGCACAGCAGCGACATCCAGCGCCGTCACGAGTACGTGGCCGACCTGCCGCACGGCACCGGGGTGCTCAGCGCCGACAACACCGCCCACAAGGAGCTGCCCGCCCTGCGCGAAGCCCTCGCCAAGGAACTCCCGCTGTCGGTGCGGGCCGACGTGGACCGGCTGGTCGTCGGCAAGCCGGGCTGCGACGGGCGCTCCTCGAAGACGGGCTGCGGCCGGACCGAGATCATCAAGCCCAAGGAACAGCGCTGCCCGCTCTTCGAGGGCGTCGACGGCCCCGCCTCCTTCACCGAGGCGCAGGCGCGGGAACTGCGCCAGGACTGGCGCTGCGAGCAGAGCCGGTACGGCGCCTCGTCCGACACCGTGGTCGCCGACGAGAAGCTGCTCACCGCGCTGGCCGTCACCGACCCGGGCACCGTCGCGGCCCTCAAGGCGGGCAAGCCGGTCTCCTTCGACAAGCGCAACGTCAAGGACGGCAAGGTCACGCTCCGCGTCATCACCGACGCGGACGCCGCCGACACCGCCGCCATGCGGGGCGAGGAGCCGCCCGGCGAGGACAAGGTGCTCACCGTGCACCAGGCCCCCGACACCGCCGAGGGATGGGGCATCCAGCTGGTCCTGCCGGCCGGAGCCGCCAAGGCGGCCGGGCTGGCCACCGCGCCCGCCGGCTCGTACTTCGCCCTCGACGGGTCGGCCACGACCGAACAGCGGCAGAGGCTGGAGGGTGAGATCGACCGGATGGGTGTGGACGCGTTCGTCCGCATCGAGGCCGGGTACCAGGGCAACGACGGCCTGGCCCTGCTCGCCCTCACCGTCTTCGCGGGCCTGGTCACCATCGGGGCGGCGGGCATCGCCACCGGACTCGCCCAGGCCGACGCCGAGGCCGACCTGAAGACCCTGGCCGCCGTCGGCGCCCCGCCGCGGGTGCGGCGCACGCTCAGCGGCTTCCAGTGCGGGGTGGTCGCCCTGATGGGCGTCGTCCTGGGCTCGGCGGCCGGAATACTGCCCGCGGTCGGGCTCCGCCTCACGGAGCGGCGCGAGTTGGAAGAGCTCTACCAGTCCGGCATCAACAGGGGCTTCGAGGCGGCGGACGCCGTGCCGTACGTGCCCATAGCGGTGCCCTGGGAGACCCTCGCCGGACTGCTGGTCGTGGTGCCGCTCGGCGCGGCGCTGCTGGCCGCGCTGGTCACCCGGTCCAGCGGAGCGCTGGCGCGGCGGGCGGCGGGATAGTCCGCCCGAGCCGATCCCGGTGCCCCCGTACAGGGTGGATCACGCCTGTACGGGGGCACACCGAGTGAGGACGAAGGTGTACGAGACAATGGCGGCATGGAGATGCCGAGGAGTGAACGGTCGCAGGAAAGCCCCCCGAACGTCCTGATCGTGGGACAGGACGGGATGGCGGTCGGCGGCGCCGATGACGAGTCGCGCGAGGTCCCGGTGACGGAGATGGTCGAACAACCCGCCAAGGTCATGCGGATCGGCAGCATGATCAAGCAACTCCTGGAAGAGGTACGTGCCGCGCCTCTCGACGAGGCCAGCCGGGTCCGGCTCAAGGACATCCACGCGGCGTCGGTGAAGGAGCTCGAGGACGGGCTCGCACCGGAGCTCGTGGAGGAACTGGAGCGGCTCTCCCTGCCGTTCACCGAGGAGGCGATTCCCTCCGAGGCGGAACTGCGCATCGCGCAGGCCCAGTTGGTGGGCTGGCTCGAAGGCCTCTTCCACGGCATCCAGACGGCCCTGTTCGCGCAGCAGATGGCGGCGCGGGCCCAGCTGGAACAGATGCGCCGCGCGCTCCCGCCCGGCTCCCACCACGACGACGATGACGAGGACGGCGCGCACGGGGCGATCCGCTCGGGCCCGTACCTCTAGCCGCCGGCGGTCAGCGCAACAACGGCGGGCCCGGATCGCACCCTTGCGATCCGGGCCCGCCGTCGCGGTGCGGCCCCGTGCCGGGGCGCGGTGCCGCGGCCCCGGGAACCGCGACCACCGTCGCGCGTGCCGCCACCTGCCGGCGCGCGGCCGCCGCTGCGGGAGCGGTGTGCCCGGCTTCGCCGGTTACCGCCACCGGCCCACCCGGCGGGCCGGCCGGTGGACGGGGGACGGGGGACGGGGCTCCCCGCGGGGAACTCGGGCAGCCCATACTCAAGGAATGAGCTACGACGCGATCGTCCTGGCCGGGGGCGCCGCGAGGCGACTCGGCGGGGCGGACAAGCCCGGACTGCACGTCGGCGGCCGGACCCTCCTCGACCGGGTCCTCGACGCCTGCGCGGACGCCCTGGCCACCGTCGTGGTCGGCGGCCGCCGGACCACCGCGCGGCCGGTGCGCTGGGCCCGCGAGGACCCGCCCGGCGGCGGCCCGCTGGCGGCGCTGGACGCCGGGCTGCGGCAGACCACCGCCGAGCTGGTCCTCGTCCTCGCCGCTGACCTGCCGTTCCTGGACCGCGACACCGTACGGACCCTGCTGGCGCGGGCCGGGACCGGCGAGGGGGCCCTGCTGCGGGACGCGGACGGGCGGGCCCAGCCGCTGGTCGCCGCCTACCGGGCCGAGCCCCTGCGCCGCGAGCTCGCCCTGCTCGTCGCAGAGCACGGCGGGCTCGCCGGTCTGCCGCTGCGGGCCCTCACCGCCGAGCTCGACCTGGCAGAAGTGACGGATACTGCGCCACTCGCCTCCTTCGACTGCGACACCTGGGACGATCTCGCCGCCGCCCGCATCCGGATCAGAGAGCATGGAACCGTGCTGGACCAATGGATCACCGCCGTCAAGACCGAGCTGGGCATCGACCTCACCGTCGACACCAAGACCCTGCTCGACCTCGCCCGTGACGCCGCCCACGGCGTCGCCCGGCCCGCCGCCCCCCTGACCACCTTCCTGGTCGGCTACGCGGCCGCCCACGCCGCGGCCACCGGCGCCGACCCCGCCCGGGCCGTCGCCGAGGCCTCCCGCAAGGCCGCCGACCTGGCGCTGCGCTGGGCTGCCGAGGGGGAGGCCGATGCGGGTACCGCCGGCGTGGGTACAGTCGGCGCCGGTACCGCCGCCGGTGCGGGCAACGCCGGTGCAGGCAACGCCGATCACGAACAGAACGGCTCCGGATGACCCCCTCGACCCCCACCCCGCCCGCCACCTCCGCAGAGCAGGCCCTCGACGAGGCTCTGGCCCTCGTCAGCCGCACCCCTGAGGCCAGCGGCCCCCGTGCGTCCGACTGGCCGCGGGCCCGGGACGCCGCCGTCCGCGCCGGGACCGGTGCGCCGGACCGTACCCATCGCGTCCCCCTCGCCGACTCCCTCGGCGAAGTGCTGGCCGCGCCCCTGGAAGCCCTCACCGACCTGCCGTCCTTCGACACCTCCGCCATGGACGGCTGGGCCGTCGCCGGCCCCGGCCCCTGGACCGTCCGCACCGGTGGAGACCTGCTGGCCGGCTCCGACCGGCCGGAGCCGCTCGCGGACGGCGAGGCCGTACGGATCGCCACCGGAGCCCGGATCCCCGCCGACACCACCGCCGTGATCCGCAACGAGCACAGCCGCGAAGCCGGCACGCAGCTCTACGCCGACCGGCCCGTCCTGACCGGCCAGGACATCCGCCCGCGAGGCCAGGAGTGCCGCTCCGGCGACCTGCTGCTGCCCGCCGGCTCCCTGGTCACCCCGGCCGTACTGGGCCTGGCCGCGGCCGCCGGGTACGACGAGCTGACCACCCGTCCCCGGCCCCGCGTCGAGATCCTGGTGCTCGGCGACGAGCTGCTCACCGAAGGCCGCCCGCACGACGGGCTGATCCGGGACGCCCTCAGCCCCATGCTCGCCCCCTGGCTCGCCCGGCTCGGCGCCGAGGTCACCGGCACCCGGCGGCTCGGTGACGACCCGGCCGGAGCCGAGGCCCTGCTGGAGGCCGTCACCACCTCCGCCGCGGACGTGGTCATCACCACCGGCGGCACCGCGGGCGGGCCCGTCGACCACGTCCACCCCGTACTGCGCCGGGCCGGCGCCGAGATGCTGGTCGACGGGGTCGCGGTACGCCCCGGACACCCGATGCTGCTCGCCCGCGTCGGCGAGCGCGGGAACGGCCCGTACGTGGTGGGTCTGCCCGGCAACCCGCTGGCCGCCGTCTCCGGGCTGCTGACCCTCGCCGAACCGCTGCTGCGCGCCCTCGCAGGCCGCCGTCGGCGCCCCCGGTACACGGCCGTGGTCCAGGGCGACGTGCCGGGCCACCCGCACGACACCCGGCTGGTCCCGGTCCTGCTGACCGGTGAGCACGCGGCGCCGCTGCGCTACAACGGCCCGGCGATGCTGCGCGGAGTGGCGGCCGCCGACGCGCTGGCCGTCGTACCGCCGAACGGCGCGCGGGCCGGGCAGGAACTGGAGATCCTTGATCTTCCCTGGGCCTCGGGAGGATGTTTCACGTGAAACTCCCCGGCCAAGACGCCATGGCCCGGGAGGCGGACGAGAAGCTCGTCTCCCGGCGCATCAAGCTGCCCAGACGCATCATCGACAAGCCGCTGCGCCAGGTCAGCAAGCGCCTTCTGATGGCCATGCTGGTGCTGTGCCTCACCGTCCTGATCGTGTGGACGGACCGGGCCGGCTATCACGACAACGCCAACGAAACCGTCGACTTCCTCGACTGCGTCTACTACGCGACCGTGACCCTGTCCACCACCGGATACGGCGACATCGTCCCGCACAGCGACAGCGCGCGGCTGATGAACGTGCTGCTGATCACGCCGCTGCGCGTGCTGTTCCTGATCATCCTGGTCGGCACCACCCTGGAAGTCCTCACCGAGCGGACGAGGGAAGAATGGCGGCTGAGTCGCTGGAGGAAGAACTTGCGCGAACACACGGTCATCATCGGCTTCGGCACGAAGGGCCGCTCTGCCCTGCAGACGCTGCTGGCCACCGGCCTGCGGAAGGAGCAGGTCGTCATCGTCGACCCGAGCTCCAAGGTGATCGACACGGCCAACTCGGAGGGATTCACCGGGGTGGTGGGTGACGCCACGCGCTCCGACGTCCTGCTCCGCGCCGAGCTGCAGAAGGCCCGTCAGATCGTCATCGCCACCCAGCGGGACGACACGGCGGTGCTGGTCGCGCTGACGGCGCGACAGCTCAACCGAGGAGCGAAGATCGTCGCGGCCGTGCGCGAGGAGGAGAACGCACCCCTGCTGCGCCAGTCGGGCGCGGACGCGGTCATCACGAGCGCGAGCGCGGCCGGGCGGCTGCTGGGGCTTTCCGTCCTCAGCCCGAGCGCGGGAACCGTCATGGAGGACCTGATCCAGCAGGGCAGCGGCCTCGACCTCATCGAACGGCCCGTCAACAAGGCCGAAGCGGGCAAGTCGGTACGGGACACCCAGGACCTGGTCGTGAGTGTGCTGCGCGGACACCGGCTGCTCGCGTACGACGACCCGCACGCGAGCCCGTTGCAGCTGACGGACCGTCTCATCACCATCGTGCGGGCGTCTCCGCCGATGTCACCGCCGGTGACCCTGGGCTCGGCCGAGTAGGTACTGGGCCGGTGGGGCGCGTTCGCGTACCCTCCGGGCCATGCATGCGATCACCATCGAGCAGCCCGGCGGCCCCGAGGCCCTCGTCTGGACCGACGTACCCGATCCGGTGGCCGGTGAGGGCGAGGTGCTCGTCGAGGTCGCGGCGAGCGCCGTGAACCGGGCGGACGTCCTGCAGCGCCAGGGCTTCTACGACCCCCCGCCCGGCACCTCGCGCTATCCGGGCCTGGAGTGTTCCGGGCGGATCTCCGCGATCGGGCCGGGGGTCTCCGGCTGGGCGGTGGGCGACGAGGTGTGCGCGCTGCTGGCGGGCGGCGGGTACGCGCAGAAGGTGGCCGTCCCCGCGGGCCAGCTGCTGCCGGTCCCGGCGGGCGTGGACCTGGTGACGGCGGCGGCGCTGCCGGAGGTCGTCTCGACGGTGTGGTCGAACGTGTTCATGGTGGCCGGGCTGCGGCCCGGCGAAACGCTGCTCGTGCACGGCGGCTCCAGCGGCATCGGGACGATGGCGATCCAGCTGGCGAAGGCCGTGGGCGCGACGGTGGCGGTCACGGCCGGCGGCCCGGAGAAGCTGGCACGGTGCAAGGAGCTGGGCGCGGACATCCTGATCGACTACCGCGAGCAGGACTTCGTGACGGAGCTGCGGGCTGCGACGGGCGGGGCCGGCGCGGACGTGATCCTGGACATCATGGGCGCGAAGTACCTCGCGCGGAACGTGGACGCCCTGGCGGTGAACGGCCGGCTCGCCGTGATCGGACTGCAGGGCGGGGTGAAGGCCGAACTGAACCTCGGCGCGCTGCTGGCCAAGCGGGCGGCGATCACCGCGACGTCGCTGCGGGCCCGGCCGCTGGAGGAGAAGGCGGCCATCGTGGCGGCCGTACGGGAACACGTGTGGCCGCTGGTGTCGGCGGGGCGGATCCGGCCGGTGGTGCACGCGACGTTCCCGCTGGAGGAGGCGGCCGAGGCGCACCGGGCCATGGAGTCGGGCAGCCACGTGGGCAAGCTGCTGCTCACGGTCTGACCGCGCGCCCACGGGGGCTCCGCCCCCGGCTCCCGGGCAGAGCCCGGGAGCCGGCGAACGGCGGGGCGGGGACGGTTCCGCGCCCGCGGCACACACACCGCACCGCACCGGTCACAGGCTGCGCAGCGCCCCCCACCCCGTCCCGCACCGGTCACAGGCTGCGCAGCAGCACCGCCGGGGATTCCACGCAGTCCGCGACGTACCGCAGGAAGCCGCCCGCCGTGCCGCCGTCACACACCCGGTGGTCGAAGGTCAGCGACAGCTGTACGACCTGCCGGACGGCGAGTTCGCCCTGGTGCACCCACGGCTTGGGGACGATCCGGCCCACCCCGAGCATCGCCGCCTCCGGGTGGTTGATGATCGGCGTGGAGCCGTCGACCCCGAACACCCCGTAGTTGTTGAGGGTGAAGGTCCCGCCCGTGAGGTCGGCGGGGGCCAGCTTGCCCGCCCGGCCCAGCTCGGTGAGGCGGGCGAACTCCGCCGACAGGGACTCCGGAGTGCGGCGGTGGGCATCGCGGACCACGGGGACCACCAGGCCCCGATCGGTCTGCGCGGCGAAGCCCAGGTGCACGGCCTGGTACCGGACGATCTCCTTGGCCGCCAGGTCCACGGTCGAGTTGAGCTCCGGGTACCGGGCGAGCGCGGCCGTGCAGATCCGGGCCAGCAGCGCCAGCACCGAGATCTTGGGTCCGTCCACGGCGTTCATCGCGGTCCGTGCCGCCATCAGCTCGGTGGCGTCCGCGTCGACCCAGCAGGTGGCGTCCGGAATCTCCCGGCGGCTGCGCGACAGCTTCTCGGCGACCGCCCCGCGCACCCCCTTGAGGGGGATCCGCGTGGCCGCCTCCGGACCGGGTGCGGCCACAGGCGCGGCGGCGGGTGCCGGTTCGGGCTCGCGCAGCGCCGCCTCGACGTCCGCCCGCAGGATCAGCCCCTCGGGCCCCGATCCGCGCAGCGCGCGCAGGTCGACCCCGTGGTCCCGGGCCAGCTTGCGCACCAGCGGCGAGATCACCGCGACCGGCCCGGTGGGAGCGGCGGCGAGGGCCGGAGCCACGGCCGGGCGCGAGCCCGCAGCCACGGCCGCGGCTGGAGCCGCAGCCGCAGCGGTGACCGACGCCGCGACCGGAGCAGCAGGCGCGCCCGCCCCCGGCCGGATCCGCTTCCGCCGCGCCTGCCGGGAGTGGTCCGTGCCGTAGCCGACCAGGACGTTGCCCGAGCCCGAGGGCTCCGGCTCCTCGCCCGCCCCCGCTCCGGCCTGCACACCGACCGCCACCGTGATCAGCGGCGCCCCCACCGGAAGCTCCGTGCCCTCCTCCCCGAAACGGGCGGTGACCACACCGCCGTACGGGCACGGCACCTCCACCATCGCCTTGGCCGTCTCGACCTCGACGACCGGCTGGTCCACGGCGACGACGTCCCCGACCGCCACCAGCCAGCGGACGATCTCGGCCTCCGTCAGGCCCTCGCCGAGATCCGGCAGCTTGAATTCCAGTACCTGCGGCATCAGTTCTCCCACTGCAGGCGGGCCACGGTGTCCAGGATCCGGTCCACACCGGGCAGGTGGTGCTTCTCCAGCATCGGCGGCGGGTACGGGATGTCGAAGCCCGTCACGCGCAGCACCGGCGCCTCCAGGTGGTGGAAGCACCGCTCGGTGACGCGGGCGACGATCTCCGCGCCCGGTCCGCCGAAGCCGCCGGCCTCGTGGACCACCACCGCGCGCCCGGTGCGGCGTACGGACGCCACGACCGTCTCCTCGTCGAAGGGGACCAGCGAGCGCAGGTCCACGACCTCCAGCTCCCAGCCCTCCTCGCGCGCCGCCTCGGCCGCCTCCAGGCACACCGGCAGCGAAGGACCGTACGTGATCAGCGTCGCGCTCGTGCCCGTCCGCCGGACCAGCGCCTTGCCGATCCCCGGTACCGCGGCGGGCGCCTCCGGCGACCAGTCGGCCTTCGACCAGTACAGCCGCTTCGGCTCCAGGAAGACCACCGGGTCGTCGCTCGCGATCGAGGCGCGCAGCAGCCCGTACGCGTCCTCCACCGTCGCCGGAGTGACCACCGTCAGGCCCGGGGTCGCCACGTAGTACGCCTCGGAGGAGTCGCTGTGGTGCTCCACGCCGCCGATCCCGCCGCCGTACGGCACCCGGATGGTGATCGGCAGCGGCATCGCGCCCCGCGTCCGGTTCCGCATCTTCGCCACGTGCGAGATCAGCTGCTCGAAGGCCGGGTACGCGAACGCGTCGAACTGCATCTCCACCACCGGCCGCAGCCCGTACATGGCCATGCCCACCGCCGCGCCCAGGATTCCCGCCTCCGCGAGCGGTGTGTCCGTGCAGCGGTCCTCGCCGAACTCCTTCGCGAGCCCGTCCGTGATCCGGAAGACACCGCCGAGCGTGCCGACGTCCTCGCCCATGACGTGGACCGTCGGGTCCTGCGCCATCGCGTCCCGCATCGCCCGGTTCAGGGCCTGCGCCATCGTCGCGGGCTTCACCGCCGGCTTCGCCGCCACCGTCGTCACGACTGCTCCTCCGCTTCCAGCTCGGCGCGCAGCATCTGCGCCTGCTGCCGCAACTGGTCCGTCTGCTCCGCGTAGACGTGCGCGAAGAGGTCCATCGGGTCCAGCACCGGATCCGCGTTCATCGCCCGGCGCAGGTCCGCCGCCATCACCTCGGCCGCGTCCCTGGCCTCCTGAACGCCGGCCTCGTCGAGGATTCCGCGTGCGGTCAGCTCGCGCTCCAGCAGTTCCACCGGGTCGTGCGCCTTCCATGCCTCGACCTCGGCGTCACCGCGGTAGCGGGTCGCGTCGTCGGCGTTCGTGTGGGCCTCCATCCGGTACGTGACGGCCTCGACCAGGGTCGGACCGCCGCCGGACCGGGCGCGCCGGACGGCCTCGGTCAGCACCTCGTGCACGGCGGCGATGTCGTTCCCGTCGACCAGCCGGCCGGGCATCCCGTACCCCACGGCCTTGTGGGCCAGTGACGGGGCGGCGGTCTGCTTGGCGAGCGGGACGGAGATCGCGAAGCCGTTGTTCTGCACGAGGAAGACCACCGGGGCCTGCCAGACGGCGGCGAAGTTCAGCGCCTCGTGGAAGTCGCCCTCGCTGGTGCCGCCGTCGCCGACCATGGCGAGCGCCACGACGTCGTCGCCGCGCAGCCGGGCGGCGTGGGCCAGGCCCACCGCGTGCGGCAGCTGGGTGGCGAGCGGGGTGCACAGGGGGGCTATCCGGCGCTCGCGCGGGTCGTAGCCGGTGTGCCAGTCGCCGCGCAGGAGGGTCAGCGCCTGTACGGGGTCCAGTCCGCGCGCCACGGCCGCCAGGGTGTCGCGGTAGCTCGGGAACAGCCAGTCCCGGTCCTCCAGAACCAGCGCGGCCGCGATCTCGCAAGCCTCCTGGCCGACGGTGGAGGGGTAGACGGCGAGCCGTCCCTGCCGGGTCAGCGCGGTGGCCTGGGCGTTGTAGCGGCGGCCGCGCACCAGCTCGGCGTAGCAGCGGCGCATCAGCGCGGGGTCGAGCCGCTCGGCCGCCGCGGTGCCCAGCACCCGGTAGGGCTCGGGGTCCGGGAGCAGCGGGGCGGCATCCGTACGGGGCCTCCAGGCGGGCGGCGGGGTGGGTCGGTGGGACGCACCGGCACCGGGCAGCTCTTGGACCGTCATGGCGGCGTACACCTCCTCGTGGGAAGCGGGCGGGGAGAGCCCCGGGTGTGAGGCGCCTCACCTACCGATTGTTCGGTTGTCCGCGCAATTTGGCTACAGGCGGCTCCAGGCTGTGGACAAAGTGGCGCCGAAGCCCTGGGATGGGTGCAGGACGTCCAGGAGAGGGAGGCATCGGGCAATGCCGGATGAACAAATGGCCGGAGCCGGTTCACCGACGGTCCCACTAGGGGGTACCGCCGGTAGCGCCCCCGGGGGCCCGCCGGTGGCACCCCGCACCCTGGACCCCATCGACCGCTCGATCGTGCGGCTGCTCCAAGCGGACGGCCGGGCCTCGATACGGTCGGTCGCGGAGCAGGTGCACGTGTCGCGGGCGAACGCCTACGCCCGGATCAACCGGCTGATCGACGACGGAGTGATCCGCGGCTTCACGGCCCGCGTCAACCACGAGCGCGCGGGGCAGGGCGCCTCCGCCTACATCACCCTGAAGATCGTCCAGAACTCCTGGCGCACGGTCCGCGAACAGCTCCGCGAGCTGCCGGGCGCCGCTCACATCGCCCTGGTCAGCGGAGACTTCGACGTCCTGCTGCTGGTCCACACACCGGACAACCGGACGCTGCGCGAACTGGTCCTGACCAGGCTCCAGGCCATCCCGGAGGTCCTCTCCACGCGCACCCTGCTGGTGTTCGAGGAGACGGACCTGCTGGCCCCCGGACCGGGAGGGCCGGGAGGGCCGCCGGCCGGACCCACGATCTCGGAGGACTAGGCCGGACAGGGGGCGGGGGCTGTCAGAGGGCGGGGGGGTCAGCGGGCGGGGGCTGTCAGCGGGCGGGGGCTCGGACGGGGCTGCGGGTCGGTCAGTCGCGGGTGGTCCGCAGGCCGTCGAAGGCCATGTGGACGATCGCGTCGGCGAGCTGGTCGTGGCCCGTGCCCGGGTGCGGGCGGTACCACTCGACCAGGGAGTTCACCATGCCGAAGAGGAGCCGGGTGGCGAGGCGGATGTCCACGTCCGCCCGCAGGTCTCCCTCGGCCGCGGCGGCCTTGAGGAGGTCCGCGACCTGGTGGTCGAACTCGCGGCGGCGTTCCAGGGCCCAGCGCTCGGTCCGCGTGTTGCCCCGGACGCGCAGCAGCAGCGTCACGTACGGCAGCTCGGTGACCAGCACCTCCACCGTGCGCCGCGTGACGTACTCGACGCGCTCGACCGCCCGGCCCCGTACGGCTCCGGGCTCCTCCAGTACCGCGAAGAGCGAGTCGAGGGCGCGGCTGACGGCCCGGCGCAGCAGCTCCTCCTTGCCCGTGACGTGGTGGTAGATGGAGGACTTCGAGATCCCCGCGGCCTTGGAGAGGTGCTCCATGGAGGTGCCGTCGTAGCCGCGCTCGTTGAAGACCTGTACCGCGACGGACAGGAGGGTCTCCGGGGTGTACGTGTCCCGCTTGGCCGTGGTCATTCGCTCTCCCCGGCCTCGTCCTCGGCGCCCCCGGCGTCGTCGGCGTCCTCGGCGTAGCCCAGCTTGAACAGCGCGAGCGAGGGCGCGTACCGGCCGCCGGGACAGCGCTCGTCGAGGTGGTGCAGCAGGTCGTAGGCCCAGTCCCGGCCGAGGCGCTCGTGCCATTCGGACGGGCCGAGCGGGTAGTTGACGCCGAGCCGCATGGCCGTGTCGATGTCCTCGGCGGAGGCAACGCCCCGGGCGACCGCGTCGGCGGTGAGGTCGATCAGCATCGCGACGGTCCGGGCGACGATCATGCCGGGGACGTCGCCGATGACCGAGACCCGCTTGCCGAGCTTCTGGAAGAGTCCGACGGCCTCGGCGAGGGTCCGCTCGCTCGTGTCCGCACCGGCGGAGAGCGCGATCCGGGTGGCGCCGCGGTAGTCGAGCGCGAGGTCGAAGTAGACGACGTCCGAGAACTCGATGGAGGTCTTCCCGTCGGCGAGGACGAGCTGTCCCTCGCCGGGCAGCTGGATGTACGGGCCGCCGTGCTCGGTGGCGGTGACCTCGATCCCGGCCTCCTCCAGCAGCTCGGCCAGCTCGGCGGCGGGCCCGAGGTCACCGACGACGGTGACCTTGGCCGGGGCCTCTTCGGGGGCGGCGGTGTGCGGCGCTTCCGGTACGGCGTCCGGGCCGTACGGGAACCAGCCGTGTCCCGACTTGCGGCCCAGGCGGCCCGACTGGACCAGCCGGCGTTGCGCGAGCGAGGGGGTGAACTTGGGGCTCCGGAAGAAGGACTCCCACACGGAGCGGGTCACGGCCTCGTTGACGTCCTGGCCGATCAGGTCGGTCAGCGCGAAGGGACCCATCTTGAAGCCGCCGCATTCGCGCAGCACGGCGTCGATGGTGGCCGGGTCGGCGCCCTGCTCCTCGTACACCGCGAAGGCCTCGGCGTAGAAGGGGCGGGCGATCCGGTTGACGATGAAGCCGGGGGTGTCGGCGCAGCGGACCGGCGTCTTTCCCCAGCCGAGGACGGTGGCGTACGCGCGGTCGGCGGCAGCCGGGTCGGTCGCGGAACCGCTGACCACCTCGACGAGCGGGAGCAGCGGGGCCGGGTTGAAGAAGTGCAGGCCGAGGAAGCGGCCCGGGTGCGCGAGACCGGCGGCGAGCTCGGTGACGGAGAGCGAGGAGGTGTTGGTGGCCAGCAGCGTGTCCGGCGAAACCACCTCTTCGAGGGCCGCGAAGAGGGTGCGCTTGACGCCGACGTCCTCGACGACCGCCTCGATGACGAGGGCGGCCTCGGCGAGGCCCGCGAGGCCCGGGCCGCCGGCCGACTCGATTCGGCCGATCGCGTGCTCGGCCTCGGCGCGATCGAGGCGGCCCTTGGCGGCCATCCGCTCGACGCGGTCCTGCACCAGGGCGACGCCGTCGGTGGCGAGCGTGGCGTCGATGTCGTAGATCAGCACCCGGTGACCTGCAAGAAGGGCCACCTGGGCGATGCCCTGTCCCATGGTGCCGGCGCCGACGACCGCCACAGTGCGGGACCGCTCGATTGCTGTCATGACCTGATCCTCCCGCACCGACTTATCCACAGGTCTGCCGGGCCCTCTTGTCCCGACCGATCGTTCGGTTACTCTAGCTCCAGTCTGCTCTTCACCGCCCTGCCTTGCCTGGGTTGCTCGGGTTGCTTGGCTCGCTCGCGTTGCTTGGCTTGCTTGCCACTGCCCGCCTTGCCCGCCTTGCCTGAACCGCCTGTCGATCCCGCCCGATCCCGCCCGATCCGCCCGGCTCAACGAGGAGTTGGTCCCTGATGGCCGCCGAGCTCACCGTCCCCCAGCTTTCCGAGAAGCACCGGTCCACCCTGGATCAGGCGCTGACGGCGATCCGCAGCCGCGCCTACTGGTCCCCGCATCCCGAGCACCCCAAGGCGTACGGGGAGACCGCGCCGGCCGACGGGCTCGCCGCCTTCGAAGCCGTCCGCGGAACCCGCCTCGACCTGGGGCAGCCCGGCACGGACGGCTGGACCGGCGGCGAGGTGTCCCCGTACGGCCCGGAGCTGGGCGTCGAGTACCCGCATGTGGACCCGGAGGTCCTGCTCCCCGCGATGCGGGCCGGCATGCGTGCCTGGCGGGACGCCGGGCCCGAGGCGCGCGCCCTGGTCTGCGTCGAGATCCTGGCCCGGATCAGCGCGCGGACGCACGAGTTCGCGCACGCGGTCATGCACACCAGCGGCCAGGCCTTCATGATGGCGTTCCAGGCGGGCGGCCCGCACGCGCAGGACCGCGGCCTGGAGGCGGTGGCGTATGCGTACGAGGAGCAGACCCGGGTCCCGGGCCGGGCCGACTGGTCGAAGCCGCAGGGCAAGAAGGACCCGCTGGAGCTCGGCAAGAGCTTCACGGCGGTCCCGCGCGGCATCGCCCTGGTGATCGGCTGCAACACCTTCCCCACCTGGAACGGCTACCCGGGGCTCTTCGCCTCCCTGGCCACCGGCAACCCGGTGCTCGTCAAGCCGCACCCGCGGGCGGTGCTGCCGCTCGCGCTGACCGTGCAGGTCGCGCGGGAGGTCCTCGCGGAGGCGGGCTTCGACCCCAACCTGGTGGCGCTCGCGGTGGAGCGGCCCGGCGAGGGCATCGCCAAGTCCCTCGCCGTGCGGCCCGAGATCAAGCTGATCGACTACACCGGCTCGACGGAGTTCGGGGACTGGCTGGAGGCCAACGCCCGCCAGGCGCAGGTCTACACCGAGAAGGCCGGCGTCAACACCGTCGTGGTGGACTCCACCGACGACTACAAGGGAATGCTGTCCAACCTGGCCTTCTCCCTCTCGTTGTACAGCGGGCAGATGTGCACCACCCCGCAGAACCTGCTGATCCCGCGGGACGGCATCGCGACGGACGCCGGACACAAGACGTTCGACGAGGTCGTCGCCGACCTCGCGGCGTCGGTCGGCGGCCTGCTGGGCGATGACGCCCGGGCCAACGCGCTGCTGGGCGCCCTGGTCAACCCGGGGGTCAAGGACCGGCTGGAGGCGGCGGCCGGGCTGGGCGAGGTCGCGCTGCCCTCCCGCGAAGTGGTGAACCCCGAATTCCCGGACGCCGTGGTCCGTACGCCGGTGATGGTGAAGCTGGACGCGTCCAAGCCGGACGCCGACGCCGCGTACCTCTCCGAGTGCTTCGGCCCGGTGTCCTTCGCGGTGGCCGTGGACTCCACGGCCGACGCGCTGGAGCTGCTGCGGCGCACGGTGCGGGAGAAGGGCGCGATGACGGTGGGCGCGTACACGACGTCCGCGGACACCGAGCGGGCGATCGAGGAGGTCTGCCTGGAGGAGTCGGCGCAGCTCTCGCTGAACCTGACGGGCGGGGTGTACGTCAACCAGACCGCGGCGTTCTCGGACTTCCACGGTTCGGGCGGCAACCCGGCGGCGAATGCGGCACTGTGCGACGGAGCCTTCGTCTCGAACCGCTTCCGCGTGGTGGAGGTCCGCCGCCAGGCATGATCCCCGGTCCTAACCCGCTGCGGGGCCTCCCCAGTGGAAGAGGGCCATGGCCACGCTGGTGGCCAGGTTGTAGCTGGAGACCTGCGGCCGCATCGGCAGGGACACCAGGTGGTCGGCGCGGGCGCGCAGCTCGGGCGAGATGCCGTGGCGTTCCGAGCCGAAGGCGAGCAGGGCGTCGTCCGGGAGGGTGAGGGCGCGGATGTCCTCGCCCTCCGGGTCGAGCGCGTAGAGCGGCCCGGGCGGGAGTTCTTCCAGTTCGAGCCGCTCGACGGTGGTGGCGTAGTGCAGGCCGGCCCCGGCCCGGACGACGTTGGGGTGCCAGGGGTCGAGATCGCCGCGGGTCACGACCCCGGTGGCCCCGAAGCCGGCGGCGAGCCGGACGACGGCGCCGACATTGCCGAGGTTGCGGGGGTTGTCGAGTACGACGATCGGCGCGGGCCGCGGCATCAGGTCGAGCGCGGCCCGGCCTGCCGCACGGTCGGGCCGTACGGCGAGGGCCGCGACGCCGGTGGGATGCACGCGGGGCAGCAGACCCTTGAGCGGCGCCTCCCGGACCAGTGCGGCCACGGCCTCCTCGACGTCGGGAGCCAGCTCGGCGGCGAGTTTCCGTACGGTGTCCGGCTCGTCGGCGACGGCCATGTGGACCTGCGCCCCGAAGCGCAGGGCGTGCTTCAGCGCGTGGAACCCGTCCAGCAGCACGAGGTCCCCCCGCCCGACGGCCTCCCGCCACCGCCCCACCGTCTCGTCCACACTCAGCCGCTCACGCATACCCCGACCTTACGACGCCCCGCCCAGCCCCTGGGCCGGACGCCCGACCCGAGACGAATCAAGCCCCACCGGCGATTGAGGCGCGGGGTCCGGGGCCAATCAAGCCCCGTCGGCGATCGAGACGCGGGGCCCGGGCCAATCAAGCCCGCCACGGTCGAGACGCACGACCCGAGGCAAATCACGTCCCACCGGCGATAGAGGCGCGGGTGCGGGGCCCGGGCCAATCAAGCGCCACCCGCGATCGAGACGCACGACCCGGGGCAAATCAAGCCCCGCCGGCGATTGAGGCGCGGGGTCCGGGGCGGAGCCCTGGGAGCCCGGGCGCAGCCCTGGGAGCCCGGGCGCAGCCCGGGGCCGCTTGCGCGACGGCGCGGCAGAAGCTCGCGTCAGCGAAGGCCCGAGCCCGCCGGCACCACAGGCCGCGCCCCCGGAACCCCGTCCCCCGCCCCCACGGGAGCCACCGCACGGACCCGCCCCCGAACCCCCGCGCCGAGCCACACCAGCAGCGCGGTCGGCAGAAACACCGCGTCAGCGGCAATCATCGCGAGCGAGAAGAACGGCAGGCCCAGCAGCACCGCGATCCCCACGTGCTCCAGCATCATCACGGCCAGCAGCACGTTCTTGACCCGCCGGTTGAACAGCGTGAACGGAAACGCCACCTGCACCGCGACCGTCCCGTACGACAGCAGCATCACCACCGTCCCGCTGCCCGCCAGGAGCCCCGACAGCTCCGGCCACGGCGTGAAGTAGTCCAGCCGCAGCGGGTAGTACAGGGCCGTCCCATCCTGCCACCGCGACCCCTGGATCTTGTACCAGCCCGCCGTCGCGTAGATCAGGCAGACCTCCGCCATGATCACCAGCATGCCCGCGTTGTGCAGCAGGTTCGCCAGGACGTCCAGGGCCGCCCGTCCCTCCCCCTCCGGTTCGTACCGGTCGACCGTCCACCAGAGTCCGGCGACCACCCACGCCGCCGCGAAGGCCGCCAGCCAGCCGTGGCTGAAGCCCCCGGTCGCCGCCCCGTACGCGAGGACCGCCCCCAGCACGCCCCACACCACCGGCCCGGCCGCCCCGGCCGTCGCCGAACCGCGCGTACGGGCCCGGCGCGCGTCGAGGGACCACACCTGCGCGCAGCGCGTCAGCACCAGGTAGAGCGCCATCAGGTGGATGACGTTGTCGCCGCCGTCGCCCATGAACACGCTGCGGTTCTGCAGCGACAGCACGCCGACCATGAACAGCACGGACGTCGCCCGGGTCCGCCAGCCCAGCAGCAGCCCCGCGCTCGACAGCACGGCCATGGCGTAGACGATCTCGAACCACAGCGTCGAGTCGGACCACAGCAGCACCGTGAAGGCCCCGTTGGAGGCGATCAGCCGCTCCGCCAGCTCCCAGCTCCACGGCCCGTCGGGCCCGTACAGCTCGGCCCGGTGGGGGAACTCCCGCAGCAGGAAGAACAGCCAGGTCCCGGCGAAGCCGATGCGGATCACGGCGCTCTGGTACGGGCCGAGGGCCTGGCCGGTGACCTTCGCCAGCGCCCGGCCGGCCGCCTCGCGCGCCCGGCCCACCGGGCCCGCCCTGCCCGGGCCGCCTACGCCGCCCGCGCCTCCCACTCGGCCCATGCCGCCTACGCCGCTCACACCGTCCACCACGGCAGCTCCCGGTAGTAGGTCTGGGTGTCCGACTGCTCGGTGCTCCACTCCGGCGCCGGCACCGCCCTCGTCGCCGAGCGCAGCTGAACCCTCAGGATGCGCTCGTCCCGGTGGACCGGGGTGAGCCGGTCCACCGCGATCCGCCGCAGGTACTCCTCGGAGAGGGCGCCGCGTTCGCCGTTCGGCTCGTTCTGCTCGTCGTGGGAGCCGGTGAAGAAGTCCCAGGCCCGGCGCAGTTCGTTCTGCTGGGTGTGGCTCGGCAGCAGGTTGTGCCGGATGGCCGCGCCGTCCTCGGCGGACAGGTCGCGCCAGTCGCTGGTGATCAGCTCACCGGCGGAGGTCCGTACCTGCGCGCGCACCTCGACCGCGATGTTCTGCTGGAGCGGGTTGGGGGCGAAGAGCTTCCAGTTCTGTTCGAACTCGGGGTAGATCCACCCGTCGACCGTCCGCGCGTGCCGCTTGCTCACCGTGTTGGCCGGGGCCACGTGCAGGAAGACGAAGGCCAGGTGCCCGCAGGCGGTGACGGCGACGGCCCCGAGGGCAAGGGCCGCGACGACCCGGTACGGGGTGGACAGACCGGCGATTCCGGGTGCGCGCGGCGGCGGTGCGGAAGCCTCTGCCGCGGGCTCCCGATCGTTCGAATGCATCCCACCCCGATCATCCGGCGTCCACAGGGTTGACCACAGAGGTTGACACCCTACGGGCCGCCGACCCACCATTGAAGAGGATGAACCGAACGATCGGTCGGTCGGGCGGACGGCAGACTCTGACAGGGGGCCGGGATGGTGGCAGTGAGCCCGGAAACGGGGCAGGACATGGCCCTCGGGCGGACAGGCACCGAGGCGGGCCGCGAGGTCGGCCTTGAGGCGCAGCTCGCGGCGGCCTTCGACGCGGCCGTGGCGGCGGACGAGCGCGTGGAGCCGCGCGACTGGATGCCCGCGGAGTACCGCGCCTCCCTCGTCCGCCAGATGGCCCAGCACGCGCACTCCGAAATCATCGGCATGCAGCCCGAGGCCAACTGGATCACGCGCGCGCCCTCGCTGCGCCGCAAGGCCATCCTGACGGCCAAGGTCCAAGACGAGGCGGGCCACGGCCTGTACCTCTACAGCGCCGCCGAAACCCTCGGCACCAGCCGCGACGAGCTGCTCGACAAGCTCCACGCCGGGAAGCAGAAGTACTCCTCGATCTTCAACTACCCCACACTGACCTGGGCGGATGTCGGCGCTGTCGGCTGGCTCGTGGACGGCGCGGCGATCACCAACCAGGTGCCGCTGTGCCGCTGCTCGTACGGTCCGTATGCGCGCGCCATGGTCCGCGTCTGCAAGGAGGAGTCCTTCCACCAGCGCCAGGGGTACGAGCTGCTCCTCGCCCTCTCGCGGGGCACCAAGGCCCAGCACGCGATGGCACAGGACGCCGTCGACCGGTGGTGGTGGCCCTCCCTGATGATGTTCGGCCCGCCCGACGACGAGTCGGCGCACTCGGCCCAGTCGATGGCCTGGCGGATCAAGCGGCACTCCAATGACGAGCTGCGCCAGCGGTTCGTGGACATCGCCGTCCCGCAGGCGGAGACGCTGGGCCTGACCCTGCCCGACCCGGACCTGAAGTGGAACGACGAGCGCGGACACTACGACTTCGGCGCGATCGACTGGACCGAGTTCTGGGACGTGCTCAAGGGCAACGGTCCGTGCAACGAACAGCGGATCAGCCAGCGGCGCACGGCCCATGAGGAAGGCGCCTGGGTGCGCGACGCGGCCGCGGCGTATGCGGAGAAGCAGGCCGCGAGGAACAAGTACGAGAACAAGAACGAGAACGAGGAGGCACGGGTATGACGCGGAACTGGCCGCTGTGGGAGGTGTTCGTGCGCTCGCGGCGCGGTCTCTCGCACACGCACGCGGGAAGCCTGCACGCCCCCGACGCGGAGATGGCTCTGCGCAACGCCCGCGACCTCTACACCCGGCGCGGCGAGGGCATTTCGATCTGGGTGGTTCCCTCCACCGAGATCACGGCGTCCTCGCCGGACGAGCGGGACCCGTTCTTCGCCCCGTCCGCCGACAAGCCCTACCGGCATCCCACCTTCTACGAGATCCCGGAGGGGGTGAAGCACCTGTGACCAGCACCCGATCCGCATCCGACGCCACGGCGACCGGCCCGGAGGTTCCCCGGACGGCGGCCCTCGCCCTCGGGGACGACGCGCTGATCCTCTCCCACCGCCTCGGCGAGTGGGCGGGGCACGCCCCCGTCCTGGAGGAGGAGGTGGCCCTCGCGAACATCGCGCTCGACCTGCTCGGCCAGGCCCGCATCCTGCTCTCCCTCGTCGGTGACGAGGACGAGCTGGCGTTCCTGCGCGAGGAGCGGTCCTTCCGCAACCTCCAGCTGGTCGAGCAGCCGAACGGCGACTTCGCCCACACCATCGCCCGCCAGCTCTACTTCTCCTTCTACCAGCACGAGCTGTACGGGGAACTGGCGCGCGGGGACGGCCCGTTCGCGCCGCTGGCAGGCAAGGCCGTCAAGGAGACCTCCTACCACCGCGACCATGCCGAGCAGTGGACCCTGCGGCTCGGCGACGGCACGCAGGAGAGCCGGGAGCGCATGCGAGCCGGCCTGGACGGGCTGTGGAAGTACACCGGGGAGATGTTCCAGCCGGTGGAGGGGCTCGAAGGCCTGGACTGGAGCGCCCTCGAAGCGCGCTGGCTGGCCGCACTGGCCGACGTACTGGAGCGGGCGGGGCTCGCGCTGCCCGAGGGGCAGCGCACGGGAGCCTGGGCGGCCGGGGCCGGGCGGCAGGGGCTGCACACGGAGCCGTTCGGCCGGCTGATCGCCGAGATGCAGCACCTGCACCGAAGCCATCCGGGGGCGTCATGGTGACCGGCAGCGGTACCGGTACCGGTATCCCGACCGGAACAGGCGGCGAAACCCCCGGCGGCCCGGGCGCGGGCGCCGGCCTCCGCGGTGCGGGGACGACCCGCCTGGAGGCGGAGCTGACCGAGCTCGCCGGCTCCGTCCCCGATCCCGAGCTGCCCGTGCTCACCCTCGCCGAGCTCGGCGTGGTGCGCGGGGTGCGGATGCACGAGGACGGCCACGCCGAGGTCACCCTCACGCCGACGTACACCGGCTGCCCGGCCATCGAGGCCATGTCCGCCGACATCGAGCGCGTCCTGACCGGCCACGGCATACCGCGGGTGCGGGTGACCACCGTGCTGGCACCCGCCTGGTCGACCGACGACATCAGCGCCGAAGGCCGCCGCAAGCTGGCCGAGTTCGGCATCGCCCCGCCGCGGCCGCACGCGGCCGGCGGACCGGTCCCGCTCACCCTGTCGGTCCGCTGCCCGCACTGCGGGTCGACCGCCACCGAGCTGCTCAGCCGGTTCTCCTCCACCGCGTGCAAGGCGCTGCGCCGCTGCACCGCCTGCCGTGAACCGTTCGACCACTTCAAGGAGCTGTAGATGGCCGTGTCCCCGCCGTCTGTGCCGTCCGTGCGGGCCGTGCCCTCGGCGCCCCCGCGTGCCACGCGACCCGCGCGCCACGGCGCGTTCCACCCGTTGACGGTGGCGGCGGTCGACCGGCTCACCGACGACTCGGTGGCGCTCACCCTGCGGATCCCCGAGGAGTTGCGCGCCGATTACCGGCACCTGCCCGGCCAGCACCTCACCCTGCGCCGGAACACCGCCGAGGGGGCGGAGATCCGGCGCACCTACTCGATCTGCTCCCCCGCGCCGGGTGAGCAGGGCCCCGAGTTGCTGCGGGTCGGGGTGCGGCTGGTGGAGGGCGGGGAGTTCTCCACCTTCGCGCACAAGGAGATCGCCGCCGGGGACGTGCTGGACGTGATGGTCCCGGCCGGGCGGTTCGTACTGGCCCCCTCCGAGGCCCCGGCCGCCGGGCACTATGCGGCGATCGTCGGCGGCAGCGGCATCACCCCCGTGCTGTCGATCGCCGGGAGCCTGCTCGCCGCCCGGCCCGACGCCCGCTTCTGCCTCGTACGCAGCGACCGTACGGCGGCTTCGACGATGTTCCTGGAGGAGGTCGCCGACCTCAAGGACCGGTATCCGGCGCGGTTCCAGCTGGTGACCGTCCTCTCCCGGGAGGAGCAGGAGGCCGGGCTGCCGTCCGGACGGCTGGACGAGGAGCGGATCGCGGCCCTGCTGCCCGCGCTGCTCCCGGTCGCGGAGGTGACGGGCTGGTTCCTGTGCGGGCCGTACGGCCTGGTCCAGGGCGCGGAGCGGGCCCTGAGCACGCTCGGTGTCGTACGGACCCGGGTGCACGAGGAGATCTTCCACGTCGAGGACACCACGGCGCCGGCCCCCGCGGCGGCTTCGGACACCACTTCCCACGGCCGGGTCACGGCACGGCTCGACGGCCGCTCCGGTACCTGGCCGGTGCGGGACGGGGAATCGCTGCTGGACGCGGTGCTGCGCAACCGCGCGGACGCCCCGTACGCCTGCAAGGGCGGGGTGTGCGGCACCTGCCGGGCGTTCCTCGTGACGGGCGAGGTCCGGATGGAGCGGAATTTCGCGCTGGAGTCCGAGGAGACGGAGGCCGGGTTCGTGCTGGCCTGCCAGTCGCACCCGGTGACGGAGGAAGTGGAGATCGACTTCGACCGCTGAGCCGGGTCATCCATCCCGGCCCGTCGGACCCGGACCGTCGTGCCCGGACCGTCAGACCCGGACCGTCGGACCCAGCCTGCCGGTGGCCGCCTGTCCCTCCCGCGCCCTGTCCAATTCCAGGAACCTGTTCTATCTTGACGCACCGTCAGACATGAACGATACCTGGGCAGGATCCGGTGCGCGCGGGAGGACAGGCAGTGGACTTCACCTTCACCGAGGAGCAGCAGGCCGCCGTCGAAGCAGCAAAGGCCGTGTTCGCGGATGTCGCACCCGACAGCGTGCCCAGTCCCGCGCTCACGCCCCGGGCCGTCGCCGACGACTTCGACCGGGCGCTGTGGGCCAAGCTCGCTGAGTCCGATCTGCTGAGCCTGGTCCTCACCGAGGAGCACGGCGGCGCCGGTCTGGACACCGTCGCCCTGTGCCTGGTGCTGCGCGAGGCCGCGAAGGTCCTGGCCCGGGTGCCGCTGCTGGAGCACTGCGCCACCGCCATGGCCGTCCAGGCCCACGGCAGTCCCGAACTGGCCGCCGCCCTGCTGCCCGGCGCCGGGCGTGGAACGCTGGTGCTCACCGCGGCCGCGCACGGCCGAACCGGCCACGACCCGGCCGAACTCGCCGTCATTGCCCACCGCTCCGGCGGGGAATGGTCCCTCGACGGCACACAGACCGCCGTGCCCTGGGCTCAGAACGCCGACTGGATCGCTGTACCGGCCCACACCGGCGAGGGCGAGGCGGTCCTCGCGCTCGTCCCGCGTACCGCCGACGGCCTCACCCTCGCCGACCAGTACTCCACCAGCGGGGAACGCCTCGCCGAAGCCACCCTGGACGGCGTGCGGGTGCCGGCGGCGCACCTCATCGACGATCCCGAGGCATGGGAGCGGCTCCGCCAGCTCCTCGCCACCGGGACGTGCGCCCTCGCGCTCGGCCTCGGCGAGGGCGTTCTCACCATGACCAGCCGATACACCGGCAAGCGCGAACAGTTCGGCTTCCCGGTGGCCACCTTCCAGGCCGTCGCCGTCCAGGCCGCCGACCGTTACATCGACCTGCGGGCCATGGAGGTCACCCTCTGGCAGGCCGCCTGGCGGCTCGACACCGCGACCGGTGGCGCCGGCGGTCCGCTGCCGAGCTCCGGGGATGTCGCGGTCGCGAAGATCTGGGCCTCGGAGGGGGTGCGGCGGGTCGTGCAGACCGCCCAGCACCTGCACGGCGGCTTCGGCGCCGACACCGACTACCCGCTGCACCGCTACCACGCATGGGCCAAGCAGCTGGAGCTCCAGCTCGGCCCGGCGGCCGCACACGAGGAGGCCTTGGGCGACCTGCTGGCCGCTCACCCCCTCGGCTGATGCCGGGCCGGGCCCGGCCGCTACAGCACGTAGGCCGGGCCGGGGTTCCCCTCGTCCGTCACCATCGGGCGCCCGGCGCCGTCCCACGCCTGCATCCCGCCGTCGACGTTGACGGCGTCGATGCCCTGGCGCACGAGGTACTGGGTGACCTGCGCGGAACGCCCGCCCACCCGGCACATCACGTGCACCCTGCGACCGTCCTCGACGGCCTCTGTGAGCTCACCGAAACGGGCCACGAAGTCGCTCATCGGGATGTGCAGAGCGCCCTCGACATGGCCGGCCGCCCATTCGTCGTCCTCACGGACGTCGAGGACAAAGCCTTCGGAGGGCACCGCGGCGGCGTCCACCGAGGGAAGCGGTCCGAAGTTCATAGCTGTCGCCTTCTCTCATCGCAGATCTGCTGCCAACCTATCTGACCCGCCGACCCCCAGCCGCGCCCCAGACTCAGCCTCGCCGGCGTCTGAGGCGCGGGGTCTGGGGGGAGGGTCTGGGGCGGAGCCTCAGGTAGCCCGGGCGCGGCCCGGCGCCGCTCGCGCAACGGCGCCGCACCGAACACGCGTGCCCCGCGACCAGCCCCCGCCCGCCGACCCTCACGGAGTGACAAGGCTCGCCAGTTCCGCCTCCCGCTCGGACACCTGCCCCAGCAGCTGCTCGGCGATCTCCTCCAGCAGCCGGTCCGGGTCCTCGGGAGCCATCCGCAGCATCGACCCGATCGCACTGTCCTCCAGCTCCCGCGCCACCAGCGACAGCAGTTCCTTGCGCCGCGCCAGCCACTCCAGCCGGAGGTACAGCTCCTCGGTCTCGCTCGGGCCGGCGTCCTCGGGCGCCGGCCCGGCCGCCCATTCCTCGGCAAGCTCGCGCAGCTGCTGCTCCTCGCCCCGTCCGTACGCGGCGTTCACCCGCGCCATGAAGGCGTCGCGCCGCTCGCGCTCGGTCTCGTCCTGGGCGAGGTCCGGGTGCGCCTGGCGCACCAGCTCGCGGTAGAGGCGGCGCACCTCTTCCGAGGGGCGCACTCGCTCCGGCGGCCGCACCGACCGGTCGGTGAGCATCGCGGAAGCGTCGTCGGACATCCCGTCCGAGCCCAGCCAGTCGTGGAACAGCTCCTCCACACCCGGCATCGGCATGACCAGCGCCCGTGCTTCCGCGGCCCGCCGCGCATCCTCGGGATCCCCGGTACGAGCCGCCTTCGCCTCGGCGATCAAGGCGTCCAGCTCGTCGAGCCGCGAGTACATCGGGCCGAGCTTCTGGTGGTGCAGGCGGGAGAAGTTCTCCACCTCCACCCGGAAGGTCTCCACCGCGATCTCGAACTCGATCAGCGCCTGCTCGGCGGCGCGCACGGCCCGCTCCAGGCGCGCCTCCGGACGCTCCTCGCCGGAGGCGCCGGAAGCACCAGGGACTGTCTGCTCAGGCTGCTCGGTCTGCTCGCTCACCCGGCCAGCCTAGGGGGTGTCCGGGTGATCATGACCAGGCCAGGCCCACCGGCGCACCTCGAGCCGGCCCCGGGGATGTTTCACGTGAAACATCCCCGCGGAATCCCGCCGCGAAGAACCCGCGGCGCAGCGCTCCCGGCTACGCCCGCACCGCCCTGGCCGGCCCGGGGGCCCGCACCGCCGGCACCGCCCGCACCGCCCGCACCGCCAGCACCGCCGGCACCGCCGGCACCGCCGGCACCGCCCGCCGCGAGGCGACCGGCTCAGACTCCGGCCTCCGCCGCGATCCGCCCCGACCTCACGGCCGCCACCAGGTCGGCGTGGTCCGCCTCGGTCCGGTCGGCGTACGCCACCGCGAAGGCGGCCATCGCCTCGTCCAGTTCCTCGTTCTTCCCGCAGTACCCGGCCAGCAGCCGCGGATCGGCGCTGTGCGCGTGCGCCCGGGCCAGCAGAGCGCCGGTCATCCGCCCGTAGTCGTCGATCTGCTCGACGGTCAGCGCCGCCGGATCGACACTGCCCTTGCGGTTGCGGAACTGCCGCACCTGGAAGGGTCGGCCCTCCACCGTGGTCCAGCCCAGCAGGCTGTCCGAGACGACCTGCATCCGCTTCTGGCCCGCCACCACCCGGTGGCCCTCGTGCTCCTCCGCCGCCGATACGAAGCCCAGCGCCGGCAGGTACGGCAGCAGCGCCGAGGGCCGCGCCTCCTTCACCTGGAGCACCAGCGGCTGACCCCGGTGATCCAGCAGCAGCACCACGTACGACCGGGTGCCGACGCTGCCGGTCCCCACCACGCGGAACGCCACGTCGTGGATCGCGTACCGGGCCAGCAGCGGCAGCCGGTCCCCCGGCAACGTCTGGAGGTACGGGCCCAGCGCGGCCGCCACAGCCGCCGCCTCCCCGTCCCCGACCCTGCGCAGCACCGGCAGCGCGTCGACGAAGCACCGTCCCCCGTCTGGCCCCACCTGGGTCGACTTCGCGGCGAACCGGGCGGAGGTATTGTTCCGGGCCTTCTCCGAGACCCGCTCCAGGGTGCCGAGGAGATCCCGGGCATCGGCGTGCGAGACCAGCTCCTCGTCCGCGATGGCGTTCCACGCGTCGAGTGCGGGCAGTCTGGCCAGCAGCCGCATGGTGCGCCGGTACGTTCCCGCCGCGTCCAGCGCCGCCGCCCGGCAGATGTCCTCATCGGCGCCGACCAAGCGCCCGGCCAGGACCAGCGAGGTCGCCAGCCGCTTCACGTCCCACTCCCACGGGCCGAACACGGTCTCGTCGAAGTCGTTCAGGTCGATGACGAGACGGCCGCGCGCATCCCCGTACAGACCGAAGTTCGCCGCGTGGGCGTCTCCGCAGATCTGCGCGCCGATCCCGGTCACGGGGCCTGCGGACAGGTCGTGCGCCATCAACCCGGCGGCCCCGCGCAGGAACGCGAAGGGGTTCGCGGCCATCCGGCCCACCCGTATCGGCGTCAGCTCGCGGACCCGCCCGGCGTTGGACTCCTCCACCGCCCGCACGGCGTCCGGCCGTCCGGCCGGCGCCTCGAAGCCGGCGTGGGACGACCGCGGCACGCGTGCGCGCCGCGCCTTGCCCTCCTCCTTCGGCGAACCCTGCGCCACCCGTGGCGCGAACCCCGCCACGTCCGGTATCCGCTGCCCCGCTACCGCCGCCATCCGCGCCGCCCCCGCCCGTATCCGACCGGTCGTGACCGGCCAGTGATCGCCTTCAGAACGGCCTGACCGTATCTACAGCCCGGCGTCCCTGGCCAGCAGCGCCGCCTGCACCCGGTTCTCGCATCCGAGCTTCGCCAGGATCCGGCTGACGTACGTCTTCACGGTCGCCTCGCTCATGTGCAGCCGCCGGCCCGCGTCCGCATTGGACAGGCCCTCCCCCAGCAGCGCCAGCACCCCGCGCTCCCGCTCGCTGAGTTCCGCCACCTGCCGCCGTGCTTCGTCACCGCGCACGGCGGCCTTCCCCGACGCCAGCTGGTCCACCACGTGCCGCGTCGCGGCGGGCGAGAGATACGCGTCCCCGGCCGCCGCCGCCCGGACCGCTCCGATCAGTTCGCCGGGCGCCGAGTCCTTCAGCAGGAATCCCGCACCGCCCTGGCCGAGCGCCCGCAGCACGTTCTCCTTCTCGCCGAAGGTGGTCAGGATCAGCGCCCGCACCTCCGGCGCGGCCCGCCGCAGCTCTCCCAGCGCGGTCAGCCCGTCCATGACCGGCATCTGGATGTCCAGCAGCATCACGTCCGGCGCGTGTGCGCGGGCCAGGTCCACGGCCTCACGGCCGTTCGCCGCCTCCGCGACGACCTCGATGTCCGGCGCCGAGGTCAGGATCATCCTGATCCCGGCCCGGATCAGCGGCTCGTCGTCAGCGATCACCACTCGGATCACTTTGGCTGTCACCCCGCGCTCCTACTGCTTGGCCTCGTAGGCCTGCTTGTCCACGAGCTTGCCGTCCTTGAAGCAGAACCGGAAAATCAGATCGGTTCCCAGGTCGCTCGGCTGATCCGTCGACAACAGCGCCAGACACTCCGAACCCTCGGGTCGCGGCGGCCCCTTCCGGTCCGCACCCGCCGTCAGGATGTTGTCTCCCTTGGGCAGTTTGTCGCGGACATCCCGCTCGGGCTGGCCCACGTGTACGGCGTCGAACTCGTCCCGGTGAATCATCGCGTCGTTCGCCGTGCCCAGTATCAGCGCCACCCCGGCGCCCATCACGATCACCAGCAGCACCAACGCCGCGACCGCGATCCCGCAGCCCAGGGCGACACCCCCGGTCCGGCTGCGTCCGCGTACGACGAGCTCCCGGTCCACCGCCTCCCAGTCCATCGGCGGGGCGCCCTTGAGACCCCACGCCTGCTGCCCGAAGTCGTCGGCCACCTCCTCGACCCCCGCGGGCTCCGCCCCGTACGGCAACACGCCCGCCACCCGGAACCCGCCGTCTTCGGTCGTCCCCGCGTGCACCATCCCGCCGACCAGCCGCGCCCGTTCGCGCAGCCCCGTCAGACCCTGGCCGCCCGATACCACCTCGCCGGAGTCCGGGCCGGCCGCCGGGCCGTTGGCGATCTCCACCACCAGCGAGTCGTCCTCGTACCGCAGCTCCACGGTGATCGGCGCCCCCGGAGCGTGCTTGTACGCATTCGTCAGGGCCTCCTGCACGATCCTGTAGGCCGCGTGGTCGCACGCCGCGACCAGCGGCCGGGGCTGCCCCGACGTACTCATCCGCACGTCGGTCCCCGAGCCCCGCGCCGCCTCCACCACTGCCGCGATCCCGGCCACGCCGCGCGCCGCGGGCTGCGCCTCCTCGACCGGAGTCGGCGCCTCCACGCCGTCGCGCAGAATGCCGACGACCTCGCGCAGTTCGTGCATCGCCGCCACCGAGGCCTGCCGCAGCAGGGTCAGTGCCACCACGACGACGGCGCCGGCCACCATCCGCCGTCCGGAGCCGTTGTCGAGCTCGTCGACGCCGAGGCCGAGCACGGCCAGGACCCCGGCCAGTGCCAGGTCCCCCGCCAGCATCCGCCCGGTCCAGGGCTCAGGCCCCTTCAGCCAGTTCCAGCCCGCCCGCATCCTCGCCGTCGCATCCACGCGACGACCCTAGACACCCGGGCAGGCCGCAGGCCGCCCTCTTTCGTCGCACCCCGCATGACGAAAGTCGGACGGCCGACGAAGAGCTCGATCAGGGCCGGAACGTGATGGGGTCAGTAGCGGTAGTGGTCGGGCTTGTAGGGGCCGTCGGCGTCGATGCCGATGTAGGCGGGCCTGCTCGGGGCGCAGGCGTGCGTCTACGGCGGGACCATGGCCATCGCCAACGAGCGCCGCTACGGAACGCTGGGCGCCGTCCTGCTCAGCCCGCGCAGCCGCACCCTCCTGTGGCTCGGCCGCGCCCTGCCCTACATCGCCAACGGCGTCCTGGTCACCGTGGTCAACCTCACTGCCGGCAACGGGCGCCCGCTCGGCCTCACGGACACCGGAGCCGGCCTGCTTCCCGCCCTCGCCGTCGAAGCGGCGGTCGGTCTCGGCTACCTGCTCGCCGCGATCTTCCTGCTGCACCATTTCGAACGCAGCAGCCGCCGCCGCGCCACCCTCGACACCCTCTGACCCGCCGACCACCCGACGTGACACGCCACGGCTCCGCCGGACCCGGAGACCCACGGTCCGGGAAACACGAAACGGCCGCCACCGCTTTCGCGATGACGACCGTTCGTCGATGTGGGCGAGGGGGGATTTGAACCCCCACGTCCCGAAGGACACTGGCACCTGAAGCCAGCGCGTCTGCCGTTCCGCCACTCGCCCGAGCAGCGTCCCAGTGGTTCTTCCCTTGCGGGCCGTTCCCCTGGCGACGTCGAAACATTAGCACGGAGAACGGGGTGGAATCACATCGCTTTCCGCGCACCCCCGGGCCGGTGACCACGGCCCCTCCCGCACTCCGCTCCCGGTGCGGGACACTGTCCCTGGAGCGCCCCTACGATCCCTTGTGAGGACCAACACTCCTGCACGCAGGACCGATGGGGAACCAGCCGAATCCGCCACGCGTGGATACGATCAGTAAGCAGTACAGGGCGACAACGACGGAGGAGGTGCCCCATGGGAGTCCTGAAGCGGTTCGAGCAGCGACTCGAAGGTCTGGTGAACGGCACCTTCGCCAAGGTGTTCAAGTCCGAGGTCCAGCCGGTGGAGATCGCCGGCGCCCTCCAGCGGGAGTGCGACAACAACGCCACCATCTGGAACCGCGAGCGGACCGTCGTACCCAACGACTTCATCGTGGAACTCAGCGCTGGCGACTACGACCGCCTGAGCCCCTACTCGGGGCAGCTCGGCGACGAGCTCGCGGGCCTCGTCCGCGACTACGCCAAGCAGCAGCGCTACAGCTTCATGGGCCCCATCAAGGTCACCCTGGAGAAGGCCGACGACCTCGACACCGGTCTCTACCGGGTTCGCAGTCGCACCCTCGCCTCCAGCACCTCCCAGCCGCAGGCACCCCAGGGTCAGCCGGCCGTGCAAGGCGGATACGGCTACCCCCCGGTGGGCGCCCCGCCCATGCCCGCCGGCCCGCCCCCGGGCGCCCCTGCGGGCCCCGGCGGACCCGGCGCCCGCCGGCCTGCCGCAAGCGGCCCCGGCGGACCCGCACCCGTACCGACCGCGGGCGCCACCCGGCGCCACTGGATCGAGATCAACGGCAACCGCCACCAGATCTCGCGCCCCACGCTCGTACTCGGCCGAAGCACGGAAGCCGACGTGCGGATCGACGACCCCGGCGTATCGCGCCGGCACTGTGAGATCCGGACCGGAACGCCCTCGACGATCCAGGATCTCGGGTCCACCAACGGCATCGTGGTGGACGGGCAGCACACCACCCGCGCTACGCTCCGCGACGGCTCGCGGATCGTCGTGGGCAGTACCACCATCATTTACCGACAAGCCGAAGGGTGAAGCGGGGGCAATGTCAGAGCTGACCCTGACGGTCATGCGGTTGGGTTTCCTAGCCGTTCTGTGGCTGTTCGTCATCGTGGCCGTCCAGGTCATCCGCAGCGACCTCTTCGGAACGAGAGTCACGCAGCGCGGCTCCCGCCGCGGCGGCGCGACCAGCGCACCGCAGCAGGCGGGCCGGCAGGCCGCGCCACCGCAGCAGCGCCAGCGCCGCGGTGCGCCCACCAAACTCGTCGTGTCCGAGGGCACCCTCACGGGAACCACGGTGGCCCTCGCCGGCCAGACGATCACGCTGGGCCGCGCCCACGACTCCACCATCGTGCTGGACGACGACTACGCGTCCAGCCGCCATGCCAGGATCTATCCCGACCGTGACGGTCAGTGGATCGTCGAGGATCTCGGGTCCACCAACGGCACGTATCTCGACCGGACCCGGCTGACCACCCCGACGCCCATTCCGCCGGGCGCCCCGATCCGCATCGGCAAGACCGTCATCGAGCTGCGGAAGTAGTACGAGAATGAGCGAGCGGAGCGAGCGAGCCGCGGCGATCCGTCCCACCGAGGACACGGACCCGAGCGCGCTCTCGACCGGAGGGTGGGCAGTGTGGCTCGAGACCGGTTGTACCCGGAGGAAGCGTCGACTGGGCAGGTGCGCATGAGTCTGTCCCTGCGGTTCGCCGCCGGATCGCACAAGGGCATGATCCGCGAGGGGAACGAGGACTCCGGCTACGCCGGGCCCCGTCTCCTCGCGATCGCCGACGGAATGGGAGGCCAAGCCGCCGGCGAGGTCGCCAGCTCCGAGGTGATCTCCACCCTCGTGCAGCTCGACGACGACGTCCCGGGCTCCGACATCCTCACCTCCCTGGCCACCGCCGTGCAGCGGGCCAACGACCAGCTGCGCGTCATGGTCGAGGAGGACGCCCAGCTGGAGGGCATGGGCACCACGTTGACCGCCCTCCTGTGGACCGGCCAGCGCCTCGGCCTGGTCCACGTCGGCGACTCACGGGCCTACCTGCTCCGCGACGGCGTCCTGACCCAGATCACCCAGGACCACACCTGGGTGCAGCGCCTCGTCGACGAGGGCCGCATCACCGAAGAGGAAGCCACCACCCACCCGCAGCGCTCCCTGCTGATGCGAGCGCTGGGCAGCGGCGACATCGTCGAGCCCGACCTCTCCATCCGGGAGGTCCGCGCCGGTGACCGCTACCTGATCTGCTCCGACGGGCTCTCCGGCGTCGTCTCCCACCAGACCCTGGAAGAGACCCTCGCCGACTACCACGGGCCCCACGAGACCGTGCAGGCCCTCATCCAGCTCGCGCTGCGCGGCGGCGGACCCGACAACATCACCTGCATCGTCGCCGACGTCCTCGACACCGACAGCGGCGACACCCTGGCCGCCCAGCTGAACGACACCCCGGTCGTCGTCGGCGCGGTCGCGGAGAACCAGCACCAGCTCTTCGACGGCGGCAACGCCATGCAGACCCCGGCCGGACGCGCCTCGGGCCTGGGCCGCCAGGCCCCGCCGCCCCCCGGTGCCTTCGGCCCGCCCGGCAGCGGCGAGAGCCCCGGCTACGGCTACTCCGACCAGGGCCAGGGCGGCGGCGGGTACGGCAGCTTCGGCGAAGCCGACGCCTACGACGCCGACTCCGGCTACGAGGACACGTACGACCACCCCCGCAGGCGCCGCAGCAAAGGGCGCAAGTGGACCACCCGTACGCTGATCCTGCTCCTCGTCGCCGGCGCCATCGGCGGCGGCCTCTACGCCGGCTGGCGCTGGACCCAGACCCAGTACTACGTCGGCGTCAAGGGCGAGCACGTCGCGCTCTTCCGCGGACTCAGCCAGAAGCTCGGGCCGCTGGAGCTCTCCAAGGTGGAGACCGACCGGCCCGACATCGAACTGAAGTACCTGCCGCCCTTCAAGCGCAAGCTGGTCATGGCCACCATCAGCGAAGGCAGCCTCGACGGCGCCCGCGAGAAGATCGACGAGCTCGGCGTCCAGGTCTCCGCCTGCAAGAAGGACGAGGAACGCCGCAACGCCGAGGCCCAGAACAGCCCAACACCCGGCCCCGGCCTGACTCCTGCGGAGCAGCAGCTGGTCAGCCTGTGCGGAAAGCAGTAGACACACGCGGGCACAGGGGGCCCGCCACACCATGAGCGTTGTCACCAACACGACCACCATCGGCGCCATCGAGCTGCCGAGCCGGCGGAACACCGAGCTCCTGCTGCTCGGTTTCGCCGTGGTCATCCCGATCTTCGCCTACGTCAACGTGGGCCTCGCGATCGACGGCAAGCTGCCGCCGGGCGTGCTGCTGTACGGCCTCGGCTTCGCCGCGCTCGCCGGGGCCGCGCACCTCGTCGTGCGCCGGTTCGCCAAGTACGCCGACCCACTGCTGCTGCCGCTGGCCGCCCTCCTCAACGGGCTCGGCCTCGTGCTCATCTGGCGCCTGGACCAGTCCGACCGGCTCCAGAACCTCGCCATTCGCTCCTACGGCGCCTTCTCCCCCTCCGCGCCCAACCAGATGCTCTACACGGCGCTGGCCGTCGCCCTGTTCGTCGCCGTCCTGCTGCTACTCAAGGACCACCGCGTCCTGCAGCGGTTCACGTACATCTCCATGGCCGGCGCCCTGATCCTGCTGATCCTGCCCGTCATCCCGGGCCTGGGCGCCGACGTCTTCGGCGCCAAGATCTGGATCAGCGTCGGCGGGTTCTCCATCCAGCCCGGTGAGTTCGCGAAGATCGTCATCGCGATCTTCTTCGCCGGCTACCTGATGGTGAAGCGCGACGCCCTGGCCCTCGCCAGCCGCCGCTTCATGGGTCTCTACCTGCCGCGCGGCCGCGACCTCGGTCCCATCCTGATGATCTGGGCGATGAGCCTGCTCGTCCTCGTCTTCGAGAACGACCTCGGCACCTCGCTGCTCTTCTTCGGCATGTTCGTGATCATGCTGTACGTCGCCACCGAGCGCACCAGCTGGATCGTCATCGGCCTGCTCATGTCGGTGGGCGGCGCCGTCGTCGTGGCCTCCTTCGCCAGCCACGTCAAGGTCCGCGTCACCGCCTGGCTCGACCCCTTCGCCTGCTACGCCACCTCCGGAGCCTGCGAGCAGGTCGGCCAGTCGATCATGAGCTTCGGCTCCGGCGGTGTCCTCGGCGCCGGCTGGGGACAGGGCAACTCCGACCTCATCGGATTCGCCGCCAATTCCGACTTCATCTTCTCCACCGTCGGTGAAGAGCTCGGGCTCACCGGTGTGATGGCCTTCCTCCTGCTCTACGGGCTCATCATCGAGCGGGGCGTCCGCACGGCGCTCGCCGCCCGCGACCCCTTCGGCAAGCTCTTCGCCATCGGCCTCTCCGGCGCCTTCGCCCTGCAGATCTTCGTCGTCGCCGGCGGAGTGATGGGCCTCATCCCCCTCACCGGCATGACGATGCCCTTCCTCGCCTCCGGCGGCTCCTCCGTCCTCGCCAACTGGATCCTCATCGCCGTCCTCATCCGGATCAGCGACACCGCACGCCGCCCCGCACCGGCCCCCGCCCCGTCCCCCGACTCCGAGATGACCCAGGTGGTCCGACCGTCATGAACAAGCCCCTGCGCCGCATCTCGCTGTTCTGCGGGCTGCTCGTCCTCGCGCTGCTGATCCGGACCAACTGGCTGCAGTACGTCCAGGCCGAGGAACTCAGCACGCGCAAGGAGAACCGCCGGGTCCAGATCGCCCAGTACGCCACCGAACGCGGCAACATCATCGTCAAGGGCGTGCCCATCACGGGCTCCACCGTCACCGACGGCAGCGACTACAAGTACAAGCGGACCTATGTCAACGGCGCCCTCTGGGCGCCCGTCACCGGGTACGCCTCGCAGGCCTACGGCTCCACCCAGCTCGAATCCCTCGAAGACGGCATCCTCACCGGCAACGACGACCGGCTCTTCTTCGACCGCACCATCGGCATGTTCACCGGCGAGAAGAAGCAGGGAGGCAACGTCGTCACGACGCTCGAACCCGCCGCCCAGCAGGCCGCCTACGACAAGCTCGGCAACAGGAAGGGCGCGGTCGCCGCGATCGACCCGCGCACCGGCGCCATCCTCGCGCTGGTCAGCACCCCCTCCTACGACCCCTCCGCCTTCGCCGGCAACTCGAAGAACGACGAGAAGGCCTGGGGCGCGCTCAAGGACAGCGAGGACAAGAACCTCGTCAACCGCGCCCTGCGCGAGACCTACCCGCCCGGCTCCACCTTCAAGGTCGTCACGGCCGCCGCGGCCCTTGAGCAGGGTGTCGTCAAGGAGATCGACGACCCGACGGACACCCCCGAGCCGTACATCCTGCCCGGCACGAAGACGCAGCTGCCCAACTCCCACACCGGGTGCGAGAAGGCCAGCCTCAACGAGGCCATGCGCATCTCCTGCAACTCCGTCTTCGCGAACCTGGGCGACAAGGTCACCCGCGACAAAATGGTGGAAACCGCGGAGAAGTTCGGCTTCAACAACGACAAGATCGACATCCCCGTACGCGCCTTCGCCAGCATCTACGACAAGAAGATGGGCAGGGACGGCAACGCCCAGAGCGCCATCGGCCAGTTCAACACCGCCGCCACACCGCTCCAGATGGCCATGGTCACCGCCGCCATCGCCAACGACGGCAAGCTGATGAAGCCGTACATGGTCGACCATCTCACCGCCCCCAACCTCGACGTCGTCGAGAAGCACGAGCCGCAGGAGATGAGCCGGCCGCTCAACGCGGCCAACGCGCAGAAGCTCCAGCAGATGATGGTCAACGTCGTCGAGAAGGGCACCGGCCAGAACGCCAAGATGAAGGACGTCACGGTCGGTGGCAAGACCGGAACCGCCCAGCACGGCGAGGGCAACAAGAAGCGCCCCTACGCCTGGTTCATCTCCTACGCCCAGCTGCCCGACGGCACCTCCCCGGTCGCCGTCGCCGTCGTCATCGAGGACAGCGACGCCGACCGCGACGACATCAGCGGCGGCGGCCAGGCCGCACCCGTGGCCAAGGCCGTCATGGAAGCCGTACTCAAGAGCCGGGGATGACCGGCCGGCCCGGGGTGACCTACCTCACTGCTCCCGGCCGGATCGGAGCGTACGGTACCGGTCCGGTATCAGCCGGTGGTCACGAACCGATCACCGACGATCGGCCGGTAGCCTTTGCGCGAACAGCACACCGCCGGACCACACACAGGTGCGGTCGGGACTGACGGAGAGGGCTGCAACGTTATGGAAGAGCCGCGTCGCCTCGGCGGCCGGTACGAGCTGAGCCACGTGCTCGGCCGTGGTGGCATGGCCGAGGTCTACCTCGCCCACGACACCCGGCTCGGCCGTACCGTCGCCGTCAAGACCTTGCGCGCCGACCTCGCCCGCGACCCGTCCTTCCAGGCCCGGTTCCGGCGCGAGGCCCAGTCGGCCGCGTCGCTGAACCACCCGGCGATCGTCGCTGTCTACGACACCGGCGAGGACTACGTCGACAACATCTCCATCCCCTACATCGTGATGGAGTACGTCGACGGATCCACCCTGCGCGAGCTCCTGCACTCCGGCCGCAAACTGCTGCCCGAGCGCACCCTGGAAATGACCATCGGCATCCTCCAGGCCCTCGAGTACTCCCACCGCGCCGGCATCGTCCACCGCGACATCAAGCCCGCCAACGTCATGCTGACGCGCACCGGGCAGGTCAAGGTCATGGACTTCGGCATCGCCCGCGCCATGGGCGACTCCGGCATGACCATGACCCAGACCGCGGCCGTCATCGGCACCGCCCAGTACCTCTCTCCCGAGCAGGCCAAGGGCGAACAGGTCGACGCGCGCTCCGACCTCTACTCCGCCGGCTGCCTGCTCTACGAACTCCTCAGCGTCCGGCCCCCGTTCGTCGGCGACTCCCCCGTGGCCGTCGCCTACCAGCACGTACGGGAAGAGCCCCAGCCGCCGTCGAACTTCGACCCCGAGATCACGCCCGAGATGGACGCCATCGTCCTCAAGGCGCTGGTCAAGGACCCCGACTACCGCTACCAGTCCGCCGACGAGATGCGCGCGGACATCGAGGCCTGCCTCGAGGGCCAGCCCGTCGCGGCCGCCGCCTCCATGGGCGCCGCCGGCTACGGCTACGGCGACCAGGGCCACGGCTACGGGCAGCAGGGCTACGACCAGCCCACCACCGCCCTGCGCACCACCGACCCCGGCCAGACCTCGATGCTCCCGCCCATGCCCCCGGGCGACGGCGGATACGGCTACGGCGACCAGGGCCACGGCTACGACCAGGGCCCGCACCGCCGCCAGAACCAGAAGAAGAGCAAGGCGTCCACGATCCTGCTCGTGGCGGCCGGCATCCTCGTCCTCGTCGGCGCGATCCTCATCGGCCGCTCCCTCTTCAGCGGGGGCGCCGACAACCGTCCCGCCGTGCCCAAGCTCATCGGCGCGACCTTCGAACAGGCGCAGAAGAACGGCCAGAACGTCGGCCTCCAGGTGGTGAAGGCAGCCGACGAGCCCTGTGAAGGCCAGCCCAAGGGCAACGTCTGCAAGCAGGAACCCGCGGCCGACACCAAGGTCGACAAGAACTCCACCGTCAAGGTGTGGGTCTCCTCGGGCCCGCCCAAGGAACTGGTCCCCAACGTACTCAACATCGAGTACGAAGCGGCCGAGAAGGCCCTGAAGGAGAAGGGCTTCCAGGTCGAGCGCAAGGCCCAGGAGTCCGACCGCCCCGCCGGGATCGTCCTGGAGCAGAACCCGAAGAGCGGCGAGGCCGAAAAGGGCTCCGTCGTCACGCTGACGGTCGCCAAGGAGATCTCCAAGTCGGTGGTCCCGGACCTGATGGGCAAGACGAAGGAGCAGGCGGTCAAGCTGCTCTCGGACGCCAGGCTCAAGCTCGGCAGCACGACGGAGGTGGAGTCCCCCGCGGCCCCGCCGAAGACGATCATCGCGCAGCAGTACCCGGCGGGTGAGCAGGTCGAGGCGGGCAAGACGGTCAACGTGACCATCGCCAAGGCCGCGCAGCAGGTTCAGGTCCCGAACCTGGGCGGCAAGACGGTCGCCCAGGCCAAGCAGGAACTGGCGTCCAAGGGCCTGGTCTTCGGTCAGGTCCTCTCGGGCCCGACGGACGACAACGCGATCGTGATGATGTCCGACCCCGGCGCCGGTACGCCGGTGAACGCCGGCCAGGTCGTCAACGTCCGCACGACCGCCGGCCAGCAGGACGGCGGCAACGGTGGCAACGGCGGCTTCTTCGGCGGGCTCAGGGGCGGCGGCCGATAGCCACCCCGGTTCTCAGCTCTGCCGAGGTCCGGCCCCTCTCTTCGGAGAGGGGCCGGACCTTTTTCGTACGTGTCTTCATATGTACGAATTCGTTAGCCCGGACGGGGGTGGGGCATCGGGCTCCGCCCGGGAGGGACGGGTCATGATCAACGAATCGGTACTGCTGGAATCACGGACGATGCGCACGAGCGTTCTGGACCGGACGGAAGTGCTGGACAAGGTGAAGGCACTGTCGTTGCTGCCGGACGGGCTGCACGTGACGACGGCGATGGTGGCGGCGTACTACGAGGTCACCGAAGTCGTGATTCGCGCCCTGCTGTTCGACCACCGCGAGGAGCTTGAATCCAACGGCTACCGAGTTTTGACAGGTACGGAACTGAGTTACTTTAAGCAACTCAGTTACATGCAGTCACAGGCTCGGTCACTCGCCGTATTCCCCCGGCGGGCTGTCCTGAACGTCGGGATGCTGCTCCGGGACAGCGAAGTCGCACGTCAGGTGCGTACGTACCTCCTGGACACGGAGTACGCGGCCCGCACACGACCTGTGGATAACGTTATCCACAGGTCCCAGTCGGACGAGCTCGACGAGCGCATCGACGGCCGCATCACCGACGTACTCGGCAGGACCGTGGTGCCCATGCTGAACGTCCTCATCGAGACCTCCGGCGAGCAGCGCCGGGAGCTGATCTCCCTCCGGGAGGACGTCGAGCAGATCCAGCAGCGGCTCGTCGAGCACGACCTCCAGCTCAGCCGCCTCCAGCGCGGCCAGGACGTGAAGGCCCTCACCGGCGTCATCGGCACCATCGACGCCATGACGTGGAAGGAGTTCGAACTCCACGTCGCCGAGCTGCTGCGCCGCGACGGCTGCACCGACGTCGAGGTCTACGGCGGACACGGCGGTGACCGCGGGGTCGACATCAGGGCCAAGACCGCCGACGGTCGGACGGTGGCCGTGCAGTGCAAGAACTTCGCGCCCTTCCGGCACGTGCTCAGCGGGGAGATGCAGAAGTTCCTCGGCGCCTCCAAGGTGCTCCACAAGGCCGATGTGGCCCTCTACGTGGCCACGTGCGCCTTCACCCGGGAGTCCTTGGCCATCGCCGCCCAGGGAGGCGTCACGGCCGTCCACAGGGGCCTTCTGGAGGCGTGGAGCGCGGGCGTCCAGCTCCAGGTGCTGCGCTGATCTGACAGTGACAGCTTGTCTCTCTCAAACGGCGACCTGTCCACAGGCACATGACTGGCGTAGCTGAAGGAAGCCGGTCAGCGAAGCTCCGCCGGAACCGTCCGCTTCGCGTCCACCTTCTCCGTCCGGACCAGCTCGCCCCAGACGATGTACCGGTACTTCGACGTGTACACCGGGGTGCAGGTCGTCAGGGTGATGTACCGGCCCGGAGTGGTCTTGCCGGAGTCCTTCGGGACGGGGTTGATCACGTCCACGTTGTACTTCGACGTCTGGCGCAGTTCCGCGAAGACCTTGTACACGTACCAGGTGTCCCGCGTCTCGAAGACGATCGCGTCGCCGTTCTTCACCTTGTCGATGTGGTGGAACTTCGCCCCGTGCCCGTCCCGGTGCGCCGCCAGCGTGAAGTTCCCCGTCTTGTCCCACGGGAGCGCGGACTTCACCGGCTCCGTGTAGTAGCCCGCCACGCCGTCGTCCAGGACGTCCGGCGCCGTGCCCGGCTTCACCAGGACCTCGCCGTTCCTCATCGCCGGTACGTGCAGGAAGCCGACGCCGTCCTTGGTGTCCAGGGCGCCCGGCTGCGCGGACCGCGACGGATCCGACGCGGCCGGCGTCTGCCACTGCCGGCGGATCTCTTCGCCCCGCGCCGATGCCTGCCGGTCCGCGAGCACGTTCGTCCACCACAGGGAGTAGGCCACGAACAGGGCCAGCACGAGGCCCGCCGTGATCAGGAGCTCGCCCAGCAGGCTCATGAAGCCCGCGAGCACACTGCGGTTGCGGGGCTGCGCTGCGGCGGCAGGGCGGTGGCGGGCGCGAGACACTGCTGATTCGTCCTTACGGCGGCTACGAGGAGGCTACGGCGGCTACGGCGGCGAGGTCGACTACGGCGGCTTTCGGGCGCTACGGGCTGGTCAGCGCGGGCGGCGGCCCCTCGCCGCGAGGGCGTTCACCGGTCATCCTCCCCCATACGATCATCCGGTAGGTGCTCGTGAACTCCGGGGTGCAGGTCGTCAGCGTGATGTACCGGCCCGCCGTGGTGAATCCCGACCCCTCCGGAACCGGTTTCAGCACGGACACGTTCGTCGGCGGCGTCTGCTGCAGCACCGAGGTCATCTCGTACGTGTAGTACGCGTCCCGCATCTCGACCACGATGGGATCCCCCGGCACCAGCCGGTTGATGTAGCGGAAGGGTTCGCCGTGGGTGTTCCGGTGGCCCGCCACCGCGAAGTTCCCCTGCTTGTCGGCCGGCATCGCCGTCTTCAGCGCGCCCTCGCCGTAGTGCCCGACCATCCCCCGGTCCAGCACCTTCGGCTTGCTGATGCCTTCCGCCACCGGCACCTTCACGTCCAGCTTCGGGATGTGCAGGATCGCGAAGCCCTGCCCCGGCTCGAACGCCGACGGCGGGGGCGCGGCGGCCGCGCCGCCCGGATCCCGCTCCCACGTCTGCTGGAGCGAGCCCGCCGCCCCGTTCGCCGTCCGTTCCGCCAGGAAGTTCGTGTACCAGAGCTGGTAGACGACGAACAGCAGCATCACCAGGCCCAGCGTGATGAACAGCTCCCCGCCCAGCCGGCTCGCGACCACCACCGGCCCGCCCGACACCGGCCGCCTGCGCCGGCGACCGCCCCGCCTCCGCGTGCGCTTCGCGGCCTCCTGAGCTGCCCTGCGCCGCGCGGCCCGCCCCTGCGTGGGCGCGGACGGCGCGAGGGCCGTCACGCGACGGCCTTGCCCACCACCGGGGCCAGCCCCACCGAGCGCTCCACCGCACCCGCGTCACCGCACCGCACCAGCCAGTTCGCGAGCATCCGGTGACCCCACTCGGTCAGCACCGACTCGGGGTGGAACTGCACACCCTCCACGTCGTGCTCCCGGTGCCGCAGCCCCATGATGATCCCGTCCTCGGTCCGCGCCGTGACCTCCAGCGCGTCCGGAAGGGTCAGCGGGTCGGCGGCGAGGGAGTGGTAGCGGGTCGCGGTGAAGGGCGACGGCAGCCCCGCGAAGACGCCCAGCCCCTCGTGCACCACGGGCGAGGTCTTGCCGTGCAGCAGCTCGGGCGCCCGGCCCACGACCCCTCCGTACGCGACCGCCATCGACTGCATGCCCAGGCACACGCCGAAGACCGGGACGTCCGTCCGCGCGCAGTGGCGGACCATGTCGACGCAGACGCCCGCTTCCTCCGGCGTCCCCGGGCCCGGGGAGAGGAGCACGCCGTCGAAGCCGTCCTGCGCGTGCGCGAGCTCCACCTCGTCGTTGCGCAGCACCTCGCATTCGGCGCCGAGCTGGTAGAGGTACTGGACCAGGTTGAAGACAAAGCTGTCGTAATTGTCGACAACAAGAATGCGCGCGCTCACGGAGTGGCTCCCGAGTCCTCGTCCACCGTCACATCATTGAACGGAAGGAGCGGCTCGGCCCACGGGAAGACGTACTGGAACAGTACGAACACCACCGCGAGGGCCAGTACGAGGGAGATCAGCGCGCGTACCCACGCGTTGCCCGGCAGATGCCGCCAGATCCAGCCGTACATGCCGTCCGCGTCCCTTTCGCTCCACGTACCGCAAGGGCGGTACGGCAACAGACTAAAGGCAGCGGCCCGGCGCCAGGGGTCACCCGGGCAAACCCTCCGGTCCGCCCTGCGCCTCCGTCCGGGTCCCGGTCAGTTCCGCCCAGACGACCAGCCGGTGGCTGTGGCCCCATTCGGGGTCACAGGTCGTCAGGGTCAGGTACCGGCCGGGGGCCGTGAACGGCGACTTCCGGGGAACGGGGGCGACCACCCCCACCTCGGTCGGCGACACGCGCAGCGGCCCGCCCCGGATCGTGTACGTGTACCAGGTGGTCGCGTCCTTGAGGATCACGGCGTCTCCCGGGCGCAGCCGCGGGAAGTCCTTGAAGGGATCGCCGTAGGTACGCCGGTGGCCCGCCACCGAGAAGTTCCCGGTGGCGCCGAGACGGCCGCTGCCCTCGTAGTGGCCCAGGCCCTTCTTCAGCAGATCGGTGCCCGTTCCCTCCAGGACCGGCTTGTTCCAGTCCGGGCCGAAGCGGGGGATGTACATCTCGGCGAAGGCCCGGCCCGCGGGGTAGTGCGCCGGCGCCTGCGGCTGAGGCGGCGGCGCCGAGGGCGCGGCCGGGGTCTGGGACGGGGACGCGGACGGAGGCGGGGACCCCGACGGCCGGGGGGCGGCCGCCGGGGCCTGCGCCCGCGCCTGGGCCGCCGCCGACCAGCGGTCGCGCAGCCGCTCCGTCTCCCCGTCCATGGCCCGGTCCGCCTTGGCCCCGGTCCACAGCAGTACGTACGCCACGAACAGCACGATCAGCGTGCCGGCCGTCAGGCACACCTCGCTGAACGTCCGTACCGCCCACCGCAGTACGACGTCAGGACGAAGGTTCCACGGGCTTCGCATAGTGGAGGTCCACTGTGCCGGAGTACCCCGGAAGTGTCAGCGCCTTGTGCTCGTCCACTTTCCACCCGAGGCCGTACGCGTTCACGTACAGCTGGTAGTTCTGCAGCGCCGGGGAGGCCGAGAGGGCCTTGCGCAGCGCGCCCGGGTCACCGACCGCCTCCACCTTGTACGGAGGCGAGTACACCCGGCCCTGGAGGATCAGCGTGTTGCCCACGCAGCGCACGGCGCTGGTGGAGATCAGCCGCTGGTCCATGACCTGGATGCCCTGGGCGCCGCCCTGCCAGAGGGCGTTCACGACGGCCTGGAGGTCCTGCTGGTGGATGACCAGGTCGTTGGGCTGCGGCTCGGGCACGTTGGGGATGCGGGCGGTGGCGTTCGGCGGTGCGTCGTCGAGGGTGACGGTCAGCCCCTTGCCGGACAGCTCCTCGGTGCCGGAGGCGGTGCGCAGGGCGGCCAGCCTGGCGTCTTCGGCCTTGGTGCTGCCGTCGTCGCGCTCGGCGAGGGCGTCCACCCGGCGGCGGACGGCTCCGGTGGTCTTCTCCAGCTCGGCGTTGTTGTGGCTGCGCTCCTCGATCAGGTCCGAAAGCCTGAGGAGCGAGGCGTCCGTGCGGATGTTCGTACCCTTGGAGGTGTTGAAGCTCGTGACGAAAATGAGGCCGGCCAGAGCGAAGACGGCGGCGGTCAGCAGCCGGACCGGTCTGAGCCGGCGACGGGGACCCGCGGAGGAGTCGTCGGAATTGCTCAACGTACCCTTCTCCTTCTACGCCACAGGTCCACTACGCTAACGGACGCCCGGGGCAGGCAAGGTCCCCAGCGCATCGACAGGAGAGCCCCTCGTGCCGAAGTCACGTATCCGCAAGAAGGACGACTACACGCCGCCGCCGTCTTCGAGGCAGCCGCAGTCGATCAGGCTGACGAACCGGAGCTGGGTCGCCCCGGTCATGCTGGCCTTCTTCCTGATCGGACTCGCGTGGATCGTCGTCTTCTACGTGACCGATACCCAGCTGCCCGTCGAGTCGCTGGGCAACTGGAACATCGTGGTCGGTTTCGGATTCATCGCAGCCGGATTCGGCGTTTCCACGCAGTGGAAGTAGCAGCAATCGACTCCTGAGGGAAGCTCTCCCCATGAGTTATCCACAGCGTCATCCACACCTGAGGAAAAGACAGAAGATCTGTGGATAACTCTGTGGAGAGTTGACGCCGGTGCGATGAGGTGACCGCTCAGGTGAGGGCGGTCAGCTCGGCCGTCCGGACCAGGATCACGGCCGCTGCCAGCAGGAACACGACCCCACAGGTCCCCCACTGGATGAGTGCGCGGTTCCTGCCGGTGGCGGGCCGGAGCATGCCCACACCCAGCAGCGCGCCGGTCACCAGACCGCCCACATGAGCCTGCCAGGACACGCTCACCGCCCCGCCGAGGGGCGCGAAGGTCAGGACCAGCATGAGCACGACCATGATGATCACTGGCCGCATCTCGTACCGCAGCCGGCGCGCCAGGACGACGGTGGCGCCGAGCAGGCCGAAGACGGCGCCGGACGCACCCAGGGTCGGGGTGTTCGGGGCGGTCAGCAGATAGACGAGGGCGCTGCCGCCCAGGCCGGACAGCAGGTAGACGGCGAGATAGCGGAGCCGGCCCAGGGCCGCTTCCAGCGGGCCGCCGATCACCCACAGGCCGATCATGTTGCCGATGATGTGCCACCACTCGACGTGCAGGAACACCGAGGTCAGCAGGCGGTGGTACTGGCCGGTGGCGACCCCTTCGAGGGGGGCGCCGACATACTCGACGTACTGGCCGAGCAGCTGGAGCTGGACCACGAGCGCCGGTGCGGCCAGGCCGGCGAGGAACACGGCGGCATTGACGCCGATCAGGATCTTGGTGACGAGGTGGGGGTCGTCCGCGACGACTCCGCCCGCCAGGGTGCGCGGCGCGTTCGCGACGGGACCGTGTCCGGTGCCGGAGCCGGAACGGACGCACTCCGGGCACTGGAAGCCGACCGAGGCGCTGACCATGCACTCGGGGCAGATCGGGCGCTCGCAGCGGGTGCAGCTGATGCCCGTGTCGCGGTCCGGGTGGCGGTAGCAGCCCGGCAGACGGTCGGTGTCCATCGGTCCCCTCGATCAGCGGCGGGACAGGGATGCGCCCCGCCGGTCCGGTATGTATCCAGGACGGACGGGCAGGGCGGAAAGGTTCCCGGGTCCGCGGGTTCCGGGATTCCCGGGCCCCCGGGTCACCGGGTCACCGGGTCACCGCTGCTCGATGACGACGGACTGGATGATCACGTCGTCGAGGGGGCGCTCGGTGCGCGGGTTGGTGGCGCTGCCGGCGATCTTGTCGACCACGGCCTGGCTGGCCTTGTCGGTGACCTCACCGAAGATGGTGTGCTTGCGCGTCAGCCAGGCGGTGGGGGCGACGGTGATGAAGAACTGGGAGCCGTTGGTGCCCGGGCCGGCATTGGCCATGGCGAGCAGGTAGGGCTTGGTGAAGGCCAGGTCGGGGTGGAACTCGTCGGCGAACTGGTAGCCGGGGCCGCCGGTGCCGTTGCCGAGCGGGTCGCCGCCCTGGATCATGAAGCCGCCGATGACGCGGTGGAAGACGGTGCCGTCGTACAGCGGGTCGGTGGTCTTCTGGCCGTCGGTGGGACGGGTCCACTCGCGGCCTCCGGTGGCGAGCTCCACGAAGTTGCGGACCGTCTTGGGAGCGAAGTTCGCCAGCAGCTCGATCTCGATGTCGCCGTGGCTGGTCTTCAGGGTGGCGTAGAGCTTGTCGGCCACGGATCTGCCTTCCTCAAGTCATCACTGTCGGTTCCAGATCCTCGCACGGTGAACCGCGCGGCACAGAAATCCTCCACCCGTATGCCCTGTCACGCATGCCCGTCGGCCGTAGGGCAGGCATGATCCGACAAAGGGTGGAAAGGTGAACTGTGTCCGCCACCGAGGAGGAGGATCCCGTGACCCGCAAGGACAGCGTGCGCCTGGCAGCCGAGAGCGCCAGGGAGAGTGTGCGGCACGCGGCGGAAGTGGTGGCGCCGTACGCAGAATCCGCCAAGGATGCCGCGGTGCACTACGCGCATGAGGCGAATGAGCGACTGGCGCCGAAGGTGTCGCACGCGGCCAATGAGGCCGCGCGGCAGGCGCGTACGACGTACGACTGCCACGTACAGCCCCGGATCAAGTCGGCGCGCGCCCATGTGCCGCCGCATGTGGACCGGGCGGCGACGAAGGCGGTGAAGCAGACCCGCAAGGCGGCACGCCAGGCGGCCGATTACACGCAGCCACGGTTCGAGAGCGCGCTCGCCGCGGCCACGCCGATGGCCGAGGAGGCCGCGTCCCGGTCGGCGGCGGCGCTGGCCGCACTGCGCGGCCAGGTGTCGGCGAAGGAGGTGCAGCGGCTGGTGCGGCGCCATGAGCGACGGGCGCGGCAGGGCCGGATGCTGAAGGGCCTCGCGCTGGTCGGCGTACTGGCGGGCGGTGCTTACGCGGCCTGGAAGTGGTGGGACCAGCAGTCGAATCCGGATTGGCTCGTCGAGCCGCCGGCGGCCACCGAACTGTCGGCGCAGGACGCCGGCGCGGCGACCTTCGACGACGAGCTGGCGGAGAAGGAGCGCGAGGCGGAGTCGGAGCCGGGGTCCGGATCGACCACGGACAAGCAGTTCTGACGCCGTCGCTCTGTTGACGCCGTCGTGACCGGCGGTGTGACGAAGGGGCCCGGATCCACCAGGATCCGGGCCCCTTCGTCGACCGGTAACCGCACCGCGGGCGCCCGGTTCACACGGGGAGGGTGAGGACCATGCCGGGGCGGACGAGGTGGGGGTCGGGGCCGATGACGCCCTTGTTCATGGCGTAGAGCTCACGCCAGCGGGCTTCATCGCCGAGCTCGCGGCGGGCGATCGCGGAGAGCGAGTCGCCGGGCATGACGGTGTACGTGCGCTCCTTGGCCGTGGGCGCCGGCTTGGGGGCGGCGGGGGCGGCGGGGACGGCCTTGTGCGCGGCCGAAGCGGGAGTCGGCGTGTGCTTGGCCCCGGGCGCCGCGGGGGCGGGGGCCGATCCGGCCGCCGGCGGCCTGGCGGCGGGGGATTCGGGCTTGGCGGGAACGGACTTGTGCGCGGCCGAAGCCGGCGTCGGCGTGGGCATGGCGCGGGGCGCGGCCGAAGCGGGCTTGGGCTTGGGCGGCGCCGCGGCCGCCATGCGCTCGGCGGCCGCCCGGGTGGCCGAGGCGGCGTCGGACGCCGTGCTCCGGGAAGGGGCGGCTCCGGGCGGGGTCTGCTGCTCGCCCTGCTCCTTCGTCTTCTCGGCGGGCTCGTGTTCCTTCTTCTTGTCGGACTTCAGGAAGTCGAAGAGTCCCATGTGTATGCGCCTCCGGCGTGGTGTCGCCCCCCCTGGGCTCGGTGCCTTCCCCCACTGTCGGACACCGTGCACCGGACGGCCCTGCGGCAGGGCCGTCCGGGGGACGTCACTGGCGGGCGAACTCGTCGCGGCCGCTCCCACGGAGGAAGGCCCTGAGAGAGATGGAAGCTCTCAGGGCCTTCGTGTCGCATCGCCGCCAGGGGGGCCTGCGGAGGTGCATCGACGCGACATGGAGAGAAACGATCCGCCGCGCCGCCGGTTACGCCGCCGTCGCTCTTCTCCGCAGTGCGTTCGTGCCCGGTGTGCGGCTCTCCATGGCCGCGCGGAAGGCGGTCATGCAGGGAACGCAGTAGCGTTCCGCCGCTCCTTCGGACAGGAGTGCGGTGACCGTCCGGTCCGGAGCCAGGAGGTATCCGCACAGGGTGCCGGTGGCCTGATCCTCGGCTATGACGTGCCAGAGCATTTCGGATCCGCCGGGGGTGGACTCGGCGCGCATCTCGTACATGGGCGTGCCCTTCTGCCGTGATGGCCGGCCGGAGACGACCGTCCGAGTCCATGAGAGTGCCCCTGCCCCGAAGAGGCCAACGGGACTGGGCCGACGGAGGGAAAACGCGGTGCGGCAGGTTTGGGGCCGGCGGCCGGCCCCGAAGCCGCGTCCCGGCGGAGGGACGGCCGACGGGGCCGACGCGGGCCCCGTTTCCCACCCGGGTGCGGCCGCGCACGCGGGAAGGTCACCTCCGCACCCTCCGGCTTCACATCGTGGCGGGAGAGTGATGTTCGGGGACGGGTGGCTGCGCCTGAATACGGACGGCTCCAGCGGGACCGAGGATGGGCGCGATCAGACCCCACCCCGCGTCAGGAGTCCATCCCATGCTGGAGCGCAAGCCGCGCAAGGACCGCACCGAGGTCACCTTCGTCCTGCCCGCCGACACCCCGCCCGGTCCGGTCAGCGTGGTGGGCGACTTCAACGACTGGCAGCCCGGCACCCACACCCTGGTGCCCCGCAAGGACGGCACCCGCGCCGTCACGGTCGCCCTGCCCGGCAAGAGCGAGCACTCCTTCCGGTACCTGGCCGCCGGCGACTACTGGTTCGACGAGGAGGGCGCCGACGGCCACGACGGAGTCAACAGCCGTCTGCACACCTGACACCAGCGCGGCAGGAACCGGGCCGCCGGACCGCCCCCGTGGAACGCGGGGGCGGTCCGGCGCTGTGTGGGGGGACGTGGCCGCTACGGGCAGGTGACGCTCGGGTTGTACGGCGCGAAGAGGCCGCTCGGGTTGTGCTTCCAGAGCCAGACGTGCAGCGAGTAGTGGACGGGCAGACCATCGACGTTGGTGATCGGACCGTCGAACGTCCTGCCGAACAGCTTCGGAGGGGTCACCGTGTCCGGGTCGTTGTCGGGGTCCACGACGATGTACTCCACCGCGACCAGCTGCCGGACACCCTCCTTGTCCGTCGCGTACAGCACCGCCGCGGGCCGCCCCGGATGGAGCGATCCGATGTTGTCCCGGTTCACGTAGCGGTAGCCCGTGCCACCCTGGCCGCCTTGGGTGTCCCGCACGCACTCGTTGGTCGCCACGAAGCCCGCCTCGACGGCGAGCTCCGGGGCGTGGAAGGCTCCTGAGGCGAACCGGGCGATGTCGAGGTCGTCCTTCTCGTCGTCTCCCGCCGGTGCGGCGGCGATCGCCATCGAGGCCAGGGCGGCGAGCGCGAACGCTGCCGTGACGGGTGGTACGCGCATGCGCGTGACTCCTTGGGAGGGAAGGGACGTGGCGGGGCGACGCGACCCGTCGGAGGACTGACCGGCACCCACCGTCCGATCCTGTTGGCCCGTCCCGCCCGCTGCACGTCCACAGCATCCATCCGTGCCGGTGGCGTACGCCCTTCCCGCGGACGTCTGCCGAGCGCGGCCGGCCCACCGGACCCGGCCGGATGGAGCGGGGTTGTGCCGTACGGACGAACCCTCCCGCGTGCGGAGCCGACGCACCCCGGCCCGCAAACGGTGCGCACACCGTAGCGCGAAAAAGCCCCTCCGACCCACGTTTCCGCAGGTCAGAGGGGCTTTCGAGGAGTGGAGCCTAGGAGATTCGAACTCCTGACATCTGCCTTGCAAAGGCAGCGCTCTACCAACTGAGCTAAGGCCCCGAAAACGGACGCAGCCGTCCCCCGGGAGGGGAGCGGTCGTTCCGCAGAACAGAGTACCGGGTGTACCCCCTCATCCCGCAAAATGATAGGGACTCCCGCCGTGCGACCACGCTCCGTAAGATGCACGCGAGGTTCGCACCAGCGAAGGGGAGTAGTAAGAGTGGACGCAGTACAGCAAGAGGCCACGGCCAGAGCCAGGGAGCTTCAGCGCAGTTGGTACGGGGAGCCCCTCGGAGCGCTCTTCCGCCGGCTCATAGATGACCTCGGCTTGAATCAGGCCCGTCTCGCTGCCGTGCTCGGCCTGTCGGCGCCCATGCTGTCCCAGCTGATGAGCGGCCAACGCGCCAAGATCGGCAACCCCGCCGTGGTCCAGCGGGTCCAGGCCCTTCAGGATCTCGCCGGCCAGGTCGCCGACGGGAGCGTCAGCGCGGCGGAGGCCACCGACCGGATGGACGAGATCAAGAAGACCCAGGGCGGCTCCGTCCTCAGCAACAGCGGGCAGACCGCCACCAGTTCGGGCGCACCCACCGTCAAGCGGGTCGTCCGCGAGATCCAGTCGCTGCTGCGCTCGGTCTCCGCGGCCGGCGACATCATCGACGCGGCGGACACGCTCGCCCCCAGCCACCCGGAACTGGCAGAGTTCCTCCGGGTGTACGGAGCGGGCCGCACCGCCGACGCGGTCGCCCACTACGAGTCCCATCAGAACTGACACGCGCGGCGGCTGACGACAGGTGACGGGGGACGGGCACAGCGATGGGTGAGATCTTCGCCGGTCGATACGAGTTGATCGATCCGATCGGGCGCGGTGGCGCGGGAGCCGTGTGGCGGGCCTGGGACCACCGGCGTCGCCGGTACGTGGCGGCGAAAGTCCTGCTGCAGAGCGACGCCCACACGCTCCTGCGCTTCGTGCGGGAGCAGGCCCTGCGGATCGACCATCCGCACGTGCTGGCCCCGGCCAGCTGGGCGGCCGACGACGACAAGGTCCTCTTCACGATGGACCTGGTCGGCGGCGGTTCCCTCGGGCACGTGATCGGGGACTACGGACCCCTGCCGCCCCGTTTCGCGTGCGCGCTGCTCGACCAGCTGCTGTCGGGGCTGGCGGCGGTGCACGCGGAGGGCGTCGTCCACCGCGACATCAAACCGGCCAACATCCTGATGGAAGCCACCGGAACCGGACGGCCGCACCTGCGGCTGTCCGACTTCGGCATCTCGATGCGCAAGGGCGAGCCCCGGCTGACCGAGACCAACTACGTCGTCGGCACGCCCGGTTACTTCGCGCCCGAACAACTGCTGGGCGCGGAGCCCGACTTCCCCGCCGACCTCTTCGCCGTCGGGCTGGTCGCCCTCTACCTGCTCCAGGGGCGCAAGCCCGACTCCCAGCTGCTGGTGGAGCACTTCCTCGCCCACGGGACCCCCGGCGCCCCCGAAGGCGTTCCCGCGCCGCTGTGGGACGTCATCGCGAACCTCTTGCAGCCTGACCCCCAGAGCCGGTTCCGGACGGCCACGGGGGCCCGCAAGGCCCTTGCCGCGGCCGTGGAGCTGCTGCCGCCGGCCTCGCCGGACGAGAGCCCGGTGGAGGTGTTCGACCAATTCGGTCCGCTCCCGGCAGGTTTCGGCCCGGACGGACCCCTGGCCACGCCGTCGGCGGCGACCACGAAGGCGACCGCCGCGGCGGCCCCGGAGGCATCCACGGCCGCTGCGGTGGCGGCCGTGGCCGCGGAACCCACGCGTACCGATCCGCGCGGCACGACGGCGGCGACGGCGGCCGCGAGCCACCCGCGCGTCCCGACGCCGGCCGCGTACGCGCCGTACCCGGCGGCGTGGGCCACGCCCGCCCCGGCGCCTTCGCACGCGTCCTCGCAGACGGGCAGTTTCCACCTCCCGCCGCCGGCCTCCCCCGTCGTGCTGCCGGAGGGGGCCACCACCCCGTCCCCGGCGGCGACCGCCCCCACCGGCGGCGGCATCAGCCGCCCGCCGGCCAAGGTGACGGCCTCGGTCCTCGCCGCGGCACTGCTCTGCTTCGCCGTGGGCGTCTGGGCGTTGACCCGGATGTAGCGCCGCCCGGACTCAGGCGGTCGCGCGCCGCGCGAGCAGCATCCAGCCGCCGAGTCCGAGCAGCAGCAGCGTTCCGGTGCCGAAGCCCGCCCCGGCCACCACCCGCATCACGGAGCGGGTGCCCGCGGCCTCGGCGGCCTCCGGGGCGGTGAGCCCGGCCTTCGCGGCGGCCCTGTCCTCGGCGCCGACCCCGAATCCAGCCGCGGTCAGGCTCTCCTTGTAGCCGGGCTCCTTGCCGGGGCTCCCGATGACGTCCATGCGCAGCGTCAGCGGCACGGGGGTCGCGTCCTCGATGAACTCGCCGACCTTTCCGCCCATGGTCACGGTGATGTAGTACCAGCCGGCGACGCGGACCGGCCGCACCTTCGTGTCGTCGGAGAAGCGGTTCTCGTACGCCACCGGAGCCGTCTTCGGGAGGGTGACGGCCGCCTGCTTGCCGTCGTAGGAGGCGTCCTCGAACGCGACCAGGCCCCGATAGGGGGTGTAGAGCGAGACGGTGAGCCCGTTGGAGGCGCTGCCGTAGGTCTTCGTCATCTTGGCCGCGGCGAGTTCCGCGCTGAGGCCGAGCTGCTGCCCCCAGTCGAGCGGGACGCGGTAGAAGCGGGTCTGTCCGGGCCGCAGCTCGTCACGCCACACGCCGCTGCCCACGGCGCGGGCGTCGTTGAAGCCGGTTCCGCCGCTGCGGGCCACCGGTTCGGTGCCGGGCAGGGTCGGGGGCTCCGAGGGCCAGGCGCTGGGGGCGGTGGTGGGCGCGCTGCCGGTGGCGAGAGCCGGTTCGCGCTGGAGCCGGAGCTCCACCGGCCACGGGCTCTGGTCGGTGTCCTTGGCCGCGGTACGCGTGACCTTGGCGTAGTAGGTGCCGGCCTGCTGGCATTCGGCGTCCTCCTCCAGCCGCCGGACGCCGACCTCGCTGAGGGGGACGGCGTCGTAACCGAAGCTGGCCTTGCCGTTGTTGTTGGGGCAGGCACGGCCCTCCTTGGTCATGACCTCCACCTCGACGCCGTCGCTGTGGCCGACCTTGGCACCCGTCGGCGGCTGGAGGACGGCGGAGACGTACACACTCGACGCGTCGTCGAGGTAGAGCCGGTAGACACGCTCGCCCGGAGCGAGCGTGTCCGTGTAGACGGTCCCGGCCTCCAGCAGCGGAGCGTCCGCCGTGGAGGGCTTGCCCTCGATCTTCTTCGCGCCGTCCGCGGCGCGGTACGCCGGGATCGGCCGCGGCGCCGCCCCGTCGGCGTACGCGGTCCCCGGCGGGCCGGCCGCGAGCCCCAGGGCCGCCGCCCCCACCGCGGCTCCCGCCACCACTGTCGTCCGTACCCGGCCCATCACGCCCACCCCGACTTTGCTAGCGCAAGTCAAATCTTTACATAACGTAACTTTTTGTCACAGAACAGCACGAAGCCCCGACCGCAGCGGCAGCCGGGGCTTCATGAGATCAGCTTTCGGTCTCACACACCGGAACCAGAGGGCACGGAGTCAGTTGCCTCCGTCCACAGGTCCTGCTCGGCGCGGTCCGCCTGGATCTGGCGGTACACGAGGAGCCCGCCGATGGCGGCCAGTGCGACCAGGAGCAGCTTCTTCACCGCGCGACCTCGTCTTTCGTTGACGTAGGGGACTTCTGGCGCCCAACAATACACACCGACCGATACCGATCGGTGACCTGGCAACCCCTCAAACGGCCCAACGGCGAAGACCCCCAGGCCCGGGGGCCTGGGGGTCTTCGACACTGTGGGGCTAACAGGATTTGAACCTGTGGCCTCATCCTTATCAGGGATGCGCTCTAACCAACTGAGCTATAGCCCCATCCGCGCTGCGCGCTGACTCCTGAAGATTAGCGCACAGACACGGTCGAGCCAAAATCCGTTCCCTCACGGCGTCCCCGCAGGTCAATCAGCGGTCATTCGTCCTCGGCGAGCGTCAGCTCCACACCACCGACGAAGCCCGCCGACAGGTTGTAGATGAACGCGCCCAGCGTCGCCAACGCCGTCATCAGCACCACGTCGATCACCGCGATCACCGAGGTGAAGATCAGCACCCGCGGCAGCGACAGGAAGGACTGGAGGTCGAAGCCATTGCTCTCGTTCGAGCCGGTCGCCTCGCTGATCGTGCCGCCGACGGTCGAGAAGACGCCCATCGCGTCCATGACCATCCACAGCACCGCCGCCGCGACGACCGTGCAGATGCCCAGCGCGATCGACAGCAGGAAGCTGACCTTCATCACCGACCACGGGTCGGCCTTGGCCACCCGCAGCCGCGCCTTGCGCGTCCTGGGCGTCGTACGGGCCCCCGTACGCGGCTTGCGCTGCGCACCGGCGCCCGCGCCCGAGGGCGCGGCGTAGGCCTGCGGCGGGTGATAGGGCTGAGCGGACTGCTCCTGGCCGGCGCCGGGACCGGTCCCGGCGTTCACCTGCGGTCCTCGGGTGTCCGTCACGGTTCCCCCCTGGGAGTCCGCGGCGGGGCCACGGGCACCGTTCGCTCCAGTTTTGGACGGTCCGGCGCCCGTGGCTCCACTCACGACTTACTCCTCGTGCTCCCCAGCCGAAGGCTGCGTGCCCTCGGCGGCCTCGGCGGCCTGTCCTTCGGCTGCCTCGGTCCCGATCTCTGTCTCGATCTCGTCGACCTCGTCAGCTTCCTGACCGGCCTCGGCGTTACGAGCGATGCCCACCACGGCATCGCGCTTGCCCAGGTTGATCAGCTGGACGCCCATGGTGTCACGGCCGGTCTCCCTGACTTCGTTGACGCGCGTACGGATCACACCACCGCCGAGCGTGATGGCGAGAATCTCGTCCGTTTCGTGCACCACGAGAGCCCCGACGAGCGACCCGCGGTCCTCCACGATCTTCGCGGCCTTGATACCCAGACCACCACGACCCTGGACGCGGTACTCGTCGACCGGCGTCCGCTTGGCGTAGCCGCCGTCGGTCGCGGTGAAGACGAACGTACCGGGCCGGACCACGTTCATGGAGAGCAGTTCGTCTCCCTCGCGGAAGCTCATGCCCTTCACACCCGAGGTCGCACGGCCCATCGGGCGCAGCGCGTCATCGGTCGCCGTGAAGCGGATCGACTGCGCCTTCCTGCTGATGAGCAGCAGGTCGTCCTCGGCCGACACCAGTTCCGCGCCGATCAGCTCGTCATCGCTGCCGTCCTCCGTCTCCCGGAGGTTGATGGCGATGACACCACCCGAACGGGGCGAGTCGTAGTCCTTGAGCGCCGTCTTCTTCACCAGGCCGCCCTTGGTGGCCAGGATCAGGTACGGCGCCGCCTCGTAGTCCCGGATGGCGAGGATCTGCGCGATCTTCTCGTCCGGCTGGAAGGCCAGCAGGTTCGCCACGTGCTGACCGCGCGCGTCACGGCCGGCGTCCGGCAGCTCGTACGCCTTGGACCGGTAGACCCGTCCCTTGTTCGTGAAGAACAGCAGCCAGTGGTGCGTGGTGGACACGAAGAAGTGGTCGACCAGGTCGTCCTGCTTCAGCTTCGTGCCGCGCACGCCCTTGCCGCCGCGCTTCTGCGAGCGGTAGTCCTCGGTCTTGGTGCGCTTGACGTAGCCGCCGTGCGTGATCGTGACGACGATGTCCTCTTCGGCGATCAGGTCCTCCATGGACATGTCGCCGTCGAAGGGCACCAGCTTGGACCGCCGGTCGTCGCCGAACTTCTCGACGATCGCGGCCAGCTCCTCGCTGACGATGGTGCGCTGACGCTGCTCGGAGGCCAGGATCGCGTTGTACTCGTTGATCTTGGCCTGGAGCTCGTCGTGCTCGGCCACGATCTTCTGCCGCTCCAGCGCCGCCAGGCGCCGCAGCTGCATCTCCAGGATCGCGTTCGCCTGGATCTCGTCGATCTCCAGCAGGCCCATCAGGCCCTCGCGCGCGATCTCGACCGTGTTGCTGCGCCGGATCAGCGCGATGACCTCGTCGATCGCGTCCAGCGCCTTGAGCAGGCCGCGCAGGATGTGCGCGCGCTCCTCCGCCTTGCGCAGGCGGAACTTCGTACGCCGGACGATGACCTCGATCTGGTGCGTCACCCAGTGGCGGATGAACGCGTCGATCGACAGCGTGCGCGGCACGCCGTCCACCAGCGCCAGCATGTTCGCGCCGAAGTTCGTCTGCAGATCGGTGTGCTTGTACAGGTTGTTCAGCACGACCTTGGCGACCGCGTCCCGCTTCAGGACGATCACCAGGCGCTGGCCGGTCCGCGACGAGGTCTCGTCACGGACGTCGGCGATCCCGCCGACCTTCCCGTCCTTCACCAGGTCCGCGATCTTCTGCGCCAGGTTGTCCGGGTTGGTCTGGTACGGAAGCTCCGTGACCACCAGGCACTGGCGGTTCTGGATCTCCTCGACCTCCACCACCGCGCGCATCGTGATGGAGCCGCGCCCGGTCCGGTACGCCTCCTCGATGCCCTTGCGGCCCACGACCAGCGCACCGGACGGGAAGTCCGGGCCCTTGATCCGCTCGAGGAGCGCGTCGAGCAGCTCCTCGTGCGAGGCCTCCGGGTGCTCAAGCGCCCACTGAGCGCCCGCCGCCACCTCGCGGAGGTTGTGCGGCGGAATGTTCGTGGCCATGCCGACCGCGATCCCGGCGCTGCCGTTGACCAGCAGGTTCGGGAAACGCGCCGGCAGGACCGTCGGCTCCTGGTTGCGGCCGTCGTAGTTGTCCGTGAAGTCGACGGTCTCCTCGTCGATGTCCCGGAGCATCTCCATGGCCAGCGGCATCAGCTTGCACTCGGTGTAGCGCATCGCGGCCGCCGGGTCGTTGCCCGGAGAGCCGAAGTTGCCGTTCGAGTCCACCAGGGGCATCCGCATCGACCACGGCTGCGCCAGGCGGACCAGGGCGTCGTAGATCGAGGAGTCACCGTGCGGGTGGTACGTGCCCATGACGTCACCGACGACGCGGGCGCACTTGTAGAAGCCCTTCTCGGGCCGGTAGCCGCCGTCGTACATCGCGTACAGCACACGGCGGTGCACCGGCTTGAGGCCGTCGCGCACGTCGGGCAGCGCACGCGAGACGATGACGGACATCGCGTAGTCGAGGTAGGAGCGCTGCATCTCCGTCTCGAGCCCGACGGGCTCGATCCGCAGTACGGGCTGCTCCTCCGCGGGATTCTCGGCGGTGGGGGTGGTTTCGTCGGCCATTGCTGGTCAGAAGTCCTTTCGAGCAGTCAGCTGAGCCGACTCAGATGTCGAGGAAGCGAACGTCCTTGGCGTTGCGCTGGATGAAGGAACGCCGTGCTTCGACGTCCTCACCCATCAGCACCGAGAACAGGTCGTCGGCCTGCGCCGCGTCGTCCAGGGTGACCTGGCCGAGCACGCGGTGGTCGACGTCCATGGTGGTGACGCGCAGTTCCTCGGCGTTCATCTCGCCCAGACCCTTGAAGCGCTGGATCGAGTCTTCCCTGATCCGCTTGCCGTTCTGCTTGCCGAGCTCCACCAGGGCGTCGCGCTCGCGGTCCGAGTACGCGTACTCGAAGTCCTCCCGGCCCCACTTGATCTTGTAGAGCGGCGGGCGGGACAGGTACACGTGCCCGGCCTCGACCAGCGGCCGCATGAAGCGGAACAGGAAGGTCAGCAGCAGGGTGTTGATGTGCTGGCCGTCGACATCGGCGTCCGCCATCAGGATGATCTTGTGATAGCGGAGCTTCTCGATGTCGAAGTCCTCGTGCACGCCGGTGCCGAACGCCGAGATCAGCGCCTGGACCTCGGTGTTCTGGAGGATCTTGTCGATACGGGCCTTCTCGACGTTCAGGATCTTGCCGCGGATCGGCAGGATGGCCTGGTACATCGGGTTGCGGCCCGACTTCGCGGAGCCGCCGGCGGAGTCACCCTCGACGATGAAGATCTCGCACTGCGTCGGGTCGTTCGACTGGCAGTCAGACAGCTTGCCCGGCAGCGAGGCGCTCTCCAGCAGACCCTTGCGACGGGTGAGGTCACGGGCCTTGCGGGCCGCGACGCGCGCCGTGGCCGCCTGGATCGACTTGCGGATGATGTCCGCGGCCTCGTTCGGGTTCCGGTCGAACCAGTCGTTGAGGTGCTCGTGCACGACCTTCTGCACGAAGGTCTTCGCCTCCGTGTTGCCCAGCTTGGTCTTCGTCTGGCCCTCGAACTGCGGCTCGCCCAGCTTGATCGAGATGATCGCCGTCAGACCCTCGCGGATGTCCTCGCCGGCGAGGTTGTCGTCCTTCTCCCGCAGGAACTTCTTCTCGCGCGCGTAGCGGTTGACCAGACCCGTCATCGCCGCACGGAAGCCCTCCTCGTGCGTACCGCCCTCATGCGTGTGGATCGTGTTCGCGAAGGAGTACACGCCCTCCGTGTACTGCGAGTTCCACTGCATCGCGATCTCGACCGAGAGCATGCGCTCCTTGTCCTCGGCCTCGACGTCGATGACCGTCGGGTGGATCAGCTCGCCCTTGCGCGAGTTGAGGTACTTCACAAAGTCGACGATGCCGCCCTCGTAGTGGTACTCGACCGTGCGCGCCGCGGGCTCGGCCGCGTCCGCGTCCGGGTCGTCGGCGCCGACCGTGGCCTTCGCGGACTCGCGCTCGTCCGTCAGCGACAGGGTCAGGCCCTTGTTCAGGAAGGCCATCTCCTGGAAACGCCGCGACAGCGTCTCGAAGGAGTACTCGGTCGTCTCGAAGATGTCGGGGTCGGCCCAGAACGTCACCGAGGTGCCCGTCTCGGACGTCTCCTCGTTGCGCGCCAGCGCCGCCGTCGGGGCACCGAGCTTGTAGTCCTGGGTCCAGCGGTAGCCGTCACGCCGGACCTCGACCGCGACCCGCGTCGACAGGGCGTTCACGACGGAGACGCCCACACCGTGCAGACCGCCGGAGACGGCGTAGCCGCCACCGCCGAACTTGCCGCCCGCGTGCAGGACGGTCAGCACGACCTCGACGGCCGGCTTCCCCTCGGACGGCACGATGTCGACGGGGATGCCGCGGCCGTTGTCGATCACGCGCACCCCGCCGTCGGCGAGGATCGTCACGTCGATGCGGTCGGCGTGCCCGGCGAGCGCCTCGTCGACCGAGTTGTCGACGACCTCGTAGACGAGGTGGTGCAGACCGCGCTCACCCGTCGACCCGATGTACATGCCGGGCCGCTTGCGGACGGCGTCCAAGCCCTCCAGGACCTGGATGTTGCTGCCGGTATACGAAGACTCACCGACCTCGCCGGCTGTGGACTCGTTCTTCTCGTTGGGGTTGCCGGAATCGGCCACGAAGCGCCCTTTCTGGCACAGCACAGGCCGTACTCCGGGCCAGCAGGCATGCAAGCAGGAGCGGCTGCGTCGATCTGCGTTGTCAGCTTTTGTCAGCGGTACTGAACTGGTGATCCCGCCTGAGGGCGGGATTCGCTTCAGTCTACCGGTACCACGGACATGAATGGGGGTTTGCCGGTACCTGAGTCCGCATGTGCCGCCCTGAACCTCCTCTCTCCGACTCCCCATATCCGGGAAGGGGCTCAAAGAGGCTCACACGGGCATCCAGCCCTTCGGACTGTCAACCTCCCGCTACGGTGAGGGACACCACCCGCGACGGCGCCCTCATCAGCCTCACCGGGCGCGCCGCCCGGCGACGGCCGGGGAACCCGAGCGCGTCCGATGCGACCCCCGCCCAACGCTGCGGGGCCGGGGCACAACCCACCCGGCCCGGGCACGTGCGCAGCCCACGTCACCCGCGCACATGGGGGACGGGGCACGCGCCCGGCACCCGGTCCCAGACCCGCCCGCGGCCCCAGCCGCAGCCGCACCCGCCGAGCCCGCCGCAGGCGACCCGGCTCAGCCGTAGGTGTCACCCGGGCCCGTACTGCCCGGCGCCCGCCAGGGCCCGTACCCCTTGGGCCGCCCGCCGGGGCCGTGCACCTTGATCAGGCGCACCGTGCCCTGCCCCAGATCCGCGTTCAGCCGCGCCACCAGCTGCGGGGCCAGCAGCTTCAGCTGCGCCGCCCACGCCGAGGAATCGCACCGCACCACCAGCTCGCGGTCCTCGTACCGCTCCGGTACACAGTGCGCCGCGATCTCCGGGCCGACGATCTCCGGCCAGCGTTCCATCACACCCGCCACCGCCATCGGCATCTCCCAGCCGCGCTCGGTCCGCAACCGGTCCAGCGCCGCCATCAACGGCATCGGATCCCGGCCGTCCGCACGCGCACCCGAGCGCAGCCCCAGCTGCTGCTGCCGCTTCCTCCCGCCCACCGCACTGCCCCGCGCCCGTGCCTGCTCCCGTGCCGCCGCCAGCGCCTGGCGCGCCAGGTCGACACCGGAGGGCTCCGGAACCTTGGGGGGATCGTTCTGCAGACCGCTCACAACCGGGTCACCTCACCACCGGACACCCCGAACCGCGCCCCCACCAGCGCACCCGGAACGTCATCGTCCACCGCCGCCGTCACCAGGACCTGCTCACCCGGCGCCACCAGCTCCGCCAACCGCTCCCGACGCCGCACGTCCAGCTCCGCGAACACGTCGTCCAGGATCAGCACCGGCTCACTGCCCTCCGAGCGCAGCAGCTCGTACGAAGCCAGCCGCAGGGCCAGCGCGTACGACCACGACTCCCCGTGGCTCGCGTAGCCCTTCGCCGGCAGCTCCCCCAGCCGCAGCACCACATCGTCGCGGTGCGGACCCACCAGGGTCACGCCCCGCTCGATCTCCTGCTTGCGCACGTCCGCCAGGGCCGCCAGCAGGACCTCGTACAACGCCTCCCGCGTCCGCGCCGCCCCGCTGTCCACCGGCTCGCCCGCCGAGGACTTGTACGCCAGCCCCAGCGGGCCGCCGCCGGGCGCGAGCTGCTCGTACGCCTTGTCCGCGAGCGGCAGCAACGTCGCGATCAGGTCCAGCCGCTGTGCCAGCAGTTCCGCGCCGACGCGCGCGAGATGCTGGTCCCACACGTCCAGCGTCGACATGTCCATCGAGCGGCCGCCGTGCCGCCGCGCCATCGCCGCCGACTTCAGCAGCGTGTTGCGCTGCTTCAGCACGCGCTCGTAGTCGGACCGGACCGCCGCCATCCGCGGCGAGCGCGCCGTGACGAGCTCGTCGAGGAACCGCCGCCGCTCACCCGGATCGCCCTTCACCAGGGCCAAGTCCTCCGGCGCGAACAGCACCGTCCGTACGATCCCCAGCACGTCCCGCGGCCTGACCTGCGAGGAGCGGTTGATCCGGGCCCGGTTCGCCCGCCCCGGATTCAGCTCCAGCTCCACCAGCTGCTGCCGCTCGCCCTGCGTCACGGCCGCGCGGATGACCGCCCGCTCCGCGCCCATCCGCACCAGCGGGGCGTCCGAGGACACCCGGTGGCTGCCCAGCGTCGCCAGATAGCCGATCGCCTCGACCAGATTGGTCTTCCCCTGGCCGTTGGGACCCACGAAGGCGGTGACGCCCGGGTCGAGGGGAACCTCGGCCCGGACGTACGAGCGGAAGTCGGCCAACGAGAGATGCGAAACATGCATACGGCGCCGACCTCCCCCGGCTTCCCACTGCTCTGTCTGGTGCTGTGCGGCTCCGCAGCTCCTGTGGGGAGCCGCTCCTGCTCCGAGCCGCTACTTCTTCTCGACCGCGTGGCCGCCGAACTGATTGCGCAGCGCGGCGATCATCTTCATCTGCGGGGAGTCGTCCTGGCGCGACGCGAAGCGCGCGAAGAGCGAGGCGGTGATCGCGGGCAGCGGCACGGCGTTGTCGATCGCCGCCTCCACCGTCCAGCGGCCCTCGCCCGAGTCCTGGGCGTAGCCGCGCAGCTGCTGCAGGTGCTCGTCCTCGTCGAGGGCGTTCACGGCCAGGTCCAGCAGCCAGGAGCGGATGACCGTGCCCTCCTGCCAGGAGCGGAAGACCTCTCGGACGTCGGTGACCGAGTCCACCTTCTCCAGGAGCTCCCAGCCCTCGGCGTAGGCCTGCATCATGGCGTACTCGATGCCGTTGTGGACCATCTTCGCGAAGTGGCCGGCGCCGACCTTGCCGGCGTGCACGGCGCCGAACTCACCCTCGGGCTTGAGGGCGTCGAAGACCGGCTGCACGCGTGCCACGTCTTCCTTGGTGCCGCCGTACATGAGGGCGTAGCCGTTCTCCAGACCCCACACGCCACCCGAGACACCGCAGTCGACGAATCCGATGCCCTTGGCCTCGAGCTCCGCGGCGTGCTTCTCGTCATCGGTCCAGCGCGAGTTCCCGCCGTCGACGACGACGTCGCCGGGCGAGAGCAGCTCGGACAGCTCGTCGACCGTGGACTGGGTCGCCGCACCGGCGGGGACCATCACCCACACGACGCGGGGGGCCTGCAGGCTGTCCACAAGTTCCCGCAGGCTGTGGACGTCGGCGAGGTCCGGGTTGCGGTCGTATCCGATGACGGTGTGGCCTGCGCGGCGAATGCGCTCGCGCATGTTGCCGCCCATCTTGCCGAGACCGACGAGACCAAGCTCCATCAGGTGGTTCCTTAAGCGTTGTGGCCGTCTTTGCCGGGGCCCCTGGATTCCCGGGGACACCCCCGGCCCCCGAGACTACGCCCGGCCGCGTGGCCCGGCTCCACGGGGCGCGGTATGCCCCCGACGCGGTCAGGCCCGGTCTCGCAGGCTGCGAGACCGGGCCTGACCTGCGAAGAATCCAGAAGGATCAGCCGGAGAGACGCACCGGCATGATCAGGTACTTGTAGGTTTCGTCCGCTTCGGCGTCGACCGCGGGGCGGCCGCTGAGCAGAGCCGGCTTGGTGGACGTGGTGAAGCTGAGCTGCGCGGCCGGCGAGTCGATCGCGCTCAGGCCGTCCAGCAGGAAGGTCGGGTTGAAGGCGATCGAGATGTCGTCGCCCTCCAGCTTGGAGTCGACGCGCTCCACAGCCTGTGCGTCGTCGCTGGAGCCGGCTTCCAGGATCAGCACGCCCTGCTCGAAGCTCAGACGGACCGGGGTGTTCCGCTCGGCCACGAGGGCCACGCGCTTGACGGCCTCGACGAACGGGGCGGTCTCGATCACGGCGACGGAGTTGAACTCGGTCGGGAAGAGCGTGCGGTACTTCGGCAGGTCGCCCTCGAGGAGGCGGGTGGTGGTGCGGCGGCCGGCGCCCTCGAAGCCGATCAGGCCCTCGCCCTTGCCGGAACCGGACAGGGCCAGGGTCACCGTGTCACCGCTGGTCAGCGACTTGGCGGTGTCCAGCAGCGTCTTGGCGGGCACCAGGGCCACGGCGGAGGCCTGCGGGTCCTCCGGCTTCCACATGAACTCGCGGACCGCGAAGCGGTAGCGGTCGGTGGAGGCCAGGGTGACGCGGTCGCCCTCGATCTCGATGCGGACACCGGTCAGCACCGGCAGGGTGTCGTCTCGGCCGGCGGCGATGGCCACCTGGGCGGCGGCGGAGGCGAAGACCTCACCGGGCACGGTGCCGGTCGCGGTCGGCATCTGCGGCAGCGCCGGGTATTCCTCCACAGGCAGGGTGTGGAGTGTGAATCGCGAGGAGCCGCAGACCACGACCGCCCGTACACCGTCTGTGGAAATCTCCACCGGACGGTTGGGCAGGGCGCGGCAGATGTCGGCGAGCAGCCGGCCGGAGACGAGGACCGTGCCGTCCTCCTCGACGTCCGCCTCGACGGAGACGCGGGCCGAGACCTCGTAGTCGAAGCCGGAGAGGCTCAGCGTGCCGTCCTCGGCCTTGAGCAGCAGGCCCGCGAGAACGGGCACCGGCGGCCGGGCCGGAAGGCTACGGGCCGCCCAAGCCACCGCCTCCGCGAGTACGTCGCGCTCCACCCGGATCTTCACCGGAACCGCCTCCTGCTGTTGCTCGCTCGTCTGCCGGCCTTCGTCGTCGGCTCGATGCCTCGATGCCGGGGACCAGTCTGACGTACGGCGGCGACAGTCGGTGCTGTCGGCGGTCAAGTCGGGAGCCAGATGCCGGGGCGGGCGCCCGACGAGTTGTGCACAGGACCTGCTTGAAAACCGAATCCGGTCTCACTCTCTATGGGAGTAGTAGTAGGGCCTGTGGATACAGTGGATAACGTCGTTTTCGCAGGTCAACCCGCGTTTTTTATCCACCGACCCTGTGGGCGGCACCGGTGGACAACCCGGTGTCTCTGTGGAGAACAAAAAGTTCTGCACAGCCCGTCCCCAGGTGACCCCGAGTACTCCACAGCTGCGTCCCCAGCTTTTCCCGGGTACTCCACAGGCCAAACGTCTACATCCGTGTGACCGCTTTCACTCGGGGCGGTGACAGGGCCCTCGCTGTTGCCGAACAGTGGACAACGGTGTGGAGAAGTCATCTGATCCTGTGCACAGGATGCGCGAACCTGTGGGTCGGCGGTGGACAGAGGGGTCGGAGGTGCTGTGGACGAAAAACTTGTCCACAGCCTGTGGATGAAGGTTGCGCACAATTCCACAGGGGTGTGACCTGCCCTGATGGTGCCTCACCAAGAAGGCCTGTGGACAGATTGTGGGTAGCGGGCGCCGTCCCCAGGGTGTGGACGGGAGAAAGTCCCCGAATCTGTGGATGAGTTGCTCCGCAGGGGGCGTATTCGAACAGGTCAGGGGCGCGCGCATGAAGAAGAGCGCCCCCGCAGTGATCCGGGAGCGCCCTCTGAAAGCGTGTGAGGAGGCCATGGCGTAGCCCTGCCGCAGCTGTCGGCGGGGCCGGCTCAGGCGTTCTTGATGCGGTTGGTGAGCTCCGTGACTTGGTTGTAGATGGAGCGTCGCTCCGCCATCAGGGCTCGGATCTTGCGGTCCGCGTGCATGACGGTGGTGTGGTCCCGGCCACCGAACTGCGCCCCGATCTTGGGGAGGGACAGGTCGGTGAGCTCCCGGCACAGGTACATGGCGATCTGCCGTGCCGTGACCAGGACGCGGCTGCGCGAGGAACCGCACAGGTCGTCCACGGTCAGGCCGAAGTAGTCGGCGGTGGCCGCCATGATGTCGGAGGCGGTGATCTCGGGCGCGCTGTCCTCTCCGCCCGGGATCAGATTCTTGAGGACGTCCTCGGTGAGGCCCAGGTCGACCGGCTGCCGGTTGAGGCTCGCGAAGGCCGTGACCCGGATCAACGCTCCTTCGAGCTCGCGGATGTTGCGCGAGATGCGGGAGGCGATGAACTCGAGGACCTCCGGCGGGGCGTTGAGCTGCTCCTGGACGGCCTTCTTGCGCAGGATCGCGATGCGGGTCTCCAGCTCGGGCGGCTGGACGTCGGTGATCAGACCCCACTCGAAGCGGTTGCGGAGCCGGTCCTCAAGGGTGACGAGCTGCTTGGGCGGCCGGTCGGAGGACAGCACGATCTGCTTGTTGGCGTTGTGGAGCGTATTGAAGGTGTGGAAGAACTCCTCCTGCGTCGACTCCTTGCTCGCGAGGAACTGGATGTCGTCGACGAGCAGGATGTCCATCTCGCGGTAGCGCTTGCGGAACGCGTCGCCCTTGCCGTCGCGGATGGAGTTGATGAACTCGTTGGTGAACTCCTCGGAGCTCACGTACCGCACGCGGGTGCCGGGGTAGAGGCTCCGCGCGTAGTGCCCGATGGCGTGCAGCAGGTGCGTCTTGCCGAGGCCCGACTCCCCGTAGATGAAGAGCGGGTTGTACGCCTTCGCGGGCGCCTCGGCGACGGCCACCGCCGCGGCGTGCGCAAAGCGGTTGGAGGCACCGATGACGAAGGTGTCGAAGAGGTACTTGGGGTTCAGGCGGGCGGTCGGCTCGAGCGGGCCCGAGGTGGAGCCGCCGGACGGGGCCGGGGCGGATGCGGGCCGGCCGGGCGCCTGGCGCGGCGGGGGCTGCTCGTACTGCTGCGGGTCATAGGGGGACTGCTCGTACTTCTGCTGCTCGTAGGAGCCCTGGTCGTAGCCGGAGGACTCGGACTGCTGCTGGAGGTACCCCGGCTGCGGGGAGGCGTACGGGTCGCGCTCGGGAAAGCCGCCGAGACGGGGCTGCTGCCAGCCGTAGTCGTCCTGCTGACCGCCCCGGGGCCAGGCGCCGGGCTCCGGGCGCTGCTGCTGGTAGTCCGGGTAGGCGGGGCGGGCGGTGGGGAGCTGGTCGTCGGAGGGGCCGGCGTGTCCGCCGGGATGGGTGTGGCCGCCGGGGCGCTGGCCGCCGTAGGGCTCGTACGCGTCGCGCTGCTGGGTGGGGGCGGGATGCGAGGGTTCGCCGGCCGAGTCGTCCACGGTGATGGCGATCCGGATGGGGCGTCCGCATTCCCGGCTGAGCGCGTCGCTGATCAGGGGGGCGAGGCGGCCTTCGAGGACGCGTTTGCCCCACTCATTGGGGACGGCCAGCAGTGCGGTGTCGGCGACGAGGGCCAGGGGCTGGCAGCGCTCGACCCACTGCTTGTCCTTTGGCTCGATCCCCGGCTGTCCCTCCCCGAGGAGCTTTTCGAGCACCCTTGGCCACACTGCGGCAAGATCGGCAGGTACGTCAGCCACAGAGCACGCTCTCTCACAGGGGTCCCACGAATGTGTGGTTCTTTGGGACGGTCGGGACAAAAAATCAGGGGTCGGGCAACGGTAGTCAGGGCGACGGGTACGGTTCAAGTCGTTGTCCACAGCCTGTGCACAGTGTGGGGCACCGTCGGCTCGGTTTGACCGGATGGCGTAGCCGCGCGTACCGTAACGAGGTCGAGTTGTCGATGGCTGCTGCCGCCTGCCTACCGATGGGCGAAGGTCACTATTAGTGATCGTTTAGCGGTGCCACTCGGGCGAACACGCGAGTTTCCTCGTGGGCGCACGGTGACAGCCAGGCGATGTCCCGCCACAACGATTCATTCTCTGGAGCCCCCGAGTGAGCAAGCGCACCTTCCAGCCGAACAACCGCCGTCGTGCCAAGACCCACGGCTTCCGTCTCCGGATGCGTACCCGTGCCGGTCGCGCGATCCTGGCGAACCGCCGTGGCAAGGGCCGTTCCGCCCTCTCCGCATAACAACGCGCAGGTCGTGACGTCGTGCTGTCTCCGCAAAATCGGCTGAGGCGGCGCGAGGACTTCGCGAGCGCGGTACGTCGAGGTCGTCGGGCCGGTCGCCCTCTCCTCGTCGTCCACCTACGTACAAGCGGTGCAACGGACCCGCACGAGCCGGGGGAGATCGATCCCTCGACGCGTGCGGGTTTCGTCGTCAGCAAGGCCGTCGGCATCGCCGTCGTCCGTAACCGGGTGAAGCGCCGTTTGCGCCATCTCGTCCGTGAGCGGCTGTCCCAGCTGCCCGCCGGTAGCCTGGTGGTGGTACGTGCCTTGCCCGGAGCGGGCGATGCCGGCCCCGACGAACTGGCCCGGGACCTGGATGCCGCTCTGGCGCGGCTCCTGGGAGGCGTGGCTCGATGAAGTACCCGCTGCTCGCTTTGATCAAGCTGTACCAGTGGACGATCAGTCCGCTGCTCGGGCCGGTGTGCCGCTACTACCCCTCGTGCTCGCACTACGGGTACACGGCCATCGACCGGCATGGTGCGGTGAAGGGGACGGTTCTGACCGCCTGGCGGATCCTGCGGTGCAATCCGTGGTCCCCGGGTGGTGTGGACCACGTCCCACCTCGTAAACGCCCGCGTTGGCACGAGCAGCTGCGCAGTGCGTTGCGTAGATCTCGCAATGCTCAAGGAGCCTGATTAGTGGACACGATTGCCAGTCTGTTCAGCTTTATCACCACGCCCGTCTCGTGGATCATCGTCCAGTTCCACAAGCTGTACGGTGCGATCTTCGGCGTGGACAGTGGGTGGGCCTGGGGCCTGTCCATCGTGTCCCTGGTGATCTTGATCCGTATCTGTCTGATCCCGCTCTTCGTGAAGCAGATCAAGGCGACGCGGGGTATGCAGGCGCTCCAGCCGAAGATGAAGGTGATCCAGGAGCGTTACAAGAACGACAAGCAGCGTCAGTCCGAAGAGATGATGAAGCTGTACAAGGAGACGGGTACCAACCCGCTCTCCTCGTGCCTGCCCATCCTGGCGCAGTCCCCGTTCTTCTTCGCGCTCTACCACGTGCTGTCGAGCATCGCCAGCGGCAAGGAAGTCGGCGAGATCGACGGGCCGCTGCTCGCCAGCGCCCGTGAGGCACACATCTTCGGCGCGCCGCTCGCGGCGACGTTCACGGACAGTGCGGCGAAGGTCGCGGCCCTGGACGCCTCGATCACCGATGTGCGTGTCGTGACCGCCATCATGATCGTCCTGATGTCGCTGTCGCAGTTCTACACCCAGCGTCAGCTGATGCAGAAGAACGTCGACCTGTCGGTCAAGACGCCGTTCATGCAGCAGCAGAAGATGCTGATGTACATCTTCCCCGTGATCTTCGCGGTCATGGGCATCAACTTCCCCGTCGGTGTTCTCGTCTACTGGCTGACCACGAACGTGTGGACCATGGGTCAGCAGATGTACGTGATCAACCAGAACCCGACCCCGGGCAGCAAGGCGCAGGACGAGTACCTGACGCGTCTGCTGAAGCACATCAGCACCCATGGTGACCTCAAGCGCCGGAGCAGGAAGAAGGTCGTCGCGGCGATCGTGGCCAAGGGCCCGGACCGCAATGACAACGAGCGCAAGTTCATCACGGCTCTGACGAAGCAGGGTATGGCCGCGCAGGCGGACGGCTCTGTGATCAAGAGTTCTGAGGCCACGGCCGACTCGGATGCGGCGAGCGGCGGTGCCGCGAAGCGGCAGCAGCCGAAGCGGCAGTCGAAGTCGCGGCGTCAGACGCCCAGCAAGCCCTCTCCCAAGAAGTAAGAAGGAGTCCCTCCCGTGACGGAAGGCACCACCACCGCCGCCGCTGAGGGTGGCGACACCCTGACCCGCCTCGAGCAGGAGGGTGAGATCGCGGCTGACTACCTCGAGGGTCTGCTGGACATCGCCGACCTGGACGGCGACATCGACATGGACGTCGAGGCCGACCGGGCCGCGGTGTCGATCGTCAGCGATTCCGCCCGTGATCTGCAGAAGCTCGTGGGGCGCGACGGTGAGGTTCTGGAGGCTCTGCAGGAGCTGACCCGCCTCGCCGTGCACCGGGAGACCGGGGACCGCAGCCGGCTGATGCTGGACATCGCCGGGTTCCGTGCGAAGAAGCGCGAGGAGCTGACGGCACTGGGCGCTCAGGCCGCGGCGGACGTGAAGGCGTCCGGCGAGCCGATGAAGCTGGCGCCGATGACGCCGTTCGAGCGGAAGGTCGTCCACGACGCGGTGGCGGCCGTCGGTCTGCGCAGCGAGTCCGAGGGCGAGGAGCCGCAGCGCTTCGTCGTTGTGCTCCCTGCCTGAGCGGTAACGAGAGTGTTCGGCCCCGTCTGTGTCGCAGGCGGGGCCGATGTTTGTCAGCCTGGCACGTGAACGAAGCGACATCGTAAAGACGTGGGTTTACCCATCTTGCGGAACGGAAGGACGGTCCCCGTGACGGAGGCAGCGGAGCTTCCCCCAGCGCCCGAAGAGGCGCGCGCGGTGTTCGGTGAGTTTTTCCCCGAAGCTGTGCGGTATGCGGAGCTGCTGGCGGACGCGGGGGTTGAGCGGGGCCTGATCGGGCCGCGTGAGGTGCCGCGGCTGTGGGAGCGGCACCTGCTGAACTGTGCGGTCCTGTCGGAGGTGGTGCCCCAGGGCGTCACCGTGTGCGATGTGGGCTCGGGGGCCGGTCTGCCCGGTATCCCGTTGGCTCTGGTGCGGCGGGATCTGAAGATCACGCTGCTGGAGCCGCTGCTGCGGCGGACGACCTTCCTTCAGGAGGCCGTGGAACTGCTGGGACTGGACCATGTCACGGTGGTGCGCGGGCGCGCCGAGGAGGTGCTGGGCAAGGTCCAGCCGGTGCATGTGGTGACGGCGCGCGCGGTGGCTCCGTTGGACCGGCTGGCCGGCTGGGGTGTGCCGCTGCTGCGTCCGTACGGGGAGATGCTGGCGCTGAAGGGCGACACCGCCGAGGAGGAGCTCGTGGCGGCGAAGGCCGCGCTGGCGAAGCTCGGTGTGGTGAAGACCTCGGTGCTCCACGTGGGTGAGGGTGTGGTGGACCCGTTGTCGACGGTGGTGCGGGTCGAGGTCGGTGAGAGTCCCGGTGGGGTGAGGTTCGCGGCCAAGCGGGCCAAGGCGGCCCGGGTCAGTCGTACGCGCCGACGTCGCTGATGGTCCGATGCGCTGCGTTTCGGCGGTGATTTCGGGTGTGTTGGGCCCTGTTGGTATGGATTTCGGAGTGTCGTAGCGGCCTGAAGACTCCGTCCGGGCATCGTGTTTCACGTGAAACGTCGCTCTCTGCTGCACGGAATCATCAGCCGCGGTCGTGCGGCATCATCCGCCCGTGACCGTAAGGACGCGAGGGGGACGGAGTTGTCCACATCGGTGGATTCATCCACAGGAGTACGGGCCCCGCTGGTTCGCGACCCGGGTGACATGGCAGTCTCTGTTCATCGCGAGCCTGATGTCGAGGAGAGTGACACCGTGCGGTCCGACGCCAACCTCGCGGGGCCGATGGCCGATCCGGTCCCCGGTCCCCGCTCTGAATCGGCGGGCGAGGATGTTTCACGTGAAACATCGTCGCCCCTCGTAGACAACGACACCCCCATCGGTCGATCCGCCCAGCTGGCCGTCGAGGCGCTGGGCCGTGCCGGCCAGGGGCTGCCCCGACCGCAGCAGACCAGGGTCATCGTGGTCGCCAACCAGAAGGGCGGCGTGGGCAAGACCACGACGACCGTGAATCTGGCGGCTTCGCTGGCCCTGCACGGGGCGAGGGTCTTGGTGGTCGACCTCGACCCGCAGGGCAACGCGTCCACCGCGCTGGGTATCGATCACCACGCCGATGTGCCGTCCATCTACGACGTGCTCGTGGACAGCCGGCCGCTGCTGGAGGTCGTCCAGCCGGTGGCGGATGTGGAGGGCCTGTTCTGCGCTCCCGCCACGATCGATCTGGCGGGTGCGGAGATCGAGCTGGTGTCGCTCGTCGCGCGGGAGAGCAGGTTGCAGCGGGCGATCCAGGCGTACGAGCAGCCGCTCGACTACATCCTGATCGACTGCCCGCCGTCGCTGGGGCTGCTGACGGTGAACGCGCTGGTGGCGGGCGCCGAGGTGCTGATCCCGATCCAGTGCGAGTACTACGCGCTGGAGGGGCTGGGTCAGCTCCTGCGCAATGTCGACCTCGTGCGCGCCCACCTGAATCCGACGCTGCACGTGTCGACGATCCTGCTGACGATGTACGACGGCAGGACGCGGTTGGCCTCGCAGGTGGCGGAGGAGGTGCGTACCCACTTCGGCAAGGAGGTGCTGCGGACGAGCATCCCGCGGTCGGTGCGTATTTCCGAGGCGCCGAGCTATGGGCAGACGGTGCTCACGTATGACCCGGGTTCCAGTGGCTCCCTCTCCTATCTGGAGGCGGCGCGGGAGATCGCGTTCCGTGGGGTCGGAATGCAGTACGACGCCCAGCAGGCCCATCTGGGCACGGGCATGAACAGCACGCAGAGTGTGGCGGAGGGGATCCAGTGAGTGAGCGACGTAGGGGCCTGGGGCGGGGACTCGGTGCGCTGATCCCCGCGGCTCCGCAAGAGAGGACGCCGCCGGCGATCAGTGCCGGCTCGACGTCTCCGTCGGCGGTGCCGGTGCTGACTTCGGAACGAGGGGTCCCGGCGGCGAAGCTGGCTTCGCTGGCGCAGACCGATGTTTCACGTGAAACATCGTCGGCGGTCGTGCCGGCGCCTGCGCCCGAGCCCGGCCCGGCGACCGAGGCCAATGAGGTGGCGGGGGCGACATTCGCCGAGCTGCCGATGGATTCGATCACGCCGAACCCGCGGCAGCCGCGTGAGGTCTTCGATGAGGACGCGCTGGCGGAGCTGGTGACTTCCATTCAGGAGGTGGGACTGCTTCAGCCGGTGGTGGTGCGGCAGTCGGCTCCGGGTCGCTATGAGCTGATCATGGGTGAGCGGCGATGGCGGGCGTGCCGGGAGGCCGGGCTGGAGCGTATTCCGGCGATCATCCGGGCGACGGACGACGAGAAGCTGCTGCTGGACGCTCTCCTGGAGAATCTGCACCGGGCGCAGCTGAATCCGTTGGAGGAGGCCGCGGCGTACGACCAGCTGCTCCAGGACTTCAAATGCACGCATGATCAGCTGGCGGACCGCATCGGGCGCTCGCGTCCGCAGGTGTCGAACACGCTGCGGCTGCTGAGGCTGTCGCCGTCGGTGCAGCGCCGGGTGGCAGCCGGAGTGCTGTCGGCAGGGCATGCGCGTGCGCTGCTGTCGGTCGAGGACTCCGGGGAGCAGGATCGGCTCGCGCATCGGATCGTGGCCGAGGGGCTGTCGGTGCGTGCGGTCGAGGAGATCGTGACGCTGATGGGGTCGGAGCCTTCCAGCACGGTGAAGCCGAAGGGGCCGCGGGCGGGTGCTCGGGTGGCTCCGGCGCTCAGCGAGCTGGCGACGCGGCTGTCGGACCGGTTCGAGACGCGGGTGAAGGTGGATCTGGGCCAGAAGAAGGGAAAGATCACCGTCGAGTTCGCCTCGATGGAGGATCTGGAGCGGATTCTGGGAACGCTGGCGCCGGGCGAGGGCCGGGTGCTGGAGCAGGGTCTTTCCGGGGAGTGATCCCGGACCGCTGAGGGGCGGGTCGTGCCGGTGGTAACCGGTGCGGTCCGCCCCTTCGCTGTGCCGCGCTGTCGGCCGCCGTGCCGGGCCGCGCCGTCTGTGCTGTCGAAGGGCTGTGCCGTCGAAGATGGGCGGCCCAGTGGATACGATGCGGTCATGGGTCGTCGGCTGGTACCGCTCACGCTGGACAACCTCCAGGATCTGCCCCTCCGTTGTCGGTCCTGTGTGTTCTGGGAACTGGACCCGGTCAGCGGTGACGCCGCCGTGAAGGCGGGTACCGCGGAGCTCCAGAAGGAGGCGTGGATCTCCGCCGTCCTGTTGGAGTGGGGCTCCTGCGGTCGCGTGGTCTATGTGGACGAGGTGCCCGTGGGCTTCGTGCTGTATGCCCCACCGGCGTACGTGCCCCGGGCCACGGCGTTTCCGACCAGTCCGGTGTCTCCGGACGCGGTGCAGCTGATCACGGCGTGGATCATGCCGGGCTATCAGGGGCAGGGCCTCGGGCGGGTGATGGTCCAGACGGTGGCCAAGGACCTGCTGCGGCGGGGGTTCCGGGCGATCGAGGCGTTCGGGGATGCGCGGTGGGAGGGCCCCGCCTGTCTGCTGCCGGCGGACCATCTGCTGGCGGTCGGCTTCAAGACGGTACGGCCGCACCCGGTGCATCCGCGGTTGCGGCTGGAGTTGCGGTCGACGCTGTCGTGGAAGGAAGACGTGGAGCTGGCGTTGGACCGGCTGCTGGGCGCGGGGAGGAAAGAGCCGGCGCTGCGTCCGCTGTGAGCCGGATGTGAGAACGGGACCGCCCTTGAGGGGCGGCCCCGTTTCACGTGAAACACAGCACCGTCAGGCGGTCTTGACCTCGACGAAGTCGGCGAGGTCGCGCAGGATGGCGGCCTTCGGCTTGGCGCCGACGATGGTCTTGGCGACCTCGCCGCCCTGGTAGACGTTGAGCGTCGGGATCGACATGACGCCGTACTTGGCGGCCGTGGCGGGGTTCTCGTCGATGTTGAGCTTGACGATCTCGATCTGGTCGCCGTACTCGGCTGCGATGGCCTCGAGGGACGGCGCGATCTGGCGGCACGGTCCGCACCAGGCGGCCCAGAAGTCCACCAGTACGGGCTTGTCGCTCCTGAGGACCTCGGCGTCGAAGTCTGCGTCGGTCACGTTCTTGAGGGTGCCGGCCACAGCGGCCTCCTTCTTTTCCTGCGGGGTGTGGGGTGGGGGGTGGTTCGGGGGTCAGACCGTCGCGTGGGCGTGCTCGGCGTCCGCGAGGGCGGCGAGGAAGCGTTCGGCGTCCAGGGCGGCGGAGCAGCCGGTGCCGGCGGCGGTGATGGCCTGACGGTAAGTGTGGTCCACGACGTCGCCCGCGCCGAACACGCCGGTGAGGTTCGTCCGGGTGGAGGGGGCGATGACCTTGAGGTAGCCCTCGTCGTCCAGCTCCAGCTGGTCCTTGAACAGCTCGGTGCGCGGGTCGTGGCCGACGGCGATGAAGAGGCCGGTCACGGGCAGCGCGGAGGTCTCACCGGTCCTGGTGTTGCGCAGGGTGAGGCCGGAGAGCTTCTGCTCGCCGTGGATCTCGGCGACCTCGCTGTCCCAGGCGAACGTGATCTTCGGGTCGGCGAACGCACGGTCCTGCATGGCCTTCGAGGCGCGGAGGCTGTCGCGGCGGTGGACGATCGTGACGGACTTGGCGAACCGGGAGAGGAAGGTGGCTTCCTCGATCGCGGTGTCGCCGCCGCCGACGACGGCGATGTCCTGGTCCTTGAAGAAGAACCCGTCGCAGGTGGCGCACCAGGAGACACCGCGGCCGGAGAGCGCGTCCTCGTTGGGGAGGCCGAGCTTGCGGTGCTGGGAGCCGGTGGTGATGATGACGGCCTTCGCGCGGTGCACGGTGCCGGCGGTGTCGGTGACGGTCTTGATGTCACCGGTGAGGTCCACGGTCACGATGTCGTCGGGGACCAGCTCGGCGCCGAAGCGCTCGGCCTGGGCGCGCATGTTGTCCATGAGGTCCGGGCCCATGATGCCGTCCTGGAATCCGGGGAAGTTCTCGACCTCGGTGGTGTTCATCAGCGCGCCACCGGCGGTGACGGCACCTTCGAAGACCAGAGGCTTGAGCGAAGCACGTGCGGTGTACAGGGCGGCGGTGTAACCGGCCGGCCCGGAGCCGATGATGATCACGTTTCGGACGTCGCTCACGGGTTTCTTCCTCGTCTCTGCGGACTGCGTGCTGCTTACCGGGGGGCCGGTGTGGACTGTCACCCCACCCAACGGATCCTACGGCGCATGCATTCCCTGCCTGTCCCTGTGCGGACCTCAACGTGTCAGCTTCGAGGGTAGGTGCTGGTCAGCAGAGGCTTCTCGGGGGTGGCCGAAGCGCTGTTCTCGCATCCCGCGGCGATGAGATAGGCGTCCACGCGGGTGGAGTCGCCGGGGTGCGGCAGGACGAGGAGGTAGACGTCGGCCCCCTGGTAGGTGCCGCGTTCGGTGGCGAGCGGGAGGTCGGGGCGTCCGGTGGCGCTCTGGACGCATCCCGGGACCGGGGTGGCCCTGCGGTCATCGGGGGTGAGTCCCGGAGCGGTGGGGGTGTTCTCCATGCCGTAGGTGTTGTTCTGGTTCCCCGGGTCGGTCTTGGCGCCCTGGCCGGAGGCCAGGAGCTGCTGGACGCTGCTTCGGAGCCCCTGGGCGGTGTAGGTGTCGTCGCCGGAGTGCCGGGTGGCGGAGCTAGGGGCGTCGGTGCGGGCGGCGGTGTCGCGGGGCGGTGTGCCGGAGAAGCCGTTGAACAGGAAGATTCCGAGTGCGCAGGCTGCGGCTCCGGCCAGGCCTGCCAGTACGGCGATCCGGCGGCGCGCGCGGCGTCTGCCGGGACCGGATGGGCCGGACGGGTGACCGGAAGGCCGGTGTGCGGCGGGGCCGACCGGTGCGGCGGGCGATGTTTCACGTGAAACATCGCGATCCGCTGCGGCGGCACGGGGCGCGGTGGAGTCCAGGAGCGCTTCGGCGGCGAGGGCCGCGTCGATGCGGCCCACGATCTCGGCGGGCATCCGGGGCGGCCCCGGGAGGGTGCCCAGGAGGCCGCGGATCTCGTCCAGGGAGGCGCGGACATCGGCGCACAGGGCGCAGTCGCCGAGGTGGCGGCGGACTTCGGCGGAACGCGACGGGGAGAGGAGTCCTTCGGTCAGGTCGGAGATCTCCGAGACGTCCGGGTGCCGGATCGTGCCGGTCGTGCCGGGCATGCCAGTCGCCGGGGTCATGGTCGTCCACCTCCGCCCTTCACAGCGTCTGGGTCTGGATGCCTGGGGTCTGCCGCTGGTGGGACGGCTGTCCCCGGCGTCCGGTTCCTTCCCCGCTCGAATGCGGTGTTATCCCCGGCATCGGCGCGCAGATGAGTGAGCATCGGGACGAGTTTCGCGCGCCCGCGGGCGCACCGGCTCTTCACGGTGCCGGTGGGGACGTCGAGGATGCGGGCTGCTTCGGCGACGGGGTATCCCTGCATGTCGACGAGGACCAGCGCGGCTCGCTGTTCGGGCGGGAGGGTGCTGAGAGCGGCCAGGAGCTCGCGGTGGAGGTCCTGGCGCTCCGCGGGGGCCTCGGCGGATTCGTGGGGCTCCAGAAGGCGCTCCAGGCGGTCCGTGTCGTCGAGGGGCGCGGTCCTGCGGGAGGCGGCCTTGCGGGCGCGGTCGAGGCACGCGTTGACGGTGATGCGGTGCAGCCAGGTGGTGACCGCGGATTCACCGCGGAAGGTGTGTGCGGCCCGGTAGGCGGAGACGAGGGCGTCCTGCACGGCGTCGGCGGCCTCCTCGCGGTCGCCGAGGGTACGCAGGGCCACGGCCCACAGCCGGTCTCGGTGACGGCGTACGAGCTCCCCGAAGGCGTCGGGGTTTCCGGCGGCGTGCAGGGCCAGGAGTTCCTGGTCGCTGCTGCCGCCGGGTGTCGCGTCGTCCAACGGTGAGCCCTCCCCGGTTGTGCGGTCAGCCCGTGAACTTCACGTCCGTGATGCCCTGCTTGTACCCGGGATCGCTGTACTCGTAGGTGCTGGAATGGGGCATGGCGGTGATCCACAGGAGTACGTAGCGCGTCTTGACCGGTGTTTCGACGGTCAGTTGAAGGGCGCTTTCCGAGGTGGTGGTCCCCGCGATCTTCTTCATGGAGCCGACGGAACCCTTGGGGCTCTTGGAGTCGGTCGCGTACAGGGCGAGGGTGGTGTGGTCGCCGGCGAACTTCAGCGTTATCGAGGCGGAGGTGACCTCGTGCTCGGCGCCGAGGTCGTAGACGATGCCGACACCGTCCTTGACCTTCATCTCGGGGCCGTCGTAGAAGCTCTTGGTGCGCCAGTAGGTGGATACGTCCCCGTCGTAGCTCTTGGAGACGCCGTCGGCGTTCTGCGCGGTGCCGTCCGGGTAGTACTCCTGGGCACCCTTGATGTCGAGGGGTGCGGGTTCCTTCTTCTGCGCGGAGTCGTCAGTGGTGGACTGCGTCTGGCCGGTGCCGCCGGTGCCGCCGCTGTCGCCCTGGTTGCCGCGGTCCAGGAGGGTGTCCGCCAGCTGCCAGCTGCCGAGGCCGAGGGCGGCGATCAGCAGGGCGGCCACACCCCATTTGAGGGCCCTGCCGGTGCGGCTCTGCAGCGGGGGCGGCGGCGGAACGACGGTGACGGTCTGGCCGGTGGGCATGCCGGAGGGTGTGGGCCGGCCGTAACTGCCTTGCTGGTAGGTGGTCTGCTGGTATTCGGGCGGGGCGGTGAACGCCGGTTCGGGCGGCCTGATGCGGGGCATCGCGGCGACCGCCTTGGCCAGCTCCTCGGGGGTGGTGCAGGCGGGTTCCTGGCGGGAGGCGGTGGCCCCGTCGTTGGCCAGGGCGCGCATGGCGAGTTCGCCCAGACCCCGGTGGACGCCGGCCCGGACCTGGTCGGGAGCGATGAGGCCGACGCCCTTGGGTAGCCCGGTGAGGCCGTAGGCGTCGTTCTCGTACGGCCAGCGCTGGGTGAGGGCGGCGTAGAGGAGTGCGCCGATGGCTTCGGTGTCGGCGCGCTGCGGGGTCTCGCTGGTGATGCCGCGCAGGGCGGCGTTCACGGCGAGGCCGCGGATGCGGTACTGGCCCGTGGAGGTGCGCAGTATCGCGCTCGGGGTCAGGCGCAGGTGGGCGAGGCCCTCGCGGTGTGCGGCGGTCATGGCCTGGGAGATCTGGCTGACGAGCTGGTAGGCCTCGTGGGCCTCGAAAGGACCGGCGGCGAGGAGTGCGGTGAGCTCGGTGGCGTCGGGCAGCCATTCGTGGACGACGTAGACGAGGTCGTTCTCTTCCACGGCGTCGAGGACCTGGACGAACCGGGGGTCGCCGAGCAGGGCGGAGGAGCGGGCGGCGGCCAGGACGGACCGGGCCCGCGGGTGGTCGGCGGGCAGCAGGTGGACGCCCACGGCCCGGCGCAGCTTCTCGTCCATCGCGCGCCAGCTGCTGAATCCGTCCACACGGGTGACGCATTCCTCGAGGCGGTAGCGCCTGGCGAGTTTGTGGCCGCTGTGGAGTTCGGGTGCGGCCGCGGGGGCCGCGTTGGTGCGTTCGCCGTCCTTCTCGGGCATGGGTCCGTCCGCGGCTCGTGCGTTCTGGGTGTCCACCCCGTCGGCCGTGGCCTTGACCGCTTGCGCGGTCAGCGGCTCGTCGCCGCTGTTGTCGGCCACGTCGACGGCAGCCGTGCTACGTTCCGCCACCGTCGTTCCCGCCTCCCCATCCGTTGCGCGCTGTAGGCCAGTCTGCGAAGCCATGCCAATTGTGCCCACAGTCCGCCGCTATGCACGACACGCGAAGGGGGGCGACGGTTGTGCGCATCAGCGCCCCAAACGTCCGCGAACCATTCCGACCATGGCGTTGAGTTCTTCGATCCGCATCCGCTTGGCGGCGATGAGGAACACGGCTGCCAGGGCGATGGTGCCGGCGAGGAGGGCGGCGGCGGAACCGATGACTCCGCTGCCCAGCCACTGGGTGACCCCGTAGGCGGCGCCGCCTGCCGCGGCGGCGGCCGGGACGCAGGCGCCGGTGAGGCGGGCGTAGGTGCGCATCACGTGGGCGCCGTCGAGGTCGCCGCCGAGGCGGGTGCGCAGGCGGCGCCAGGCGACGCCGACGCCGACGGTGTAGCCGAGGCCGTAGGCGGCGGCCATGCCGACGACCGCCCACCGCGCGGGGAGCACGAAGAAGGAGGCGGCGGAGACCGCCGCGTTGACGGCGGCCACGATGACGGTGTTGTAGAAGGGCGTTCGGGTGTCCTCGTAGGCGTAGAAGCCGCGCAGGACGACGTACTGGACGGAGTACGGGATCAGTCCGAGGCCGAAGGCCATCAGGACGTAGCCGATGTTCTGGGCGCCGGCGCCGGATCCGGCGTAGAGCAGGGTCGCCATGGGGACGCCGAGGGCGAGGAAGGCGAAGGCGCAGGGCACGATCGCGACGGCCGAGGTGCGCAGCCCGTAGGAGATGTCGTCGCGGACGGCGGCGGCGTCCCCGTCGTGCGCGGAGCGGGAGATGCGGGGCAGGACGGCCGTCATGACGGAGACGGTGATGATGGCCTGCGGCATCTGCCACAGCAGCAGTGCGTAGTTGTAGGCGGTGATGCCGGTACCGGGGTGGCCCTGCTTCTCGGCGACGGAGCCGGCCCAGGTGGCGAGCTGGGTGACGACGACGAGGCCGATCTGGTTGGCGAGGACGAAGAAGAACGTCCACTTGGCCAGGCGGGCGGCCTTGCCGAGGCCGTGGCCCTTCCAGTCGAAGCGCAGGCGCGGGGCGAAGCCGGCGTCGCGCAGGTAGGGCAGCATCGCGAGGGCCTGGACGGTGAGGCCCAGGAGGGTGCCCAGGCCGAGCAGGCGGACGCCGTCGGCGGTGACGGTGGTGGCGTTGACGCCGGAGGTGGTGAAGCCGCCGAAGGCCCAGATGAAGGCGCCGAAGGTGGCGATGACCACGATGTTGTTGAGGACGGGGGTCCACATCATCGCGCCGAAGCGGCCGCGGGCGTTGAGGATCTGACCGAGCACCACGTGGACGCCCATGAAGAACATGGTGGGCAGGCAGTAGCGGGCGAAGGCGACCGCCACGTCCATCTGCTGGGGGTCCGAGGCGATCTTCGGCGACATCATCGTGATGAACACCGGTGCGGCCAGGACGCAGATGGTGGTGATGGCGGCCAGCAGGACCACGACGAGGGTCAGCAGCCGGTTGGCGTAGGCCTGTCCGCCGTCGCTGTCGTTCTTCATGGCCCGGACCAGTTGCGGGATGAAGACGGCGTTGAGTGCGCCGCCTCCGACCAGCACGTAGATCATCGTGGGCAGGGTGTTGGCGATCTGGTACGTGTCGTTGAACGTGCCGACACCGATGGCTCCGGCGATGACCAGGGTCCGCAGGAAGCCGGTGATGCGGGAGACGATCGTGCCGGCGGCCATGAGGGCGCTGGATTTGAGGAGGCTGGAGGCGCGTCCGGCGGGCTTGCTGGGTGCCGGGGCGGCCACGGGGGCCTCCTCGGCGGGGGTGCGGGGCGCCGCCTGCTGGTCCCGGTAGAGGTGGGCGAAGGCGTCCGGTTCGGGCTGTTCCTCGGAGGCCCTGGTGACGAGGGAGTCCACGCCGACGAACTCGGTGGTGGTGGGGCGGTCGCCGTACGGAAGGTGGCGCGAGGGCCCGTCCGGCTCGGGCGGCGGGGTCTGGGCCCAGACGCGCGGGTCGGGGGCGTACGCGGGCGCCGTGGGCGCCGCGTAGAGCGGACCGGGCTCCTGGTAGGTGCCGGGCGGCGGCGGGGGGTGCGCGGCCCGGTCGTACAGGACCTCGGCGACGGGATCCTGGGCGGACAGGTCCTGGGACCGGTACGGGTCGTAGTCGTAGGCATCCTGGACATACGGGTCGTGGTCCGGCGCGGGCGCAGGTGCGGGAACCTGCCCGGGCACCGGGGTGCCCGGGGCAGTGCCCTGGGAGGGCGCAGGCCCACCAGTGCCCTGCGCGCGGTCACCGTCGTACGGCGCGTTCATCGAAACCCCACCTCATCGTCCCCTGGCCGACCGGCCACAGCGTCGCTCAACGGTCCACTGTCTCACCCGTGCCGGACCCGTCCGTGCTTTGCGGTCCGGTGTCCGGGGACTCATCACTCGGCTGCGTGCTCTCCTCGGCGGCGGCACGCGCCGCGACGCGCTTGCGGCTGGCGTACATCTTGACGCCTGCGAGGACCAGGAGGAGCACACCGCCGGCGATGACGAGCATGACGGTGGGGGTGATCTCGGTGGCCTCGACGGTGAACTTGCGTTCCTTGCCGTAGGGGACGCCGTCTTTGGTGAAGAGCCGCGCGGTGACCTCAACCGGGCCGCTCGCGGTGGCGTTGGCGTCGAACTTGATCGTCTGGCTGTGTCCGCCCTGGACCGTGACTTCCTGCTCCGCCTCGCCGCTGTCGCCGAACATCAGGCGGGTGGGGTTGGCGGACTTGACGCGCAGGACGAGGCCGTGGACGTCCTGGAGGAGGCTGTTCTGGACGCTGACCGGGATGGTGGCGCTGCGTCCGGAGAGGGTGGCGTCCGACTTGGGGATGACCTTGACCTTCTCGGTCAGACCGATCAGGTACTCCTGCGCCTGGTCCCGGTAGATCCGGGCTTCCTCGGGGCGGCCGCGCCAGGAAACGGACATCTCCCGGTTGGTGGTGTTGCCGAAGGGGATCTCGACGCGGTCGGGGGCGGCGAGGATGACCTTGAAGTGGTCGACGGTGTTCTGGGTGGTGCGGATCTTCTCGAAGGCGGACACCGGCAGCTCCTGCTTGCGCAGCGCCTCGGGATACTGCCCGGCTCCCGGTACCTGCGTGGCGGCGCCGGGGTCCGGCTTGGCCGCGGCCGCGGCTTCGAGGTCCGCGGGCTGGCTCCAGCGGCCGGCCTGGAGGCCGCGTACCGCGGCGGCCATCGTCTCGACCTGGCTGACGGACGGCATCCGCTGCGGGGCGACGACGAAGCTGCGCTGCTCGTCGGTCGGCTCGAGGTTGAGGGCGAGGCTGTGGGAGAGGAAGCGCTGTACGGCGAGGATTGAGTTCTCGGCGTTCAGCATGTCGCCTTCGAAGGCGGTGGAGAGTTCGGTGTCCGCGACGACGGCGGTGGTGCCCGCGCCGATGGGCCGGGCGGCCGAGGGGGTGTGGGCGAGGGCCCCGGTCTCCGCGAGGCTGTCACTGCGCGTGAGGACGTTGTGGGCGCCGGCCGAGGTGGCCACGTTGACGATCGCCGGGTCGATGGCGCCGTTCACGGGCCAGGAGAAGTCGGTGGAGGCGGGCACGTGCAGGACCGTCTCGACGGCCTGCTTCGCCTTGTCGGTGGCGGGCCGCAGCTGTCCCAGGGTGCCGGAGACGTCCTTGCCCTGGTGGGCGAGGGAGGCGAGGTCGGGGTCGGCGAAGGGCAGCGCGACGACCTTCTTGCCCTGGACGGCGGCTTCCAGGGAGCTCAGCCACTGCTCCGCGACGGCCTTGTTCTTGCCCGGGACGGACTTCCCGTCGGGGGTGCGGACCCGGTACCCCTTGGTCATGGCGTCGACCGTGGCGAGCAGGTCGGGGTCGATGACCCAGGTGACGGGCAGCTCCTTGCCCAGAGCGACCATCCGCTCCAGGCGGCCGCCCGTCCGCAGTTCCTCGGTGAGGGAGTCGTCGAGGAAGACGGGGGTCTGCAGCTCGTCCGAGCCGGTCTCCGCCGTCACGCGGGTGGTGGAGATCAGCGGCCACACGTAGGTGAGCTGCGAGCGTTTGGCCGCAGCCTCCGGCTGCCAGGGAAGGAAGGTCCGCTGGATGCCGAGGACCTGCTCGGAGGGGCGGCTGGGGGTCACCCCGGACAGGGAGACCCCGAGCTGGTAGACGCCCTCCTTGTCCAGCTCCAGCTTGTTCACCGGGACCGTGAGGGTGAACTGCCGGCCGACCTTCGAGGGCAGGGAGGAGATCTTCACGGCGTAGGCCGAGTCGATCTCGCCCGGGTCGGCCCCGGGGCGGAAACCGTTGCGTTCCGCCGCCTCCTCGATGGCGGAGCGGTCTCCCAGGGCGGGTCCGACCCGCAGACCCACATGGGCCTCGGTGATCGTCTCGCGGCTGTTGTTGACCACGGTGCCGGAGATGGTGAGGGTGTCGCCCTTGACCGGAGCGGTGGGGGCGAGGTGGTCGAGCTGGATGTCGACGGCCGCCTCGGCGGCCTGTGCCTTCGGGGCGGGCGAGTAGACCAGGGCGGCGAGCACCGGCGTCCCGGCGAGCAGGACGACCGCGCGCCGCAGCCACCGGCGCCGGACAGGGGCGGGGACTGGCCCCTGGATGTCTGCCGCCTCGGCCACGCGCTAGCCCGTCCCTCGAAATGTCAGTGGTCGTCGTCTGTGCGTCCACGCATGGTAACGAGACCTGCTGTGCGCGAGTGCCGCGCCTTGCTCCACATGATCGGCTGGACCCCGCCAGGGCCCTGTGCCGGGGTCGCCGTAAAAGGGGGAAGCCCCCGCCGGGCCGGGCACGTACCCTTTTCTGTTGTGCCGAACGCCAACGAAGACAACCCCAGTGCCCTGAGTCAGGTGCAGCGCCGCGCGGTGAGTGAACTGCTGCGGGTCGCCCCTGTCGCCGACGAGCTCGGCCGCCGATTCCAGGAGGCGGGCTTCAGCCTCGCCCTGGTCGGCGGGTCCGTCCGCGACGCGCTGCTCGGGCGTCTCGGCAATGATCTCGACTTCACCACCGATGCCCTGCCCGAGGAGGTCCTGAAGATCGTCCGGCCGTGGGCGGACTCGGTGTGGGACATCGGTATCGCCTTCGGGACGGTCGGTGCGCAGAAGGCGGCCCGGGTCGCGGACGCCGAACGGAACTTCCAGATCGAGGTGACGACGTACCGCTCGGAGGCGTACGACCGCACCTCGCGCAAGCCCGAGGTCTCCTACGGTGACTCGATCGAGGAGGACCTGGTCCGGCGCGATTTCACCGTCAACGCCATGGCCCTGGCCCTGCCGGAGCAGGAGTTCATCGATCCGCACGGCGGCCTGGAGGACCTGGCTGCCGGCATCCTGCGCACCCCCGGCACCCCGGAGGACTCCTTCTCCGACGATCCGCTGCGGATGATGCGGGCGGCGCGGTTCGCGGCGCAGCTGGACTTCGAGGTCGCCCCGGAGGTCGTGGCTGCGATGAAGGCGATGTCGGACCGGATCGAGATCGTCTCGGCGGAGCGGGTCCAGGCCGAGCTGAACAAGCTGATCCTCTCCGCCAACCCGCGCAAGGGCCTCGGCCTGCTCGTGGACACCGGGCTGGCCGACCGGGTGCTGCCCGAGCTTCCCGCGCTGCGGCTGGAGAGCGACGAGCACCACCGGCACAAGGACGTCTACGACCACTCCCTGATCGTGCTGGAGCAGGCGATGGCGCTGGAGGAGGACGGCCCGGACCTGGTGCTGCGGCTCGCGGCCCTGCTCCACGACATCGGCAAGCCCCGCACCCGCCGGTTCGAGAGCGACGGCCGGGTCTCCTTCCACCACCACGAGGTGGTGGGCGCGAAGATGACCAAGAAGCGCATGACCGCGCTGAAGTACTCCAACGACATGGTCAGGGACGTGTCCCGGCTGGTGGAGCTGCACTTGCGCTTCCACGGCTACGGGGACGGGGAGTGGACCGACTCCGCGGTACGACGCTATGTCCGCGACGCCGGTCCGCTGCTGGAGCGCCTGCACAAGCTGACCCGGTCCGACTGCACCACGCGCAACAAGCGCAAGGCGAACGCCCTCTCCCGTACCTACGACGGGCTGGAGGAGCGCATCGCGCAGCTCCAGGAGCAGGAGGAGCTGGACGCGATCCGGCCCGACCTCGACGGCAACGAGATCATGCGGGTGCTGGAGGTCGGCCCTGGTCCGGTGATCGGCAAGGCCTACGCCTTCCTGCTGGAGCTACGGCTGGAGAACGGCCCGATGGAGCGCGAGGAAGCGGTCGCCGCGCTCAAGGAGTGGTGGGCCGCGCAGGCCTGACGGGTACGGCTGTCCGAGTCGGTGCGGTCGATGTTTCACGTGAAACCGTCGGGGTGGTCGATGTTTCACGTGAAACATCGACGCGGGCGGCTTACGAGCGTCGCATCAGGAGCGTCGTGGTCGCGGCGTAGAGCGCGGTCACGCACAGGATCAGGATCGTGGACCGCCCGTCCGGGGGAAGCATGAGGGCGGCCACGCCGGCCGCGCCCACGAACGCCACGTTGAACAGCACGTCGTAGACGGAGAAGACGCGGCCGCGGAACTCGTCGTCCACCCGGAACTGCACGACGGTGTCGGTGGAGATCTTGGCGCCCTGAGTGGCGAGCCCGAGGATGAACGCGGCGGCGAGTATCGGCTCGGGGGCGAAGAACAGGCCGAGCGCCGGGACGAGGACGGCGGCGCCGGCGGAGCAGGCGGTGATCCAGCCCCGGGTGCCCAGCCTGCCCACCATCCAGGGGGTGACGACGGCGGCCGTGAAGAATCCGGCTCCGGAGACACCGACCGCGAGGCCCAGCAGGGCCAGCCCTTCGGATTCGTTGTCCGACCAGGAGTGGCGGCAGAGCATGAGCAGCATGACGGTCAGCGCCCCGTAGCAGAACCGCATGATGCTCATCGCGGCGAGCGCCTGGGCTGCGTCTCGCCGGTCGGCCAGGTGCCGCAGCCCCTGGGCCATGCCGCGGACGGTGTGGACGACCCCTTCGGCGACCGAGGGGCCGGGGCGGCCCGGCGGGTGGTCGGGTCCGAGGAGGCCGATGGCAAGGCGCAGGGAGACGAGCGCCGCGCACAGGTAGAGCGCGGCGCCGAGCAGGACGACGAGGGCGTCGGAGTCGGAGGCCAGCAGGCGGACGAGGAACGCCAGCCCTCCACCGGCGGTCGCCGCGAGGGTTCCGGCGGTGGGGGAGAGAGCGTTCGCGGTGACCAGCTGGTCGGGGCCGACGACATGGGGCAGGGAGGCGGCGAGCCCCGCGAGGACGAAGCGGTTGACCGCGGTCACGGACAGCGCCGAGGCGTAGAACAGCCAGTCGGGGACGTGCGCGACGATCAGGATTCCGGTGACGCAGGCGAGGAGGGCCCGCAGCAGATTGCCGTAGAGGAAGACCTGGCGGCGGCGCCAGCGGTCGAGCAGCACTCCGGCGAAGGGGCCGATCGCGGAGTAGGGCAGCAGCAGTACCGCCATGGCCGAGGCGATGGCCGCCGGCGAGGTCTGTTTCTCCGGGGAGAACACCACGTAGGTGGCGAGCGCGACCTGGTAGACGCCGTCCGCCGCTTGGGAGAGCAGCCGTACGCCGAGCAGGTTGCGGAAGTCCCTCAGCCGCAGGAGCACGCGCAGATCCCGTACGACAGGCATGAGGCAAAGGGTCACACACGCGGAGGGTCCCCGGGCGCATTGCCCGGGGACCCTCCGCGGAAGAACAGCCGAAGTCCAGGTGTCCAGAGGACCCTTGGGGTTCGACTAGCGCTCGACCTCGCCCTTGATGAACTTCTCGACCTGGGCGTAGGCCTCGTCGTCGAAGTACTGCACCGGCGGGGACTTCATGAAGTAGCTGGACGCCGACAGGATCGGGCCGCCGATACCGCGGTCCTTGGCGATCTTCGCGGCGCGCAGGGCGTCGATGATGACACCGGCCGAGTTCGGGGAGTCCCACACTTCGAGCTTGTACTCGAGGTTCAGCGGGACATCGCCGAAGGCGCGGCCTTCGAGGCGGACGTAGGCCCACTTGCGGTCGTCGAGCCACGCCACGTAGTCGGAGGGGCCGATGTGGACGTTCTTCTCGCCGAGTTCACGGTCGGGGATCTGCGAGGTGACGGCCTGCGTCTTGGAGATCTTCTTCGACTCCAGGCGGTCGCGCTCGAGCATGTTCTTGAAGTCCATGTTGCCGCCGACGTTGAGCTGCATGGTGCGCTCAAGACGGACACCGCGGTCCTCGAACAGCTTCGCCATCACACGGTGCGTGATGGTGGCGCCGACCTGCGACTTGATGTCGTCACCGACGATCGGGACACCGGCCTCGGTGAACTTGTCAGCCCACTCCTTGGTGCCGGCGATGAAGACCGGGAGGGCGTTGACGAAGGCGACCTTGGCGTCGATGGCGCACTGGGCGTAGAACTTCGCCGCGTCCTCCGAGCCGACGGGCAGGTAGCAGATCAGCACGTCGACCTGGCGGTCCTTGAGGATCTGGACCACGTCGACCGGAGCCTCGGGGGACTCCTCGATCGTCATGCGGTAGTACTTGCCCAGGCCGTCCAGGGTGTGGCCGCGCTGCACGGTCACACCGGTGTTCGGGACGTCGCAGATCTTGATGGTGTTGTTCTCGCTGGCGCCGATGGCGTCCGAAAGGTCGAGGCCGACCTTCTTCGCGTCGACGTCGAACGCGGCGACGAACTCGATGTCACGCACGTGGTAGTCGCCGAACTGGACGTGCATCAGACCGGGGACCTTGGCCGCCGGGTCGGCGTCCTTGTAGTACTCGACGCCCTGCACCAGCGAGGCGGCGCAGTTGCCTACGCCGACGATGGCTACGCGAACCGAACCCATTCCGGTTGCTCCCTGTTTGTTCTCGGACGAGGCCTGCGAGATGCAGGCCTCATTTTGCAGTTTCGTCGGGCGGACCGGATCGTCTCCGATCCCGTCCCGCCCGCTCGCTCTCGATGATCTCGTTCAGCCAGCGCACTTCGCGCTCTACGGATTCCATGCCGTGACGCTGTAGCTCCAGCGTGTAGTCGTCGAGGCGCTCCCGCGTACGGGCCAGTGACGCGCGCATCTTCTCGAGTCGCTCCTCCAGCCGGCTGCGGCGGCCCTCCAGTACCCGCATGCGCACGTCTCGTTCGGTCTGGCCGAAGAAGGCGAAGCGGGCGGCGAAGGACTCGTCCTCCCAGGTATCGGGTCCCGTATGGGAGAGGAGCTCCTCGAAGTGCTCCTTACCCGCGGCCGTCAACCGGTAGACGATCTTGGCGCGGCGCCCTGCGAGTGAAGCGGCCAGAGCGTCTTCCGGGGCGTTGCCCGGTTCTTCGATCAACCAGCCGTTGGCGACCAGCGTCTTGAGGCACGGATAAAGCGTCCCGTAGCTGAACGCTCTGAACACCCCCAGCGAGGTGTTGAGCCGTTTGCGCAGCTCGTAGCCGTGCATGGGGGATTCGCGAAGCAGGCCGAGGACGGCGAATTCGAGGATGCCTGAGCGCCTGCTCATCCGCCTGCCTCTCCTCCGACTCTGAGTCTTTATACCGAGCTGATGTATCGACTCGATACATCCAGACGATAGAGCGGTGCGCGGCCGACGACAAGGGGTGACATGGTGACCGGCGTCACATCACCGATTCGTACGAAGCGAGTTGCCGGGTTTGGGGTGAATTTCGGCACTGAGCGGCTTTTGGCCGTGCGTAGTCTGTGCGCCATGACACCGGGGGGACCGGAATTCATCTGCCGCTTCCAGGCCACTCGCCTGCCCGAGGAGTAGTCGTTCGATGAGCGAGCACCGCCGCAAACCGCCGCAGCCCCAGGGTGGCGGACGAGCCTCGGCCCGCCGGGCCGCCCAGCAGCGCCCCGGCCGGGGCGCCGACGCCGGCCGCGACGTCCCCACCGCGTCGCCCAGCGGACCCTACGCGGACCAGCCCGCCCACGGCGGACGGGCCGGCGCCCGCCGGGCCGCCCAGCGAGGATCCGCGGGCCGTGGTCGCGGCGCCGGAAGAGCCGGCCGCGGCGCCGGCCGCCCGGACAAGAGGCTGATCAACTACCCGCGGTCGGACAGAGACGGCTGGAAGCGCTTCGTACCGTCCTGGAAGTTCGTCGGCGGCACCGCCCTGGGCTTCTTCGCGATCATCACCGCCGGGACCGGCGTCGGCATCGCCATGGTGAACACGCCCGACCCGAACAAGGCGGCCCAGGCGCAGAACAACGTCTTCCAATGGGACGACGGAAGCCAGATGGTCGCGACCGGCGGCTCGATGAACCGGCAGATCGTGCAGATCGCCGACATCCCCCTCTCCATGCGGAACGCCGTGATCGCCGCGGAGAACGAATCCTTCGAGACGGACAAGGGCGTCGACCCGATGGGCATCGCCCGCGCCGTGTGGAACATGGCCACGGGCGGTTCCACGCAGGGCGGCTCCACCATCACCCAGCAGTACGTGAAGAACAACTACCTGGACTCCGAGCAGACGATCAAGCGGAAGGTCACCGAGCTCTTCATCGCCTTGAAGCTCGGTGTCTCCGAGGAGAAGGACAAGGTCCTCGCGGGCTACCTCAACACCGCCTACTACGGACGGGACGCCTACGGGATCCAGGCGGCCTCCCGTGCCTACTTCGGCAAGGACTGCACGGAGCTGAACCCCTCCGAGAGCGCCTTCCTGGCCGCCGTGCTCAAGGGGCCCAACCTGTACAACCCGGACGGCGGCATCGGCCCGGCGGCTACGCCCGAGTTGAACACGGTCAGGGCGGAGAAGCGCTGGGCCTGGGTGCTGGACCGCGAGGTCGAGGTGGGCCGGATGGACGCCTCGGAGCGGGCGCAGTACACGAAATTCCCGGCGCTCGTCGAGTCCGCGCAGGCCCGCGGCATGTCCGGACAGACCGGCTACCTGGTCGAGACGGCCAAGCAGTACGTGATGAAGACCACGGGCATCACCGCCGAGCAGATGGCCCTGGGCGGCTACACGATCAGGACCACTTTCCAGAAGCCGAAGGTGGACGCCCTGGTCAAGGCCGTCGAGGACACCCGCGACAACTTCCTCGACGAGAAGAAGCGCCCCGAATACGACACGTTCGTCCAGTTCGGCGCCGCGTCCGTGAACCCGAAGAACGGCGCCGTCGTCGCCCTGTACGGCGGACCGGGCTGGGACAAGAAGCACTTCACCAACAACGCCAACACCATCGGCGTCCCGGTCGGCTCGACCTGGAAGCCGTACGTCCTGGCGGCGGCGATGCAGTACGGGACCCAGAACTCGGACGGCCGGGGCCTGGCGGTCGACAGCAAGTACATGGCCAATGACCTGACCGTGATCAAGAACCGGCAGGGCCAGCCGCTGCTCGACGGATCCGGCAAGCCGTTCCGGCAGAAGAACGAGAGCCCCGAGCCCTTCGGGTACGTGACCCTCAACGAGGCGATGGAGAAGTCCATCAACGTGCCCTTCGCCCAGCTCGTCTTCGACGTCGGCCACGCCAAGGTCCGCGAGGTGGCCAAGTCCACCGGCATCCTCGAGGACTCGATGAACCCGAACAACGACGCGTCCTTCGCGCTCGGTACCTCGACCCCGAGCGCCATCCGGATGGCCAGCTCGTACGCCACCTTCGCCGCCTCCGGTACGCACTACGAGCCGTACTTCGTGACCCAGGTGGAGAAGGACGGCGACGAGGTGCCGGGCTTCGACCGCACCAAGCCCGAGAAGGCCATGGACGACTCCATCGCGGACAACGTCACCAAGGTCCTGGAGAACGTCGTCCAGAACGGCACGGGCAAGAAGGCCAAGGCACTGGAGCGGCCCGCCGCGGGCAAGACCGGTACCACGGACGAGAACAAGTCGGCGTGGTTCGTCGGCTACACCCCCGAGCTGTCCACCGCCGTCACCCTGTTCCGCACCGACCCCACCTCGGCGGAGAAGAAACTGATCTCCATGAACCGAGTGGGCGGCACCGACTCCATCCACGGTGGTGACATCCCGGCCGCGATCTGGACCGAGTACATGCGGGAAGCGCTCAAGGGCACCCCCGTCACGCGCTTCCCGGAGGCCGAGGACATCGGCGTCATCGCGGACGAGGTCGGTGCGCCCTCGCCCACGCCCTCGGCGGTCCCCACGCCCTCGGCGCCGCCGTCCACGCCACCGCCGCCGAGCTCCCCTCCGCCGTCCTCCCCGTCCCCGACCAAGGGCGGCAAGCCGTCCTGCAAGCCGTGGGAGCTGTACTGCGACCCGGAGGACGCCTCGCCCAGCCCGAGCCCCGGCGCCGACGGCGGAGCCACCGGAGAGCCCTCACCGACGAACACGGCACGACCGGGCCGCCCGGGCGCCACGGAATGGCCGTCCGGCTTCCGTACCGAGTGACCACAGCCGGTCGGTACGGCCGGCCGGCTCAGCCGGCCGACACGCCCCGCCATGCGAGCTGACGAAGGCCGTCGCACCCCCGTGCGACGGCCTTCCCCCATGTCCCTTCCCGTACGGCAGGATGAGCGCATGACGAAGGTGCACGAGGACCGCCCCGTACTGCCCACCCAGCAGGACGAGGTCGCCGCAGCAGGCAGTGAGCTCATCGGCGGCCCGCTCGGCCGCCATGCGCGGCTGGGCGGCCACTGGCTGGGCCCGGTCCGGGTCGTCGTCCTCGTCGCCATCGGCATGTTCGCGCTGGGCATGGTGCAGAAGCTGCCCTGCTACGACTGGGCGTGGTTCCAGGGAGCGGGCTCGCAGTACACCCACGCCTGCTACTCCGACATCCCGCACCTGTACGCGGTACGCGGATTCGCCGACAACCTGACGCCCTACTTCGACCGGCTGCCCGGCGACATGGAGTACCTGGAGTACCCGGTGCTCACCGGACTCTTCATGGAGATCGCCTCCTGGATGACGCCCGGCAGCGGCTCCATGCAGCACCGCGAACAGATGTACTGGATGGTCAACGCGGGCATGCTGATGGTCTGCGCCGCGGTCATCGCCGTGTGCGTCGCCCGTACCCACCGGCGCCGGCCCTGGGACGCGCTCCTCTTCGCCCTCGCGCCCGCCTTCGCACTCACGTCGACGATCAACTGGGACCTGCTGGCCATCGCCCTGACCGCCGCCGCGATGCTCATGTGGTCCCGCGGCCGGACGGTGCTCTTCGGCGTCCTCGTCGGCCTGGCCACCGCGGCCAAGCTCTATCCCGTCCTGCTGCTCGGGGTGCTGTTCGTGCTCTGCTGGCGGGCCGGTAAGTGGCGTGCCTTCGGCGCTGCCGCCCTCGGCGCGGCCGGCGCCTGGCTCGTGGTCAACCTGCCCGTCATGTACCTGGCCTGGGAGGGCTGGACGAAGTTCTACACGTTCAGCCAGGAACGGCCCATCGACTTCGGCTCCGTGTGGCTGCTGATCTCCCAGCGCTCCGGGAACCCCCTGGACGGGGCCAACACGTACGCGACCGGGCTGACGCTGCTGCTGTGCGCGGGAATCGGCCTGCTCACGCTGACCGCCCCGCGACGGCCGCGCTTCGCGCAGCTCGCGTTCCTGGTCGTGGCCGTCTTCATCCTGGCCAACAAGGTCTACTCGCCGCAGTACGTGCTGTGGCTCATTCCGCTCGCCGCTCTGGCCCGGCCGCGCTGGCGGGACTTCCTGATCTGGCAGGCCGGCGAGGTCCTGTACTTCCTCGGCATCTGGTTCTACCTGGCCTACACGACCAGCGGCGACAAGCACCAGGGCCTGCCGACCGAGGGCTACCAGCTGGCGATCGCCGCCCACCTGCTGGGCACCCTCTACCTGTGCGCGGTCGTCGTCCGCGACATCCTGCTGCCCGAGCGGGACGTCGTACGACGCGACGGCTCGGACGACCCCTCCGGCGGTGTCCTGGACGGGGCGCAGGACGTGTTCGTGCTGTCGGACGCGGCGAGGGCGCCGCAGTACGCGACGCCCTCGGAGGCACAGCGGGTCGACTGGGGCACGGGCCCCAGGGACTGACCGGGCCGGCCGGTCCCAGGACGGCTCAGGCGTCCAGCACCCGGTCGAACTGCGTGGTGGTGTGGCGCAGGTGCGCCACCAGCTCGTCGCCGACCTTCGGCTCGGTGGCGTCGGACGGCACGAACAGGATCGACACCTGCATGTGCGGCGGCTCCGCGAACCAGCGCTGCTTGCCCGCCCACACGAACGGCGACAGGTTCCGGTTGACCGTGGCCAGGCCCGCCCGGGCAACGCCCTTGGCGCGCGGCATCACGCCGTGGAGGGCCTTGGGGGCCTCCAGGCCGACGCCGTGCGACGTACCGCCGGCGACCACGACCAACCAGCCGTCGGAGGCGGCCTTCTGCTGCCGGTAGCCGAATCGGTCGCCCTTGGCGACGCGCGTGACGTCGAGGACCGCGCCGCGGTACTCGGTCGCCTCGTGGTCGCCCAGCCACAGCCGGGTGCCGATGCGGGCCCGGAAGCGGGTCTGCGGGAACTGCTGCTGAAGCCGCGCCAGTTCCTGGGTCCGCAGGTGGCTGACGAACATCGTGTGCAGCGGGAGCCGGGCCGCGCGCAGCCGGTCCATCCAGGCGATGACCTCCTCGACGGCGTCCGAACCGTCCGGGCGGTCCAGCGGCAGGTGCAGGGCGAAGCCCTCCAGCCGGACGTCCTCGATCGCCGCGTGCAGCTGGCCCAGGTCCTGCTCGCAGACGCCGTGACGGCGCATCGAGCTCATGCACTCGATGACCACCCGGGCGCCGACCAGGCCGCGGACCCCGTCCACCGAGGACACCGAGCGGATGACCCGGTCCGGCAGCGGCACCGGCTCCTCGCCGCGCCGGAAGGGGGTGAGGACGAGCAGGTCGCCCCCGAACCAGTCCTTGATGCTGGCGGCCTCGTACGTCGTTCCGACGGCCAGGACGTCGGCGCCCATCCGGGTCGCCTCTTCGCAGAGCCGCTCGTGGCCGAAGCCGTAGCCGTTGCCCTTGCAGACCGGGATCAAGCCGGGGTACTGGTCCTGGATCTGCTTCTGGTGCGCACGCCAGCGCGCGGTGTCGACGTAGAGCGTGAGCGCCATGCCCGTCCGGAACCTCTCCTGAATGGCTGCGTGGTGCAGCGGTGCGTGGGTGGGTGGGGTGGGGGTGAGGTCAGCGGCGCGACATGTAGATGTCGAGCGCCTTGTGCAGCACCTTGTTGAGCGGGAAGTCCCACTCGCCGACGTACTCGACTGCCTCGCCGCCCGTGCCGACCTTGAACTGGATCAGGCCGAACAGGTGGTCGTTCTCGTCCAGCGTGTCAGAGATGCCGCGCAGGTCGTACACGCTCGCGCCGAGCGCGTACGAGTCGCGCAGCATGCGCCACTGCATCGCGTTCGAGGGCCGCACCTCGCGCTTGTGGTTGGCGGAGGCGCCGTACGAGTACCAGACGTGCTGGCCGACGGTGAGCATCGTGGCGGCGGCCAGCGGCTCCCCCTCGTGCTGGGCGATGTAGAGCCGCATCCGGTTGGGGTCCTCGGAGTTGAGGGCCGTCCACTGGCGCTGGAAGTAGCTGAGCGGGCGCGGGCGGAACTTGTCGCGCTCGGCCGTGATCTCGTACAGGTGCTGCCAGGTCGGCAGGTCGTCGTAGCCGCCCTGGACGACCTCGACGCCGGCCTTTTCGGCCTTCTTGATGTTGCGGCGCCACAGCTGGTTGAAGCCCTTGAGGACATCGTCCAGCGAGCGGTTGGCCAGCGGGACCTGGAAGACGTAGCGGGGCTGGACGTCGCCGAAACCGGCGCCGCCGTCCTCGGCCTGCTGCCAGCCCATGCGGCGGAGCTTGTCGGACACCTCGAAGGCGCGGGGCTCGATGACCGAGGCCTCCACGTCACGCAGGCGCTTGACGTCCGGGTCCTGGATGCCGGCCTTGATGGCGGCCGAGTTCCAGCGGCGGATGACGACGGGCGGACCCATCTTCACGGTGAAGGCGCCCTGCTGCTTGAGGTGCGCCAGCATCGGCTGGATCCACTCCTCCAGATTGGGGGCGTACCAGTTGATGACGGGGCCCTCGGGCAGGTACGCGAGGTACCGCTTCACCTTGGGCAGTTGCCGGTACAACACGAGCGCGGCGCCGACGAGTTCACCGGATCCGTCGAACCAACCGAGGTTCTCCGAACGCCACTCGTTCTTCACGTCGGCCCACGCCGGGACCTGGCAGTGGCTAGCCGAGGGCAGACTCTGGAGATAACCCAGATGCTGCTCTCGGCTGATGGTCCTCAGGGACAGGCTCATGCGGGGCGTCTCCTCCGGCGGCTTCGCTGGCTATGGCGCGAAGCCTACTGCGACAGGGGCGCCACCCATCTGGGGGACGGGCCGGACCCGGGCCGGTGAGAGGCCGGCGCCCTGTCGCGGAGGTCGCCCGGTCAGCCCAGCCAGCCGCCGAAGAGGCCTCCGTGGGCCATGCCGAGGAAGAAGCCGACACCAGCGGCGCCAAGGCCGACGATCAGCGCGAAGCGCTCGCGTGTCGTGACGGAGATGAACTGTCCGTAGGCGCCGCTCAGGATCCCGATCAGACCGGTCCACGAGCTCAGCAGGTGCAGGTGGTCGAAGAACCCCGTGACGAACGCCACGGCGCCGAGGATCAAGGTGACCGCCACCAGGACGTCCTGCAGCGGGTGGGGCTTGCCGTCGGTCGCGAGCAGGGAGATCGAGGACTGGGGTCGCATTGCCTGTGCCATCGGAAGGCACCTCCTGGCTGAAGCAGAGCGGTGCTGCGGGCCGCCTCCGGCGGGAGCCGGGGGCATAGCACCGAGCACACCCGATGGATACAGATTGTGGCCCCCTCCCGCCGGATTTCAACCGGAAGGAGCCGAGCAGGTAGTCTGTACGGTCTGCGCGGTGTCTGCTCTTGGACGCCGTGCGTACGCATCACGACCCTCCTGCCACGGATCGACCGTGGCCGCTGAGTCCAAAGGAGGTGGGTTCCACATGCGTCACTACGAAGTGATGGTCATCCTCGACCCCGATCTCGAGGAGCGCGCTGTCTCCCCGCTGATCGAGAACTTCCTCTCCGTCGTCCGTGAGGGCAACGGAAAGGTCGAGAAGGTCGACACCTGGGGCCGTCGTCGTCTCGCTTACGAGATCAAGAAGAAGCCCGAGGGCATCTACTCGGTCATCGACCTGCAGGCCGAGCCTGCGGTCGTCAAGGAGCTCGACCGGCAGATGAACCTGAACGAGTCGGTTCTCCGGACCAAGGTCCTTCGCCCCGAGACCCACTGAACTTCGGTTCAGCGGTAATCGGGATCGAGTAGCCCAGCAGCCCAGCAGCAATCCCCGCCGAGAGGTTCATCCATGGCAGGCGAGACCGTCATCACGGTCGTCGGCAATCTCGTCGACGACCCCGAGCTGCGCTTCACCCCCTCGGGTGCGGCGGTCGCGAAGTTCCGTGTCGCGTCCACTCCCCGCACTTTCGACAAGCAGACCAATGAGTGGAAGGACGGCGAGAGCCTGTTCCTGACCTGCTCGGTCTGGCGTCAGGCGGCGGAGAACGTCGCGGAGTCCCTTCAGCGGGGCATGCGCGTCATCGTGCAGGGCCGGCTGAAGCAGCGGTCCTACGAGGACCGTGAGGGTGTCAAGCGCACGGTCTACGAGCTGGACGTCGAGGAAGTCGGCCCCAGCCTCAAGAACGCCACGGCCAAGGTCGCCAAGACCACCGGTCGCGGCGGTCAGGGTGGATACGGCGGCGGCGGTCAGCAGCAGGGTGGCGGCGGCAACTGGGGTGGAGCCCCCAGTGGCGGTGCCCCGCAGGGCGGCGGAGCTCCCTCCGACGACCCGTGGGCGTCCAGCGCGCCGGCCGGCGGCCAGCAGCCGCAGGGCGGCGGGGGCGGCTGGGGCGGAAGCTCTGGCGGCACCGGCGGCTCCGGCGGTGGCTACTCGGACGAGCCGCCCTTCTAGGGCAGCTCGCATCCCCACTTCTTGATCACACAGGAGAGACACAATGGCGAAGCCGCCTGTGCGCAAGCCTAAGAAGAAGGTCTGCGCGTTCTGCAAGGACAAGACCGTGTACGTGGACTACAAGGACACGAACATGCTGCGGAAGTTCATTTCCGACCGCGGCAAGATCCGTGCCCGCCGCGTCACCGGCAACTGCACGCAGCACCAGCGTGACGTCGCCACGGCAGTGAAGAACAGCCGTGAGATGGCGCTGCTGCCCTACACGTCCACCGCGCGATAAGGAAAGGGTGACCGACTAATGAAGATCATCCTGACCCACGAGGTCTCTGGCCTCGGTACCGCCGGCGATGTCGTCGACGTCAAGGACGGTTACGCTCGCAACTACCTGGTCCCGCGTGGTTTCGCGATCCGCTGGACCAAGGGTGGCGAGAAGGACGTGGCGCAGATCCGCCGCGCCCGCAAGATCCACGAGATCGCGACCATCGAGCAGGCCAACGAGTTCAAGGCCAAGCTCGAGGGCGTGAAGGTGCGTCTGGCCACCCGTTCGGGTGACACCGGCCGCCTCTTCGGCTCCGTGACCCCGGCCGACATCGCCACGGCGATCGAGGCTTCCGGTGGTCCGAAGGTCGACAAGCGCCGCGTTGAGCTGGCGTCCCCGATCAAGACCCTCGGTTCGTACCAGGTCTCCGTGCGTCTGCACGCCGAGGTCGTCGCGAACCTTGGTGTCGAGGTCGTCGCCGCCTAAGTGCTGCACACGAAGGGCCGCACCCCGCTGGGGTGCGGCCCTTCGTCGTTGCCCGGGCGGGCGGACGTTTCACGTGAAACATCCGCTTCCCCGTGTGATGTTTCACGTGAAACACTCCCCGGCCGCCCAGGGGAGACGTCCTTCTCAGCGCGTGGCTCCGGCGATCAGCCACCGGCCCGAGCGGGCGCGCAGCTGGAGGGTGACCATGCGGACCAGCATCATCAGCGTCATGGCCCACCAGAGCGTCGTCAGGCCGCCGCCCACGGTCGGGACGAGCAGCGCGGCCGGGGCGAACACGGCGAGCGTCAGCAGCATCGCCCAGGCCAGATAGCGGCCGTCGCCCGCACCCATCAGGACCCCGTCGAGGACGAAGACGATTCCGGAGACGGGCTGGGAGACCGCCACGACCAGCAGAGCGGGCAGCAGGGCGGCTTCGACCGCAGGATCGCTCGTGAACAGCGGGATGAACACCGGTCTGGCCAGGACGACCAGCAAGCCGAGCACGGCCCCCGCGGCGATGCCCCACTGCACCATGCGGCGGCAGACGGCCTTGGCGCCGTCGGTGTCGCCGGCGCCCAGGTAGCGGCCGATGATCGCCTGGCCGGCGATCGCGATGGCGTCCAGGGCGAAGGCGAGCAGACTCCAGAGGGACAGCAGGATCTGGTGGGCGGCGATGTCGGCGTCGCCGAGCCGCGCAGCCACGGCGGTGGCGATCATCAGGACGGCGCGCAGGGACAGGGTCCGGACCAGCAGGGGCGCGCCGGCCTGGGCGCAAGCCCGGATACCCGCGGCGTCCGGCCGCAGTGAGGCGCCGTGCCGACGGGCGCCGCGTACGACCACCACGAGGTAGGCGGCCGCCATGGCGCACTGGGCGATGACCGTGCCCCAGGCGGACCCGGCGATGCCGAGGCCCGCGCCGTAGACGAGGACCACGTTCAGGGCCGCGTTGAGGGTGAAGCCTCCGACGGCCACGTAGAGCGGGGTGCGGGTGTCCTGGAGGCCGCGGATCACACCAGTGGCGGCCAGCACCATGAGCATGGCCGGGATGCCGAGGGCGGAGATCCGCAGGTAGGTGATCGCGTAGGGAGCGACGGTGTCGGAGGCGCCGAAGAGCGAGATCAGCCAGGGCGCCGCGGGCAGCACCACGGCGACGACGGCCGCGCCGAGCAGGAGGGCGAGCCAGATGCCGTCCATGCCCTGCCGGATCGCCGCCTGCAGGTCTCCGGCGCCGACCCGTCGGGAAACGGCGGCGGTGGTGGCGTAGGCGAGGAAGACGAAGACGCTCACGGCGGTGGTGAGCAGAGCCGCGGCGATGCCCAGGCCGGCCAGCTGGGGGGTCCCGAGGTGCCCCACGATGGCACTGTCGGCCATTAGGAAGAGGGGTTCGGCGACGAGGGCCCCGAAGGCGGGGACGGCGAGTGCGAAGATCTCCCGGTCGTGCCGTCTCGGGGCAGCCTTCGGTGCGGTGGGGGCCTGAGTCATGTGCTCAATCTAATCTTCCACAGGTAATGGACACAACTCCCCAGAGGTCCTTACTGGGGCGCTGACTTGCGCGTTCTCCGCACCCCATTGGAGGTGATCTTGAGACAGTGGCCAATATTTTTCTGCCCCGCCGTCTCAGGGATAAGAAACCGCAGGTCAGATGGGTGTAAGGGCGGGGCGGGTGATTTTGTCCACAGCGTCGTCCCCCGGTCCGTGCACAGCTTCGGGTGAGTTACCCACAGCATTGGCGCCGTCGTCCACATCTCATCCACACAGCCTGTGGATAACAAGATTGGCTGACGCCGCTCCCGGCTCTACCGTGGTGCGTTGCCCGACTCGGCCACAGCCGACTCGGGTGCCCCAAATGTCAGAGCCGTGTCGTAGGAAGAGTGACACGGCGAGGTCCGCGTTGCGGACGGGAGGAGGCGGCCCGGTGAGCATGCCCGAGCCCATGGACGACCCCTGGGCCGACAGCGGTCCAGGTGACCGTCTGCCCGCCCGTTCGCGCCGGAACGGTGAAGGCCGGGGCCGCGGGGACGAACAGCACGGCCGGGGCCGCGAGGACGGCTCCTGGGACGGCGGTGGTGGTGGCTTCGAGCGCGTCCCCCCGCAGGACCTCGACGCCGAGCAGTCCGTGCTCGGCGGCATGCTGCTGTCCAAGGACGCCATCGCCGACGTGGTCGAGGTTCTCAAGGGCCACGACTTCTACCGTCCTTCGCACGAGACGATCTACCAGGCCATCCTCGACCTGTATGCCAAGGGCGAGCCGGCCGACCCGATCACCGTCGGCGCGGAGCTGACCCGGCGCGGCGAGATCAGCAAGGTCGGCGGGGCCTCGTACCTGCACACGCTGGTGCAGTCCGTGCCGACGGCGGCGAATGCCGAGTACTACGCGGAGATCGTCCACGAGAGAGCCGTCCTGCGGCGCCTGGTCGCCGCCGGTACGAAGATCACGCAGATGGGTTATGCGGCCGACGGAGACGTCGACGAGATCGTCAACAGCGCCCAGGCCGAGATCTACGCCGTCACCGAGCAGCGGACGTCGGAGGACTATCTGCCGCTGGGCGACATCATGGAGGGCGCCCTCGACGAGATCGAGGCGATCGGTTCCCGCAGCGGCCAGATGTCGGGCGTGCCGACCGGTTTCACGGACCTCGACTCGCTGACCAACGGCCTGCACCCGGGCCAGATGATCGTCATCGCCGCCCGCCCCGCGATGGGCAAGTCCACGCTCGCGCTGGACTTCGCCCGGGCCTGTTCCATCAAGAGCAACCTGCCGAGCGTGATCTTCTCCCTCGAAATGGGGCGCAACGAGATCGCGATGCGTCTGCTCTCGGCGGAGGCCCGGGTCGCCCTGCACCACATGCGCTCGGGCACGATGACCGACGACGACTGGACCCGGCTGGCCCGCCGGATGCCGGACGTCTCCGCCGCCCCGCTGTACATCGACGACTCCCCCAACCTGTCGATGATGGAGATCCGGGCCAAGTGCCGTCGGCTCAAGCAGCGCAACGACCTCTCGCTCGTCGTCATCGACTACCTCCAGCTGATGCAGTCGGGCGGCTCGCGCCGTCCCGAGAGCCGCCAGCAGGAGGTCTCGGACATGTCGCGAAACCTGAAGCTGCTGGCGAAGGAGCTGGAGGTCCCCGTGATCGCGCTCTCCCAGCTGAACCGTGGTCCCGAGCAGCGCACCGACAAGAAGCCGATGGTCTCGGACCTCCGTGAGTCAGGTTCGATCGAGCAGGACGCGGACATGGTGATCCTGCTGCACCGTGAGGACGCCTACGAGAAGGAGTCGCCCCGAGCGGGTGAGGCGGACCTGATCGTGGCGAAGCACCGTAACGGTCCGACGGCCACGATCACGGTGGCCTTCCAGGGCCACTATTCGAGGTTCGTGGACATGGCCAACACGTAGCATCCGGCCATGTAGGTCTGAGCGCCGTCCCGGAATTCGAGTTGGTACGTGTTGTCGTCGCGCAGCAACACCTGGACATACCAGCTGCCCTCCTCCACGCGCTCCAGGATCAGTGCGCGTTACCGCGCTGGAGGTTGGCCAGCATCCTGCCTATCGCTGGCTTCGAGGGCTTCTTCACTACGCGGCCCGCCTCATCAGTCGCAATCAGCCTGGCGTGATCCTCCGACACGGCTCTGACATTGCCCCGGCGAGGAGACAGAGCATGTTGTCATCATGGGCTGGTGACGACATGGATACGTTGCTATTGGGACGAGGAAGACGTCTGGTTCTACTTCGAGGTCGACGCCGAAAGTTGGGTGACCCGGCAGATCGAGCTCGAAGGGCCTGAGCTGACGCCGATCGCAGCCGCCTCCCTCGCCGAATGGCAGCAGGCCCACGACACAGGCCGGCTCGACGAGTACGACAACAGGTTCGGGATCACAGCAGAACTGCCCGTCTCCGAGTGGGAAGGCCACGATCCGGAGCATCTGACCTCTGACGAGTTCGAGGAAGTCTGGGGCCTTGCCCGTCGGCAGATCGCATCCCGGCCCAGCTGACCTCTCGGCCCCGCGGAGGCTTCTTGGCATCATCTCGACATGACTCCGACCCTTCCTCACACTGTCCGAGCCGTCGACACCGCTCAGCTCCTGGACCTGGCCCAAGAGGCCGCCATGCACGGCTTCAGCCAGCGCCTCCCGGTCGACTGGCTCCAAGAACACCTTGCCGCAGAGGCGACGCACTACCTGTTCCCTACGCTCGTGCAGCGGCTTACGCACCGTCCCGAGGTGCCGCTGCAATGGAGGTGCCAGCAGCTGCTGGCAGTCAGGACCGGCGAACAGATCTGGGGTCTGCTCGATGTCCTTCCCGACACCTTCGACAAACTTCCGGAGACCTTGGACACGGCGTCCAAGAAGGACATCGTCAGCCGCATCGAGCGAGCAGTGACCCAGCGTGAATGGGTGGAACGGATGGCTGCTGATGCATGTTCGTGAGGCCCCTGGGCAGCGGTGCAGCCTGCTGGACAGTCTGAGGAAATGACACCGATCTGAGACAGCCGCCGGCCGACACGTCGTGAGACTGAAGGGGAACGTCCAAGTCACAGCGTCGGCGCATGACACCGAAAGTGAGAACCTACAGGCCATGGACGAGCTCTCTGAGGACCTGGAACTTCTCCCTGCGACCCGCAGGGCTTTGAGGCACCGGCTGGCCGTCGCGCAGAGCGAAGGCAGGGCGCCTTCGGTGGTGGCGGCCGTCGCGCGGGGCGGATCGATCGTGTGGGAAGGCTCTCGTACCTCGGTCGCGGGCCATGGGCGCGACGGGAACGTGCAGTACCGGATCGGCTCGATCACCAAGACCTTCACCGCCGTTCTCGTCATGCGGCTGCGGGACGAAGGGCTGTTGGACCTGGCGGATCCGCTGGACAAGCATCTGCCGGGGTCTGGCGCCGGTGAGGTGACCATCGGACAGCTGCTGGCTCACACAGGCGGGCTGGCCGCGGAGACCCCCGGCGAGTGGTGGGAACGCACCCCCGCCTCCCTGCGGCCGAAGCTCGCCGACGTGCTGGGCGAGGAGCCGTTCCGGCACCCGCCGGGCAGCAGGCACCATTACTCCAACCCGGGTTACACCCTGCTGGGTTCGCTCGTCGAGGCGCTGCGGGGGAGGCCGTGGGAGGCGGTGCTGCGCGGCGAGGTACTGGTACCGCTCGGGCTGGACCGTACGAGCGGGCTGCCGCAGGCCCCGCATGCGGGCGGCTGGGCGGTGCATCCCTGGGCGGACGTCATGATGCCGGAGCCGCTGGAGGATCTGGGGCTTATGGCTCCGGCCGGTCAGCTGTGGTCCACCACCAGGGACTTGGCGCGGTTCGGGGAGTTCCTGCTGCGCGGCGACGAGCGGGTGCTGAGCGCGCGGACGGTGAGGGAGATGCGTACGTCGGCCGCGCCCCCGGAGCCGGGCTTCGCCGAGTTCGGGTACGGACTCGGGATGCAGCTGATGGCCCATGACGGGCGCCGACTGGTGGGGCACAGCGGCTCGTTGCCGGGTTTCCTCGCGGGGCTGTGGCTGAGCGAGGCGGACGACCTGACGGCGGTGGTTCTGGCGAACTGCACGTCCGGACTGCCCTCCGCGGCGGTCGCGGCGGATCTGGTGGCGATCGTGGCGGAGGCCGAGCCGAAGTTCCCGGAGCCGTGGCGGCCGTTCCAGGAGGCCGATCCGGTGGCGCTGGAGCTGTGCGGTCCCTGGTACTGGGGCACGGGGCCGTATGCGGTGCGGCTGACGGCGGACGGGCTGCTGGAGCTGGGGCCGCTCGGCGTGACGGGGCGCGGTGCCGCATTCGCGGCGGACGGCGAGGGCAACTGGACGGGCCTGTCCGGCTACTACGCCGGTGAGACGCTGCGGGCCGTGCGCCGTGCGGACGGCTCGGTGAGCCACCTCGACCTGGGCTCCTTCGTGTTCACACGCGAGCCGTACGAGGCCGGGGCCCCGGTGCCCGGCGGGGTGGACCCGCAGGGCTGGCGGGGCGTCGGGTAGCTGCTGCGCTCAGGCGACGAGTTCGCGCTCCAGGGGGGTGCGGAAGCGCGGGGTGATGCGGGCGTCGCACACCCAGTCGGCGAGGCGGGCGGCCTCGGCGGTGATCGCCTTCTCGGCGTCGCGGCCGGGGCTGCCCAGCAGCCGCCAGACGATCTCGCCGTCGGCGCGCTGGGCCCAGCCGCCGACGATCTCACCGTTCCACCACACGGTGGGGCCGATGTTGCCGGCGTAGTCGAAGAGCGCGGGCCGGTGGGCCGGGTCGAGGTGGAAGCCGCGGTCCGCCCAGCCCATGCCGCTGGGGTCGAGGCCGGGCAGTAGGGCGGCCCAGGGCTCCGGGGCCGGTTCGGGCGCGGTGTCGCCGGGGCTGACGAGGGCGGTGGTGTCGTCCTCGAGGCGGACTTGGTCGGGACCCGCGGCGGCGAGGGCCTTGCGTACGTCGGTGAGGGTCCAGCCGGTCCACCACTTGAGGTCGGCCTCGGTGGCCGGTCCGTAGGCGTGGAGCCAGCGGCGGGCGATCTCGGCGCGGGCCTCGGCGGCGGGTACGGCGGGCCAGGGTTCGGTGTGGACCCAGCGGTACTGGCTGGAGATCCATGAGCCGCGCGGGCGGTCGCGGCGGATCCGGCCGTCGGCGGCCAGGAGGCGGATGACCCGTGTGGCGACGCCGGTCTGTGTCTCGTACTTCTTGCCCCGGCCGACGGTGATCTTCTGGCGCAGGGCCGGTACGGCGGCGGACAGCTGGCTGCCGGTGCAGGGGCCGAGGGTGTCGAGGGCATGCAGCGTGGCGGTCTCGGCCTCAGCCAGCCAGGCGGCATCGAGGCCCTGGCCGTCTTCCTCCAGGTGCTTGAGGAGGCTGCGGCGCTCCTTGACGGCGATGCCCCGGGCGGTGGAGGCGTCGACATGGGGGGCGAGTTCGGTGGAGACGGCGAAGAGCGTGTTGCGCATGCTGAGCAGCCGCACGAGGCTGACGTCCTCGTAGAGGGACCGCTCGATGACGTCGGGGCCGCCTTCGGCGAGCCGGGCGCGGACGGAGAGGAAGATCGTCGCGGCGTCGGTGGCGTGCAGGGCGACGACGGAGTCCGCCGCCTCCGGCACGGTGGCGGCGTGGGCCGAGGGGGCCAGGCGGTGTCGCCGCCCGAGCCGGTGCCGGCGTTCCACGGCGGTGATGAGAGGCAGGCGGGTGCTGAGGCTGGATCTCATCTCCCGATCGTAGGCCGGACCGCTGACACAGCGGCCCGGCCGCGGGGGCCGGTCAGAGCTGCAGCTTGAACCCGACGTGGGAGGCGGTGAAGCCGAGCCGCTCGTAGAAGCGGTGCGCGTCGGTCCGGGTCACGTCGGACGTGAGCTGGACGAGCCGGCAGTCCTGGAGACGGGACTGCTCGATCGCCCATTCGATGAACCGGGTGCCCAGACCGCTTCCGCGTTCGTCGGCGTGGACCCGGACGCCTTCGATGAGGGAGCGGGTGGCCCCCATGCGGGAGAGTCCGGGGATGATCGTGAGCTGGAGGGTGCCCACGACCCGGTCCGCGCGGACCGCGACGACCAGGTGCTGATTCGGATCGTCGGTCAGGCGCTGAAGGGCCGCGAGGTACGGGGTGAGGTCATCCGGGGATTCGCGGGTCGCGCCGAGGGGGTCGTCGGCGAGCATGGCGACGATCGCGGGGAGGTCGGCCTCGGTGGCAGGGCGGATGGCGGGCTGGGCGGTATCGGTCATGGTGGGTGATCTCTTTCTCAGCCCGCTGCCACGGTCAGTGGTGCCCAGCGCCGGGTCCAGTCACCGGGCAGACCGGGGATGTCGCGGGTCATGACGGCGTTGAACGCCACGGAGGCCAGGCCGCGGTCCTTGAGCCAGGCGATGAGTTCCTCGTGGCGTACGTCGACATCGGTGCGCAGCGGGCGCTCGGTGGTGGCGGCGAGGGCGGTGACGAGCGTCTGGGCGCCGACGGTGTCGCGGGCGATCAGCGGGCCGATGACGTGGGTCTCCATGTTGGGCCAGAGGGCGGCGTAGCCGACGATGTCGCCGTCACCGTCCTCGGCGACGATCAGCCGGTCCGCGAAAGCGGGAAGCCGCGTGATCATGTGGGTTCGATCGGCGCCGAAGACCTCGGTGTCCAGGCTGAGGATCCGCGGGAGGTCCGCGGCGATGGCCGGCCGAACGCGCACGGACTCGCTGACGGCAGTGGCGCTGGGGTCGGGGAAGAAGGCGCCCTTGAGCATTTCGGCGCGGCCTGTGGTCTCGAAGCCCAGTGACTCGTAGAGGGGGCGGCCGTAGGGGGTGGCGTGCAGGGTGAGGGAGATGCCCTTGAGGACGTCGTCACAGATGTGGGTCATCAGGCGGCGGCCCAGGCCCTGGCGGGCATAGCGGTCGGCGACGAGGACCATCCCGATGGCGGCGAGCTCCGGTTCGGTGTGGGTGTGGCCGTAGCGGGTCACCACGCAGACCGCGGCGAGGCCCTGTCCGTCGGGGGCGTCGATGCCGTAGCCGTTTCCGGCTGCGAGGAGCAGTCCCCATTTGTGGTTCTCGCGAGGCCAGCCGCGGTCTTCGGACAGATCGGCGCAGCGGTGGAGGTCGTCCATGGTCAGTGCGCGGACCGGAAGTTCGGTGAAGTGTGGTGGTGTCACCGGATCAGACTGGATCACTGGCCGGGGGCCGTCCAGAGGATTTGGCGGCCGATGTTTCACGTGAAACATCGCGCAGCTCCTCTGGAGCCTCCCTGTTTCACGTGAAACATCTGAAGTGATCCGTGGAACCGGGCCGATGTTTCACGTGAAACAAGCCGCTTGGGGCGAAGCGGGCGGGCTAGCCTCGACGGTTATGACCCTCCTGCACCTCTTCGACCTGGACGGAACGCTCATGTACGGCTCGGCCGCGCCGGTCGAGATCTCGCGCCAGCTCGGGCTCAGCGCGGAGATCGCCGAGCTGGAGCGGGCCTTCGGCGCGAGGGAAATCGGGCCGCAGCAGTTTTCGGTGGCCGCGCACGCGCTATGGGCGGAGCTGACGCCCGCGCACGTCCGGGCGGCGTTCGACGGGTCCCCGTGGCTGACGGGTATTCGTGAGGTGTGGCAGGAGATCCGCGAGCGCGGGGACTACTGTGCGGTGATCTCGTTGTCGCCGTCGTTCTTCGTGGAGCTGCTCCTGGAGTGGGGGGCGCATGCCGCCCACGGGTCGGTCTTTCCGGAGGTGCCGTTCACACGGGCCGTGGAGGTGGGCGGGATCCTGACGCCCGAGGCCAAGGTGACGGTGGCCGACCGGCTGTGCGCGGAGTTCGGGGTGGCCCGGGGCGACTGCGTCGCGTACGGGGACTCGATGACCGACTCGGTACTCTTCGAGGCCGTGCCCGTGTCGGTGGCGGTCAACGCCCGGCCGTATCTCGCGAAGCGGGCGACACATGTCTACGAGGGCCGGGACCTGCGGGAGGCATACCAGCTCGTAGGCCCGGCAGGGGGAGTTCAGGCATCTTAAGAGGAAACCGGGTCCCAAACGCGGGCTTCCCGGTTTTCCCCACAGCTCTCTGGGCAGGCTGGCACGCTGTGTAGCCCGGAACCACGGATTCGAAGACCGTGGCGTGTGCAGACCGACCCAGATGTTCGAAGCGAGGCACCACATGGACGCTCCGCCCACCAGACCGGCCCGGATACCCTCCGGGGGCGGTGCGACCGAGCCCTCCCCGGATGCCGTGCTCATCCGCCGGACCCTTGCGGAGATCGCACCCGTCGCCGACAAGGTGACCTCGTACTTCTACGCGCTGGTGTTCACCAGGCACCCGGATCTGCGGGGCATGTTCCCCGCCGCCATGGACGCACAGCGCGACCGGCTGCTCAAGGCGCTGCTGACTGCCGCCGAGCACATCGACGATCCGGAAGTACTCACCCCCTACCTGCGTCGGCTGGGCACCGGGCACCGCAAGTACGGGACCATGGCGGGGCACTACCCGGTGGTGGGTGAGGCCCTGCTCGGAGCGCTGGCCCGGTACGCGCACGGCACTTGGGGCACGGAGACGGAGGCCGCTTGGGTACGGGCGTACACCGCGATTTCCCAGATCATGATCGATGCGGCTGCCGAGGACGAGGTGAAGGCCCCGGCCTGGTGGCACGCGGAAGTGGTCTCCCACGACCTGCGCACCCCTGACATCGCGGTACTGACGGTCCGCCCCGACCAGCCCTATGCCTTCCTCGCGGGCCAGTACACGAGCCTGGAGACCCCCTGGTGGCCTCGGGTGTGGCGGCACTACTCCTTCGCCTCGGCGCCGCGCGCCGACGGACTGCTGTCCTTCCACGTCAAGGCCGTCCCGGCCGGCTGGGTCTCCAACGCACTGGTACGCCACGCCCGGCCGGGGGACGTGCTGCGCCTCGGCCCGCCCGCGGGGTCGATGGTGGTGGACCACACCACGGACAACGGGATGCTCTGCCTGGGCGGCGGCACCGGGATCGCCCCGATCAAGGCCCTGATCGAGGATGTGGCCGGTCATGGTGAACGGCGCCCCATGGAGGTCTTCTTCGGGGCGCGCAGTGACAACGACCTGTACGACAAGGACACGCTGCTGGGGTTGCAGCGCTCGTATCCGTGGCTGTCGGTGCGCCCGGTGGTCGGCGACGGACTGGCCGGTCAACTGCCGCAAGCGGTCGGTGAACACGGGCCGTGGAGTTCGTACGACGCGTTCGTATCGGGTCCGGCCGCCATGATCCGCAGCGGTGTGGACGAGCTCAAACGGATCGGCATTCCCGGCGACAGGATCCGCTACGACGCCGTGGAGGAGCTGGCGGGCATCGCCGTCTGAGACCGGCGGGGCGACCACCCGTCTCCGGCGTGAGGGCATGGCCGGCCCAGGTGTGCGGCGGCTGGGCCCAGGGCCGTCACCCCAGGTCGGGAGCGTGCATGGCACGGACGCCCTCGATGTTGCCGTCGAGGTAGTGCCGCAGGGACAGCGGAACGAGGTGGACGGCGGCGATGCCGACCCGGCTGAAGGGCACGCGGACGATCTCGTACTCCCCCTGGGGCTCATCGATCTCCGGGCCGTGCCGCTGGCTGGGGTCCATCGATTCGAGGTGGCAGACGAAGAAGTGCTGCACCTTCACGCCGGTCACGCCTCCGTCGGCGATGTGCTCGACGGTGTCGACGAAGCAGGGCACCACATCGGTGATCTTCGCGCCGAGTTCTTCGTGGACTTCTCGGTGGAGGGCGTCGACCACGGTGGCGTCCGTGGGTTCCACACCCCCTCCGGGCGTCAGCCAGTAGGGATCCACGCCGGGCTTGGTGCGCTTGATGAGGATCAGGTCGTCACCGTCGAGCAGGATCGCGCGGGCGGTGCGTTTGACCACTGGACGTTCGGTCATGGGGGAAGAGTGGCCCACGACTCCGCTTCTGAAACGCTCCGCGGCCCGCGAATGGGTGGGCTCACCAGTGCGCAGCGGCCCGCAGGTCGGAAGTGACCACGGCGGGCGCGACGCGGCCCGCATGGGCCGGCTGTCGCGGCCGACGGCCGGGAGCGGCGGTCCCAGCCACCAGGGGGGAGGCTCGGACCGCCTTTGCCCGGTCTGTTCAGCTGGCGCCGGCTGCGGATTCAAGGGCCCGCAGGACGTCCGCGACCAGGTCTTCGGTGTCCTCGGCCCCGGCCGAGAAGCGGATGAATCCCTCCGGCACGGCGTCGCCGCCCCACCGTCCCCGCCGCTCGGCGGTGGACCGTACTCCGCCGAAGCTGGTGGCGTCCTCGACCAGGCGCAGGGCGGTCATGAAGCGTTCCGCATGCGCGCGGTCGGGCAGGGTGAAGGAGACCACCGACCCGAAGCCCCGCATCTGGCGGCGGGCCGTCTCGTGGGACGGGTCCGCGGGCAGGCCCGGATAGCGCACCCCGCTGACGTCGGCGCGGTCGGCCAGCGTCTCGGCGACGGCCAGCGCGTTGGCCCACTGGCGCTGGGCGCGCAGCTGGATGGTGGCCAGGGAGCGGTGGGCGAGCCAGGCTTCCATCGGCCCCGGGATCGCGCCGACGATCTTGCGCCACCGGCGGACGCGGGCGGCGAGCTCCGGGTCGCGGCAGACGACGTAGCCGAGCAGCAGGTCGCCGTGGCCGGTCAGGCCCTTGGTGCCGCTGGCGACGGAGAAGTCAGCGCCGAGTTCCAGGGGCCGCTGGCCGAGCGGTGTGGCCAGGGTGTTGTCGACGGCGACCAGCGTGCCGCCGGCGTGCGCGGCGTCCACGAGGCGTCGTATGTCGCACACGTCGAGCCCCGGGTTCGAGGGGGTCTCGATCCACAGGATCCGGGCCCCTTCAACCACCGCGAGCTGGGCGTCGTCGCGTGTCGGAGCGGTGGGTACACGGATTCCGTACGCCCCCAGCTGCTCCCGCAGCAGAGGCAGTGCCTGGTAGCCGTCGTCGGGCAGGGCGACGGTGTCACCGGTGCGCGCGTGGGAGAGGAGGACGGCGGAGATCGCGGCCATGCCGGAGGCGAAGACGATCGTATGTACGTCCTGGCCGGGGGCTTCCAGTTCCCCGATGGCCTTTTCGAGCAGGGTCCAGGTGGGGTTGGTGTCGCGCCCGTAGGTGTACGGGCCTTCGACGTCACCGGGGAGGTGGAAGTGGGCTGCGAAGACGGGTCCGGGCAGGGGCGGTTCGTTCTTGACGGGCTCGGGCAGCCCGGCGCGGACGGCCAGGGTTCCGTCTCCGAGCCGGCCAAGCCCGCCCGGGCCGGCCGCTCCCGCTGCTCCGTGGCCCGGGCCGTCGTGATGGCGTTCGTGGTCGTGGTCGTTCACGCGGTGTGCTCCTTCACAGCCTCGCGTACGGCGTCGGGCGGGCCGGCGCTGTCCACGGCGATCAGGCCGGCGAGACCGGCCTCGGCCACCCGGGCGCGGAAGACGGACTCGGCCATGGGAGAGCGGCAGATGTTGCCCGTGCGGACGAAGCACACGCGGTACATGGGCGGGCCGTTCAGTTCTTGTCGGGCAGGACCATGTTCACGGCCCAGGAGACGATGGAGATGATCAGGCCGCCGACGACCGCGGTCCAGAATCCGTCGACGTGGAAGCTGAGGTCGAGCTGCTTGGCCAGCCAGGAGGTCAGGAGCAGCATCAGGGCGTTCACGACGAGGGTGAACAGGCCGAGTGTGACGATGAACAGCGGCAGCGAGAACAGCTTCACCACGGGCTTGACGATGAAGTTGACCAGCCCGAAGACCAGCGCGACCAGGACCAGGGTGAGGGTCCGGCGGCCCATGCTGCTGCCGTCGTCGAGGGTGATGCCGGCGAGCAGCCAGATGGCGACGGCCAGGGCTGCGGCGTTGGCGAGCGTCTTGACTACGAAATTCGTCATGTGTCTGATCGTGGCAGAGAAGATCCCCGTGGGACATCGGCAGATCCGCGGATGCCACGACGAAGACCGAGTACGAGGGGCACAACGACGATGAAGGCCTTCCGGCTGGACGAGCTCGAAGCGGAGCGCGTCGCCAATGACGGCGCCTATCTGCAGTTCCTGCGCGAACGGAACATGTCGGTCGGGCTGTACGCGCTCGACGCCGGGCAGAGCGACCCGCAACAGCCGCACGGCCAGGACGAGGTGTACTTCGTCGTGAGCGGCCGGGCCTCGATCACGGTCGGGGAGGAGACGACGACGGTGGCGCGCGGCAGCGTGGTCTACGTCCCGGCGGGCGTGCCGCACAAGTTCCACCACATCGCGGAGGACCTGAGGGTGATGGTGGTGTTCTCCCCGCCGGAGGGCTGAGCGGGGTCTGCCCCCTAGGGGGTGGATCAGGGGACTCCGGGGGCTCGCGGGTCCCCGCCCGGGGCCGTGGCCTCCTAGCATCGAGAGCAGGAAGTCACGGACGAGGAAGAGGTTGAGGACATGGACGGGATCCGACAGATATTCGCTGGCATGCCCTGGTGGGTCAAGTGGGTCGCCGTTCCGCTGCTCGCGCTGTTCGTCTTCGGCGGGGTGATCACCAGCATCCTGGGCGCGCTCATCGGGTTCGTCTTCAAGCTGCTCCTCTTCGTCGCCCTGGTCGGCGGCCTGATCTTCCTCGTGAAGAAGGTCAGCGGCGGTTCGAAGTCCTCCTCCGAGGGGTGGTAGGCAGCCCTCGGAGGAGGCCCCCGCATGGGGCCACAGGCTCCGCGTTGGCCCAGGCGAGGGAACATGACGTACGAAACCGCCCACACCACGGGAACCGGTGGATAGAGTGGCAATCTGCGCCGTTCCCTGGGCACCGTAAGCTGGTACTACCGCTCTGACCTGCGGTTACATCGAGCAGTCGCAGAGTACGACCCCCAGGAGCCACGGCATGCGCGGGGGCGGCCCCCGCAGGGCGGGCCTCCCCACGGGCTCGCCGCCACGCCTGGGGGTGAGCTTTGTCTTCGGTTCACAATGCCGGTGTGCCGACTCTGATCGGTTCGGTACAGAGGGCGTTGAGGCTCCTCGAAGCGGTGGGCTCCCATAGCGAGGGAGCCCCGGCGAAACAACTGGCGCGTGAGGCAGGGGTCCCGCTTCCCACCGCGTACCACCTGCTGCGCACCCTGGCACATGAGGGCTACCTGCGCCGGGAGAGGGGAGTCTTCGTACTGGGCGAGGCCGCTGGACGGCTCGTCGGCGGCGGACTCCAGCAGAAACGTCGCAGCATGATCCTCGACTCGCTCTCGCACGTCCGCGACGCGGTCGAGGCCCCCGTCTACTTCGCGGTCTACCGCGAGGGTGAAATCGCGGTAGTCGGTGTCTCGGACACCACGGCCAGCCCGGCCTGCCAGGAGTGGGCCGACTTCCGTGAGACCGGCCATGCACACGCCATCGGCCAGTGCCTGCTCGGCCAGCTCGACGAGAAGACGCGCAAGGACTACTACGACCGGCATCCGGTCGTGGCGATCACTCCTTACACCGTGCCGGATCTGCGCTCCCTGGAGCAGCGGATCGGCTCACTCGGCCGGATGCAGCCTGTTATCGAGCGGCAGGAGTATGCCCTGGGAACGGTGTGCGCGGCGATCCCGATCACACTGGGTGACGTCGCCGCGACCATGGCGCTTTCTCTCCCTCTGCACCAGGAAAACCGATTGCCCCATGTGGTTGGTCGGCTGCGGAGTGAAGTAGGCGCGCTGTTGGGCACCCTCTCGTTCTCTATCAGTATCTGAAAACTCACTCCTTGTGATCTGCTAGCGCTTCCACCACTCTTGTCAAGAGGGCCCTGGGGGATCATTCCTGGCCACTTCCACTACAGCGGGGTAGTCAATGCGCGAGTCGGTACAGGCAGAGGTCATGATGAGCTTCCTCGTTTCCGAGGAGCTCTCGTTCCGGATCCCGGTGGAACTCCGTTACGACGCTCCGGATCCCTACGCAGTCCGCCTGACCTTCCACCTTCCGGGAGACGCGCCCGTCACCTGGACGTTCGGCCGGGAGCTCCTCCTGGACGGCATCAACAAGCCGTGCGGTGACGGCGACGTGCACATCGCCCCCACCCATCCCGAGGAACTGTCGGATGTCCACATCCGGCTACAGGTCGGCGGCGACCGGGCCCTGTTCCGTGCCGGCGCGGCGCCGCTCGTGGCGTTCCTCGACCGCACCGACCGCCTGGTTCCGCTCGGTCAGGAGCGGAACCTGGGCGACTTCGAGGAGAACCTCGACGAGGCACTCGGCAAGATCCTGGCCGAATCGCGGCAGAACGAGCAGAACGCCGGCTAGTACCGCCATCGACCGGACGATGGCCTCTGACGATCGGCAGACCCGACGGAGCGCGCCGATACGCTGAGCGCCGCGTTCGGCACCCCCTCAGACCGGCACCGCGCCCGAACCGGCCACCGGCGCCTGCCTCCCGCTCCCTTGAAGCACGCCCTTCAGCGCTTGCGCCGCCGGCCCCGGCCGCCGCGGACCGGCCCCGAGGCCGGTGCGCCGACCGGGGATCCCGGCCGATCGGCGGAAACCACCAGAGCCGCCAGCGCCGTCGTCACCGGGACCGAGGCCACGAGCCCGATGGAGCCCACGAGGGTCCGTACGATCTCCTCGGCGACCAGCTCGCTGTTGGCCACCGAACCCATGCTGCTGTTCGCGATCGAGAACAGCAGCAGCAGGGGCAGCGCGGCGCCCGCGTAGGCGAGCACCAGGGTGTTGACCACTGACGCGATGTGGTCCCGGCCGATCCGGATCGCCGCCCGGTACAGGGCCCGAGGTCCCATCGACGGGTCCGCCTGGTGGAGTTCCCACACCGCCGAGGTCTGGGTGACCGTCACATCGTCGAGGACGCCCAGCGATCCGATGATCACGCCCGCGAGCAGCAAACCGCTCATGTCGATGTCCGGGTAGAGCCCGTGGATCAGCCCGGTGTTGTCGTCGGTGTTGCCGCTGAGGAAGGCCCAGTCGATGAACAGCGAACCCAGCAGCCCGATCAGCAGCAGTGAGATGAGTGTGCCGAGTACGGCCACCGAGGTACGGGCGGTCAGGCCGTGGCACATGTACAGCGCGATGAGCATGATGGCGCTGGCCCCGACGACCGCGACGACCAGCGGGTTGGAACCCTGCAGGATGGCCGGGAGGATGAAGAGCGTCAGCACGCCGAAACTGACGACGAGCGCGATCAGTGCGAACAGTCCGCGCATGCGGCCGACGAGGACGACCGCCACGGCGAAGATGCCGGCCAGCAGGGCCATCGGGAACTTGCGGTTCACGTCGATCACGGAGTACTGGAGATCACGGGGCGCGTCCGGCGCGTACGCGACCACCACCTCCTGGCCGTTCTCCAATTGCCGTGGCGCGCCCGGCTGGACGATCTCGACGAAGGTGCGGCCCTTGTCCGGTCCGGTGCCGACCGCGACGGTGGCCTTCTTGCACTCGCCGGTCTGCGCGGCCTGGGCCTCGCGGCCCTCGGGGGTGGTGGTGTCCCCGGTGGGCGGTACCTGCGAGGCGTTCACGGATTTGCAGTCGACCTGCACGAGCGAGACGACCTTGCCCTGCTGGGTCTGTCGGTCGAAGCCCACGCCCGTGCGGTCGTGGTCGGGGGTACCGCCCGGCCAGAGCACCGCCATGCCGATGACGACGGCGGTGGCGAAGGGGATCAGTACGGCCGCGATGACCTTGCGCAGGTGCTTGGAGACGGGGGCCGCCGGGCCGTGGCTGTGGCTGTGGGAATGGCCTGGGGCATGCCCGGGGCCTGAGTGTTCGTGGCCGGTGTGGCCAGTGGGCTCAGTGGGCTCGTTGGGGGGCTGCGGCGAGGACGTCACCGGCCGATCATCGCAAGAGATGAGGGGGCCCACTGTTCAGCACGCCACAGATGACGCTAGCGTGGGGGCACCTTTGCACAACGCGGGAGCTCGGAGCACCGGGCTGAGAGGGCGCTGATCACCGTACGCACGACAGAAATGCGTACGGGAAGAGGCTGCGTCGACCGCCGAACCTGTTACCGGGTAATGCCGGCGTAGGGAGATCAGGTCTCATGACCATTCAGGACGCACGCACGCCTGCCGTCAGCCAGGACGCCGACGGCCAGACCGAGCGCCAGCCGGGCTGGCACAAGGGGTACGTGGCGGGCTCCCGCCCCGACATCCGGGTGCCGGTCCGCCAGGTCCACCTCACCAATGGCAAGGACGTGACGCTGTACGACACGTCCGGGCCGTACACCGACCCGCAGATCGAGACCGACGTGCGCCGCGGCCTGCAGCCGCTGCGTGAGAACTGGATCATCGGCCGCGGTGACACCGAGGAGTACGCGGGCCGTCCCGTGCGCCCCGAGGACGACGGCATCAAGCACACCTCGCCTCGGGGTGGCCTGAAGAACCTCGACGCCGTGTTCCCGGGCCGCCCGCGGCAGCCCCGCCGGGGCCGTGGCGGCGTCGCCGTCACGCAGCTCGCGTACGCCCGACGGGGCGAGATCACCCCGGAAATGGAGTACGTCGCGATCCGCGAGAACGTCTCCCCCGAGGTCGTCCGCGAAGAGATCGCGGCCGGTCGCGCGGTGCTGCCGGCGAACGTGAACCACCCGGAGATCGAGCCGATGATCATCGGCAAGCGGTTCCTGGTGAAGGTCAACGCCAATATCGGCAACTCCGCGGTCACCTCCTCCATCGAGGAGGAAGTCGACAAGATGACCTGGGCGACCAAGTGGGGCGCCGACACGGTCATGGACCTCTCGACGGGTCGCAACATCCACACCACGCGCGAGTGGGTGCTGCGCAACTCCCCCGTCCCGATCGGCACCGTGCCGCTCTACCAGGCATTGGAGAAGGTCGACGGCCGTGCCGAGGACCTGACCTGGGAGATCTACAAGGACACGGTCATCGAGCAGGCGGAGCAGGGCGTCGACTACATGACGGTCCACGCCGGCGTGCTGCTGCCGTACGTGCCGCTGACCGCCCGCCGCAAGACCGGCATCGTTTCGCGTGGCGGCTCGATCATGGCCGCGTGGTGCCTGGCGCACCACAAGGAGAACTTCCTCTACACGAACTTCGAGGAGCTCTGCGACATCCTCGCGACGTACGACGTGACGTACTCGCTGGGTGACGGCCTGCGTCCCGGTTCCATCGCGGACGCCAACGACGCGGCGCAGTTCGCGGAGCTGAAGACGCTGGGCGAGCTGAACACGATCGCCAAGCGGCACAACGTCCAGACGATGATCGAGGGCCCGGGCCACGTCCCGATGCACAAGATCAAGGAGAACATCGACCTTCAGCAGGAGATCTGCGAAGAGGCGCCGTTCTACACGCTCGGCCCGCTGACCACGGACGTCGCGCCCGCCTACGACCACATCACGTCGGGCATCGGCGCCGCGATGATCGCCTGGTGGGGCACCGCGATGCTCTGCTACGTCACGCCCAAGGAGCACCTGGGCCTGCCCAACCGTGACGACGTGAAGACCGGTGTCATCACGTACAAGATCGCCGCGCACGCCGCAGACCTGGCCAAGGGGCACCCCGGTGCCCAGGAGTGGGACGACGCGCTGTCGGACGCGCGGTTCGAGTTCCGTTGGGAGGACCAGTTCAACCTGGCTCTCGACCCGGTCACGGCCCGTGAGTTCCACGACGAGACCCTCCCGGCCGAGCCGGCCAAGACGGCGCACTTCTGCTCCATGTGCGGTCCGAAGTTCTGCTCGATGAAGATCTCGCAGGACATCCGCCGTCAGCACGGCGGGGATCTGAAGGCCGACGAGATCCAGGCGGGCATGGCGGAGAAGTCCGCGGAGTTCGCGGCTTCGGGCAACCGCGTGTACCTCCCGCTGGCCGACTGACGCGTCGACCGCTCGACGCCTCGACCGCGCGGGACCGCGGCGACGCATCGATCGCGCTGACCGAGGTCGCCGCTCTCCGGCCCGACGGGCCGGAGAGCGGCGACCGTTTTCATGCTTGCGCTCGAGTGTGGCCCTGGCCGATGCCGCGCAAACGGCGGCGGCCGCTGGGGGAGCGGTCTGCCGGCTAAGGGGCTGTCAGCGGCCGGGGGCGGGCTCGGACCTCTCATGCGAGACAGGGGCGGATGTCTCACGTGGAAGAGGGCCGGATGTTTCACGTGAAACATGGTCGCCGAGCCCGAGTGCTCCCGACCGGTGTGCGGCCGGTGAGAGGCCCCATCTAGACGCAGGTCGGGCCCGGCGCTTGATGCGGTACCGCGCCGCCCCGACCCGAGTGGTCCTCATGCAGGGAGCCATGTGGCGGCCTGACGCTGCGCCGTTCTGCTGACAGACGGGCGCGCCGGAGCCGTCTGCGAGTCCGGGCTCTTGAGGATGACCCCCGGAGCCCGGCCCCATGTCCGAGCTCCGGAGAACCATTCGATCCCGGCGTGTGCAAGGAGTAGTACATGAGTTCTAAGAACAGGGCCCGATCGATCGTGGGGCCGCAGCCCCGACGGGCAGTCTCGCTGGCCGGAGGCGCCCTTGCCTCGATGGCGCTGGTGCTGGCGGGTATCGCGACCCCTGCGGCGGTCGCCGCTCCGTCGGCCGCGGGTGCGGTGGCCGGGCCGAGCGCCGGGGACGACTGCCGTGGGCAGCAGCCGAACAAGGGGAAGGGCCAGGCAGCGAAGAAGGGCGGCGGCGACAAGTGCAAGACCGGCCCGCGCGGTCCGCGGGGGCCGCGTGGTCCCCAGGGCCCGGCCGGTCCGTGCAGTGACGTCGACGCCTACAACCCCAGCGCCTCCCAGGAAGTCAAGGCGGTACTCGACCGGGGCACCGCGTTCGCGGGCATCCGGAGTCTCACGCCCAGCCCGTCCGACTACATCTGGTACGACCTGACGGACAACAACGGGCCCAACCCGAGCGAGGACCCGACGTACCCCGCCGGTGCCTGCGCCATCTCCATCGCAGCCCAGGCGAACAACGTCTCGATCGAGGTCCTGACGACCGGGGGCGCCCTCTACGAGACCACCTGCGACCCGCAGAACGTCATGGGCACCGACACCCTCGTCTGCACCGAGATCTGGACCCTGGTCGACCCGGGACCGAACGGGTCCAACCAGAGTGCCAAGGACATGAAGTAGTCACGAGGTAGCTCACTGCGGCCCGGGCCGCCGGTCGGACCTCAGTCCGGCCGGTGTTCCGGGCCGCCGAAGTCCGGGCTCGTGAAGTCCGGAGGTGTGTACCCGGACCGGGGACCTTGGGACGGGGTGCCCGGGCTGGTGAAGTCGGGTGCGGTGTAGCCGAGGGTGGGCATCCGGCCGCCGCTCCGGTGGGGCACGTGGCGCCCGGGACCCGCGCTCGGATCGGCCAGCGCGTCCCGGAGGAACGGCATGATGCCGCGCTCCAGGAGCGCATGGCGCCACGCCTCCCTGGCCCGCGCGACCTCGTCGGGTATCGCCTCGGTCTCGTCGGCCACCACCTCGGTCGCGCTGTTGCGGACGGCCGTGACCAGCAGCCCGATCACCGCGAAGAGCAGGGCGGCCACCGTGAGCGCCCCGAAGAGCCAACCCGCCGTCAGCATGGTGTCGGCGAAGGCGGGTTCGGGCTCCACCATCTTCAGCATGTAGCCCACGAGCAGGAAGATCAGCATGGCGGTGCCCGCCAGCACCGGTGCGAGGACCGCGACCACGGCGCTGACGCCCGCGCCGTCCTCGCCGCCCTGCCCGCCGTCGTCCCGCCCGGCCGTCCCGGGCATCGACAAGATCTCGTCGCGTCGTTCCTCACGGACTTTCACGTAGTGGCCGTACTCGGCGGCGGCGGCGGCCGTGAGCAGCGCGCTGGCCCCCATGGCCATGGTGCGCAACTGTTCGGCATTCAGCCGTTCGCCGAGGGCGGCGAGCTCCGGCCGTTCATGCGCGGTGCGCAACGCCTCGTCGAGAAGCCGGTCGAACTCCGGCCGGTCTTCGGTCAGCAGGTGCGGAGCGCTGGTCATGTGCATCCCCCGATGCTCCGTAGAGGCCGGTATGCCCGCGTAGACCCGGGCGCCGACACAAACGGAGGAGAGCCTGCTACGGATAGAGCGATGGTAGAGCGCCCACACCACAAGGTGACAGGGGCTTTCAGGAAATACCCCGGTGCGAGAACCCTCAGTCCGCCAGCGGAAGTTGTACGACGAGCAGCTTGCCGGCCATCGTCACTCCGCCGTCCATCGCGATGGCGAGCCCTTCCGCGTACACGTGCGGGCCGTCGACGGCCTCCGGGCCGCGGGCCTCGTCACCGTCCTCGGTGCCCACTTCGCCGAGCAGGTACGGGATCGGGCTGTGCCCGTGTACGACGCGGCTGCCGCCGTAGGTGCCGAGCAGTTCGCGTACGGCCTGCGGTCCGGTGTCCTCGTCACGGAAGGCGAACCGCTTGGTGAACTTGCGGAAGAGGTCCCAGGTGATGTCGGCATCGTTGCGGTTGAGCAGCTCGTGGATGGTGTCGTTGACGTCCTCGATGGAGTCGCCGTAGTCGAGGTAGGCCGTGGTGTCGGAGTGCAGCAGCAGATGGTCTTCCTCCAGGACGGCCGCGTCCAGACGCGACATCCACTGCAGGTGTACGTCCTGCAAGCGGTCCATGTCGGTGCGCTGGCCGCCGTTGAGCAGCCAGGCGGCCTGGAAGGTGGCCGTGCCGGCGCCCGAGACGACGGGCGTGTCGCCGAATCGCTTGGCACCGATGAGCAGCAGCTCGTGGTTGCCCATGAGGGCCTTGCAGTAACCGCCGGCGGCGGCGGCCTCGGCGGACAGCCGCATGACGAGGTCGATGACGCCGATGCCGTCGGGGCCGCGGTCGGTGAAGTCGCCGAGGAACCAGAGCCGGGCGTTTCCGGCGGACCAGCGGCGATCGGTGTCGATCAGACCTTGGGCGTGGAGTTCGGTGACGAGTTCATCGAGGTAGCCGTGGACGTCACCGACGACGTAGAGCGGGCCGGGACCGGCAGGCGTGGTCTCCTGAGGGACGTACTGGACCTGAACGGTGTCGCCGGGGCCGCCGAGTGCGCCGCGGCCGATGACGGGCAGGTCGCGGTAGGTCGGGGTGTAGCCCTCGGGTACGTCCGGCTCGGGCTCCTGGCCCGTGGCGCGCACCGGCTCGGTGAGAGGGTGCGCCGTCGGCCGCGGGTCCGGCCGCGGGTCCGGCTGCGCGAGGGTCTCCGGGCTCGGCTCCGCGGCGGTCGCCGGCGCGTATCCGGGCCGCGGGGGCGCTGACTGTCCCCCGTCGTCGTAGTACGCCGGGTACTCGCCGTAGACGGGAGTCTCGCCGGGATGTCCGGTGGATACGGCGTGCGGGGCCGGTTCGGTGACCGGAACCCGGAAGTCCCGCAGTGTCTCCGTCCGCATCGCGGGTCCCTGACCTGCCCCCTGAGTCATCGACCCCTCCACCACCGTCGCGCTGCCGTACACCTGCGGACCCTCCTGACCTCCTGGGCGGAGGGTCCGTGATGTCGTGCGCCCATCATAGGAATGCGGCTCGCGCTCTGTGACGCACCAGGGGTGGTGAATCCTGACCGGAGCCGTTCCTTCCTGCCGCTTTCTCCCGATATCGGTGCTGCTGAAATCTTCGGAGGGGCCGTCGGCCCGTCCGTTGGGGTGCTGAGGCGGTCAGTCTTGTGCCGGCGAGCGGGGTGGGCTGACGGTCGTACGCGGCTGCCTGCGCTGCGAGGAGGTGCGGATGATGAGTTCGGTCGGGACGACCTGTTCGACGGGGCGCCCGGTGTCCACTCCTTCGATGGCGTCGATGAGCAACTGCACGACGGCGGTGCCGATACGGCGCGGTTTGAGGGAGAGGGTGGTGATGGGCGGTTCCGTGGTGGCGTACACGGTGGACTCGCTGCAGCACACGAGCAGCAGGTCTTCGGGGACACGCAGACCGTAGCGCCGGGCGGCGGCGAGCAGGTCGGTGCCGTTGGGGTCGAAGAGTCCGTAGACGGCGTCGGGCCGGTCGGGGCGGGCGAGGAGCCGGTCGGCGGCGACGGCGCCGGCGCACGGGTCGTGGGCGGGGTAGGACTCGTAGACCGGGTCCTGGCCGACGCGCTCGCACCAGCTGAGGTAGGCGGTGGTGGAGAGCCGGGTGTAGGTGTCGGTGGTGGTGCCGGTCAGCAGCCCGATCCGGCGGGCCCCGGCGGCGGCGAGGTGGTCGAGCAGGTTGAGTACGGCCGCCTCGTGGTCGTTGTCGACCCAGGCGGTGACGGGGAGGGAGCCGGCCGGGCGGCCGTCGGAGACCACGGGCAGGCCCTGGCGGACCAGTTCGGTGACCACGGGGTCGTGGTCGGAAGGGTCGATGACGACCGTGCCGTCGAGGGCCACGTTGGACCACACGTCGTGTCGGGAAGTGGCGGGGAGGATGACCAGGGCATAGCCGCGGGCTAGCGCGGCGGAGGTGGCGGCCCTGGCCATCTCGGCGAAGTAGGCGAATTCGGTGAAGGTGAAAGGTTCATCCCCGTACGTCGTCACGGTCAGGCCGATGAGGCCCGACTTGCCGGTACGGAGGGTGCGGGCGGCGGCGGACGGGCGGTATCCCAGCCGATCGGCGACTTCGCGAACGTGGCGGCGGGTGGCGTCCGGCAGCCGTCCCTTGCCATTGAGCGCGTCGGAGACGGTTGTGATGGAGACGCCCGCCGCGGCGGCGACGTCCCTGATGCCGGCCCGGCTCTGTCGGCCGGTGGCCCGCCGGGTGGTCTCGGTCCGGCTCACCTGATGCTTCCCTGCTGCTGTCATGGCGAGCCGATAGTAGGGCTCGGGGGGGTGGGTGGTCCGGGTGCATATGCACGCGTTGACAGGCACGATTCTGCACGGTTCGCCACCCCCAATGACCTTGGAAACAAAGGTATTTGGCCGATAAGAGCGGTCAGGGCGCTTGTCGTCGGGTCCGGGCATGCCAAAACGGTGTGGTCTCGAACCGGTCTCAACTCACCTGCACGAGGGACGCGCGCCACGGCGCAGGCCACCGGCGCGCGCATATATGCGCGCGCTCCCCCGCATTCCTGGCGCCCCCATTCTCCGCAGGGCGGAATCCTCATAAGGTGAGCAGTATTGAGTCGACGGCGACGTCGTACGGGACGGTCGAGGAGGACCTGCGGTGAGCGAGAAGAGCCCGAGGCTGCGTGCCGAGCTGGATGGCATTCCGACGTACAAGCCCGGCAAGCCCGCGGCTGCCGGCGGCCCCGTCGCCTACAAGCTGTCCTCGAACGAGAACCCGTATCCGCCGTTGCCGGGGGTGCTGGAGAGCGCGGTCGCGGCGGCCGGGCATTTCAACCGCTACCCCGACATGGCCTGCACGGGCCTGGTGAACGAGATCGCCGAGCGGTTCGGGGTGCCGGTCGAGCACGTCGCCACCGGCACCGGCTCGGTGGGCGTGGCCCAGTCGCTGATCCAGTCGACGGCCGGGCCCGGTGACGAGGTCATCTACGCCTGGCGGTCCTTCGAGGCGTACCCGATCATCACGCAGATCTCGGGGGCGACGTCCGTGCGGGTCCCGCTGACCGCCGACGACGTGCACGACCTGGATGCGATGGCCGATGCGATCACCGAACGGACCCGGCTGATCTTCGTCTGCAACCCGAACAACCCCACCGGTACCGCCGTGCACCGCGCCGAGCTGGAGCGGTTCCTGGACCGGGTGCCCACGGACATCCTGGTGGTCCTGGACGAGGCCTACCGCGAATTCGTGCGCGACACGGACGTGCCGGACGGCATCGAGCTCTACCGCAGCCGCCCGAACGTCGCCGTGCTGCGTACGTTCTCCAAGGCGTACGGGCTCGCCGGCCTGCGGGTGGGCTTCGCGGTGGCACACGAGCCGGTGGCGGCGGCGCTGCGCAAGACGGCGGTCCCCTTCGGCGTCAGCCAGCTCGCCCAGGACGCGGCGGTCGCCTCGCTGCGTGCCGAGGACGAGCTGATGGGCCGGGTCGGGTCGCTGGTGTGCGAGCGGGAGCGCGTGTACGAGACCCTGGTCGCGCAGGGCTGGACCGTGGTCCCGCCGACGCACGCGAACTTCGTGTGGATGCGGCTGGGGAAGCGGACCGCCGAGTTCGCGGCGGCCTGCGAAAAGGCCGGTGTGGTGGTCCGGCCCTTCGCGGGCGAGGGCCTGCGGGTCACGATCGGTGAGACCGAGGCGAACGACCTCTTCCTGCACACGGCGGAGGCCTTCTTCAAGGAGCTGTAGAAGCTCTCGGGGCTGTAGGGCTGTAGGGCTCTGGGGCCGAGTCGTGCGGAGTGCGGCGCTCCGGATCATCCGGGAGGCGCGTCGCGCTCCGGTGCGGCTATGCCAGTTCCACCCGGATCGGGTCGCCGTCGCGGACGGTGGACAGCAGGCGGGCGTCGCCGTCGAAGGAGCCGAGCACATTGCAGGGGCTCGCCAGGCGGCTCTCGCTGCCGCGCGAGATGGGCGTCGGGCCGTAGGGCAGCGCGAGCGCGTCGCCCTCGGTCCAGAAGGCGACCGTGCCGGGCGCGACGACCTGCTGGGCGTCGTGTTCCAGTGCCACGGAGACGCCGGTATCGAAGTAGACCTCCTCGCCCCAGGTGTTCGCGGAGGCGGAGATCGGAAGGGCCTCGGCCAGCGCCTTGCTGGTCGGGGTCTCGTCGAGGGTCGCGGTGAGCTGGCCCGCAGGCCACGAGATTCGTATGCGCATGAGCCGCATTCAACAATCTGTTGAATGTGTTGGCTAGGGGGGACCCCGGTCGAAAGATCCCTACGCGGTACGACATAATGCTTGTGAATGTGAACGCGTTCACAAGCGTGTCCTGCTTCCTCCCGGATTGTGTGGGACACAAGAGGCAAGCCGCCGCAGTGACCACGGCGACCCGAAGGAGACGACGACGTGGACGTAGCGATAGCGCCAGAAACACTGGCGCGATGGCAGTTCGGCATCACCACCGTCTATCACTTCCTCTTCGTCCCGCTGACGATCTCGCTCGCCGCGCTCACGGCCGGTCTGCAGACCGCGTGGGTGCGCAGCGAGAAGGAGAAGTACCTCAGGGCCACGAAGTTCTGGGGAAAGCTTTTCTTGATCAATATCGCGATGGGTGTCGTCACCGGCATCGTCCAGGAGTTCCAGTTCGGCATGAACTGGTCCGACTACTCGCGATTCGTCGGTGACGTCTTCGGAGCCCCGCTGGCCTTCGAGGCGCTGATCGCCTTCTTCTTCGAGTCGACCTTCATCGGGCTGTGGATCTTCGGCTGGGACAAGCTGCCGAAGAAGATCCACCTGGCCTGCATCTGGATGGTGTCGCTCGGTACCGTCCTGTCCGCCTACTTCATCCTGGCGGCCAATTCCTGGATGCAGCACCCGGTGGGCTACCGCATCAACGAGGAGCGAGGCCGGGCCGAGCTCACGGACTTCTGGCTCGTGCTCACCCAGAACACCGCGCTCACCCAGTTCTTCCACACCATCACGGCCGCCTTCCTGGTCGGCGGCGCCTTCATGGCCGGCATCGCCGCCTTCCACCTGGCGCGCAAGAAGCACATCCCCGTGATGCGGACCTCGTTGCGGCTCGGCCTGATCACCCTGATCATCGCCGGAATGGGCACGGCCGTCAGCGGTGACCTGCTCGGCAAGGTGATGTACAAGCAGCAGCCCATGAAGATGGCCGCCGCCGAGGCGCTCTGGGACGGCGAGGCGCCGGCACCCTTCTCCGTCTTCGCCTACGGCGATGTCGACAAGGGCCACAACAAGGTCGCCATTGAGATCCCTGGACTGCTGTCCTTCCTGGCCAACGGCGACTTCACCTCCTTCGTCCCGGGCATCAACGACGTCAACAAGGCCCAGCAGGAGCAGTTCGGCCCCGGCGACTACCGGCCGAACATCGCGGTCGCCTACTGGGGCTTCCGCTGGATGATCGGCTTCGGCATGGCCTCCGTCGGTATCGGAGTGCTGGGGCTCTGGCTGACCCGCAAGAGGTTCATGCTGCCGTCAGGGCTGCGCACCGGTGAGGACGAGGTTCCGCACCTGGTCCTGTTCACGAAGCCACTGAGCCCGCGGTTCACCAACTGGTACTGGATCGTCGCCCTCTGGACCATGGGCTTCCCGCTGATCGCCAGCTCCTGGGGCTGGATCTTCACCGAGATGGGCCGCCAGCCCTGGGTGGTCTACGGAGTCCTGCGCACGAGGGACGCCGTTTCGCCCCACGTCTCCCAGGCCGAGGTCCTCACCTCCATGATCGGCTTCACGCTGCTCTACGCGGTGCTGGCCGTCATCGAGGTCAAGCTCCTCGTCAAGTACGTCAAGGCCGGCCCGCCCGAGCTCACCGAGGCCGACCTGAACCCGCCCACCAGGATCGGCGGAGACGACAAGAACCCCGACCGGCCGATGGCCTTCTCTTACTGAGGCTGAGGAGACCACACCATGCAACTCCACGACGTCTGGTTCGTGCTCATCGCCGTTCTGTGGACCGGCTACTTCTTCCTGGAGGGCTTCGACTTCGGAGTCGGCGTACTGACCAAGGTGCTCGCCCGCGACCGCAAGGAGCGGCGGGTCCTGATCAACACGATCGGGCCGGTCTGGGACGGCAACGAGGTCTGGCTGCTCACTGCGGGCGGCGCGACCTTCGCCGCCTTCCCCGAGTGGTACGCCACCCTCTTCTCCGGCTTCTACCTACCGCTGCTGCTCATCCTGGTCTGTCTGATCGTTCGCGGTGTCGCCTTCGAGTACCGGCACAAGCGCCCCGAGGACCGCTGGCAGACCAACTGGGAACACGCGATCTTCTGGACCTCGCTGATCCCCGCGTTCCTCTGGGGCGTGGCCTTCGCCAACATCGTGCGGGGCGTCAAGATCGACCAGCACAAGGAGTACGTCGGCACCTTCCTCGACCTGCTCAACGTCTACTCGGTCCTGGGCGGCCTCGTCACCCTCACCCTGTTCACCTTCCACGGCGCCGTCTTCACCTCGCTCAAGACGGTCGGCGACATCCGGGACCGCTCGCGGAAGCTGGCAACGCGGCTGGGAGCGGTCACCGCCGTGCTGGCCGTGGTCTTCCTGGTCTGGACCCAGCTCTCGCGCGGCGACGGCACGAGCCTGATCGCGATGGCCGTCGCGGTGGCGGCACTGGCCGGAGCCCTCGGATTCAACCGGGCGGGCCGTGAGGGCTGGTCGTTCGCGCTCTCCGGGGTCACCATCGCGGCGACCGTCGCGATGTTCTTCCTGACGCTCTTCCCGAACGTCATGCCCTCCTCGCTCAACGACGCCTGGAACCTCACGGTCACCAACGCCTCGTCCAGCCCGTACACCCTGAAGATCATGACGTGGTGCGCGGGGGTGGCCACGCCGCTCGTCCTGCTCTACCAGGGCTGGACGTACTGGGTGTTCCGCAAGCGGATCGGGACCCAGCACATCGTCGATGTGCACTGAGGCCCCGAGGCCCTCTACTGCCCGATGAACAGCCGGCGGACGACGTGCCGGCTCGACCCTGCCCTGGGGGATGTTTCACGTGAAACCGATCGACCCGCGCCTGCTCCGGTACGCCCGTTCCACGCGCCTCTTCCTGGGGGCGGTCGTGGCCCTGGGTCTTGCCGGTGCGGGGCTGGTCGTCGGCCAGGCCATGCTGATCGCCGAGATCGTGGTCGGTGCCTTCGAAAAGGGCCTGAACGGTGAAGCGCTCCGAACGCCCCTGCTGCTCCTCGCGGCGGTGGCGCTGGGGCGGGGTCTGATCGCATGGCTGACGGAGCTTGCCGCGCACCGGGCCGGCGCCGCGGTCAAGTCACAGCTGCGGGGCCGGCTGCTGGAGCGTGCCGCCGAGCTCGGGCCCGGCTGGCTCAACGGACAGAGGACCGGTTCGCTGGTCGCGCTGGCCACCCGGGGCGTGGACGCCCTCGACGACTACTTCTCCCGCTACCTGCCCCAGCTGGGGCTCGCGGTGGTCGTGCCGGTGGCGGTACTCGCCCGCATCGTCACCGAGGACTGGGTGTCGGCGGCCATCATCGCGGTCACCCTCCCCCTGATCCCCCTGTTCATGGTCCTCATCGGCATGGCCACCCAGTCCCGGATGGACCGTCAGTGGCGGCTCCTGTCGAGGCTGTCGGGGCACTTCCTCGACGTGGTGGCCGGACTTCCGACACTGAAGGTCTTCGGCAGGGCCAAGGCGCAAGCCGAGTCGATCCGCAAGATCACTGACGACTACCGGCGCGCCACGATGCGGACCCTGCGCATCGCCTTCCTCTCGTCCTTCGCACTGGAGCTGCTGGCGACCCTGTCGGTGGCGCTGGTCGCCGTGACCATCGGCATGCGGCTGGTCCATGGCGACCTGGACCTCTACACCGGCCTGGTCATCCTGATCCTGGCGCCCGAGGCGTACTTGCCGTTGCGGCAGGTGGGAGCGCAGTACCACGCGGCCGCGGAGGGTCTGGCTGCCGCCGAAGAGATCTTCGAGGTTCTGGAGACGCCGGTCGCGGGTCTGGCGGGTGCGGCCGTGCTGCCGAGCGGGACTCCGCTGCGGATCGAGATCGACGGGGTCGCCGTCCGGTACGACGGGCGGGCCGAGGATTCACCCGGCCCGGTCTGCGTGACCGTCGAGCCGGGCGAGTGCGTGGCCCTCACCGGCCCGAGCGGGGCGGGGAAGTCCACGCTGCTCCAGGTGCTGCTGGGGTTTGTGACACCGACCGCGGGGCGGGTGCGGATCGGCGGTGTGGACCTGGCCGAGCTGTCGCCGGCGCAGTGGCGGCAGCGGATCGCCTGGGTGCCGCAGCGGCCGCACCTGTTCGCGGGGACGATCGCCGAGAACGTGCGGCTGGCAAGGGCGACGGCGTCCGGCGCCGATGTGGTCGCGGCGTTGAAGGACGCCGGGGCATGGGAGTTCGTGACGGCGCTGCCGCGCGGAGTCGAGACCGTGCTGGGCGAGGGCGGTGTGGGGCTGTCCGCCGGGCAGCGGCAGCGGCTGGCGCTGGCACGGGCGTTTCTGGCCGATCGGCCGGTGCTGCTGCTGGACGAGCCGACGGCAGCGCTGGACGGGGAGACCGAGGCGGGGATCGTGGACGCGGTGCGGCGGCTCGCCGTAGGGCGAACCGTGCTGCTGGTGGTGCACCGGCCGGCGCTGCTGGCCCTCGCCGACCGGGTGGTCCCGATGGTCGCCGGGCACCCTTGCGGTCACCGGCCCGGAACTTCCCGCCACGCCGCCGCTGATGGAACGGGGGCTGCGGCCGAGGCTCCCCGCGGCTCCGCTCCGGATCCCGGGGAGTGGATTCTCGGTACCGCGCCGGAACGGGCACGGGCCGGTGGAGGCAGTGACTCGGGCGGGGGCGATCCACTGCGCCGGGTGCGGGCGGTGGCCACGGCGTGGCAAGGGCGGTTCAGGCTCGGTCTGCTGCTCGGTGCCCTGGCCGTCGGGTGCAGCGTCGGGCTGATGGCCGTGTCCGGATGGCTCATCTCACGGGCCTCCGAGCAACCGCCGGTGCTGTATCTGATGGTGGCCGTGACCGCTACCCGCGCCTTCGGCATGGGGCGTGCGGTCTTCCGGTATGCCGAGCGGCTCGTCTCGCATGACGCCGTGTTGCGGATCCTCGCCGACCTGCGGGTATCCGTGTACCGGCAGCTGGAGCGGATCGCACCGGCCGGGCTGCGCGAGCATCGGCGCGGGGATCTGCTGGCCCGGCTGGTGGCCGACGCGGACGCCCTGCAGGACTACTGGCTGCGCTGGCTGCTTCCGGTCGGCACCGCCGTGCTGGTCGGCACCGGTTCGGTAGCCTTCACCACCTGGCTGCTGCCCGAGGCCGGAGCCGCACTCGCCGTCGGGCTGCTCGCGGCCGGCGTCGGTGTGCCGCTGGTCAGCGGGGCCTGCGCCCGCCGTGCGGAGCGCCGGCTCGCGCCTGCCCGGGGCGAGCTCGCCACCCGGGTGGCCGATCTGCTGACCGGCACCGCGGAGCTGACCGTCGCGGGCGCGCTGGAGGACAGGAAGGACCGCGCCCTGGACAGCGACGGGGTGCTGACGCGGATCGCCGCGCGGGGAGCGGCCGCCACCGGACTCGGGAGCGGCCTGTCCGCCCTCGTCTGCGGACTCACGGTCGTGGCCGCCGCGGCTGTCGCCGCGAGCGCGGTCCACCAGGGACGCCTCTCCGGGGTGGCCATGGCCGTCGCCGTACTGACACCCCTGGCCGCCTTCGAGGCGGTCAACGGGCTTCCGCTCGCCGTGCAGTACCGCCAGCGGGTCCGCCGCAGCGCCGAGCGGGTCTACGAGGTCATCGACGCGCCGGTACCGGTCGCCGAGCCCGAGCGGGCGAACGAGATCCCCGCCTCGCCCTTCCCGCTGCGGCTGGCGGGACTTGCCGCCCGCCACCCCGGCCAGGAGCGGGACGCGCTGCGAGGAGTGGAACTGACCCTGGAGGCCGGCCGCCGTATCGCCGTCGTCGGCCCCTCGGGTTCAGGCAAGACCACGCTGGCCCAGCTCCTGCTGCGGTTCTTGGACCCGCGCGAGGGCACGTACACCCTGGGCGGGACCGACGCGAGCACGCTCGACGGCGACGACGTACGCGCCTTCGTGGGCCTCTGCGCCCAGGACGCCCACATCTTCGACAGCTCGGTACGGGAGAACCTGCGGCTGGCCCGCACCGGGGCGAGCGAGGAGGAACTGCGGGACGCACTGGCCGCGGCCCGGCTGCTGGAGTGGGCCGACGGCCTTCCGGGCGGGCTGGACACCCTCGTCGGCGAGCACGGTGAGCGGATCTCCGGTGGCCAGCGCCAGCGCCTGGCCCTCGCCCGGGCACTGCTCGCGGACTTCCCGGTCCTGGTCCTGGACGAGCCGGCCGAGCACCTGGACCTGGCCACCGCGGACGCCCTCACGGCAGACCTGCTGGCCGCGACCGAGGGCCGCACCACCGTGCTGATCACGCACCGGCTGGCCGGGCTGGAGGCGGTCGACGAGGTGCTCGTACTGGATCGCGGAGAGGTCGTACAGCGGGGCGCGTACGCGGAGCTGGCCGCCTCCGAGGGGCCGCTGCGGCGGATGCTGGAACGGGAGAAGGAGGCGGAGGTGGCTTTGGCTGGGTTTCCCCGCTAAAGGGGACTAACTACTCTCAAGGGCATGTCAGTGCAGCCGTCGCACGAGTCGCAGGAATCGCCGGATCCGTCAGCGGGATCGCCGGATCCGCTGGAGGCAGCAACCCAGGCCACCAGGAGTCTGCAGGGCCTGTCCACGGAGCTGACGGCCCGGGTACCGCAACTGCTGGAGGCCATGAGGTCGGTCGGCACCGGGCTTGAGCTGCACTCCACCCTGGACCGCATCTGCGAGACCGCGGCCGAGCTCGCGGACGCCCGCTACGCGGCCATCGGCGTCGTCGACACGGAGGGCCGCGGACTCTCGGACTTCGTCACCTTCGGCATCAGCTCCGAGACCGCCCGGGAGATCGGGCACCGACCGGACGGGAAGCGGGGCCTGCTCGGCGCCCTGATCCGCCATCCGGACACCGTCCACCTCGCCGATCTGACGCAAGACCCGCGCTCGGCCGGTTTCCCGGCGCACCACCCGCCCATGAAGACCTTCCTCGGTGTCCCCATCCGAGTACAGGGGGAGATCTTCGGCAATCTGTACCTTGCCGAGAAGCACGGCGGCGGCGAGTTCAGCGACTACGACGTCCATATGGTCCGGGTGCTGGCCACCGAGGCGGGCATCGCTATCGGTAACGCCCGGCTCTACGAGGCCGCCACCCAGCGCGAACGCTGGATCGACGGCTCGGTGGCCGTCACCACCGCCCTGCTGTCCGGCGGGGATGCGGAAGACGCCCTCGCGGTGGTGGCCGAACAGGCCCGCCACCTGGCCGATTCCTCCGCGGGGATCGTGATGCTGCCGACCGAGGAGGGCGGGATGGAGATCGTCGCCGTCTCCGCCGAGAATCCGGCCACCTCGCTGGGCGAGGTCATCCCGGCCGAGAGTCCGGTGGTGGACCACCTGCTGCGCGGCGAGCCCGTCTTCGTGGACGACGCCGCGTCCGATCCGCGCATGATCAGCCGCCTGACCAGCCAATACGGGCCTTGCATGATGCTGCCGCTGCACAGCGGCGGGCGGGTCCTGGGCGCGCTGGTCACACCCCGGGCGCGCGGCAAGCGCCCGTTCAGCGAGGCCGAGCGGACTCTGGCGACGCAGTTCGCCTCCCAGGCCGCGCTCGCCCTGATGATGGCCGAGGCACAGCGCGACCGGGAACGGCTCGCCGTGTTCGAAGACCGCGACCGTATCGCCCGAGATCTCCATGACCTGGTCATTCAACGGCTGTTCGCCACCGGCATGATGCTGGAGGGCGCCCAGCGCCGGTCCGTCGTCCCCGAGGTCCGTGACGGGGTCGGCAAGGCCGTGGACGAGCTGGACGTGACCATCCAGGAGATCCGGACCGCGATCTTCGCCCTCCAGCAAGGCCCGGCAGAGGCCCCGTCGGGTCTGCGCACCCGGGTGCTGCGGGAGATCAACATGGCCGCCGTACCCCTGGGCTTCAAGCCCGCGCACCGCTTCCTCGGCCCGGTCGACGCGGTCGTCGGTGAGCTGGTGGGCAAGAACCTGATCGCCGCGCTGCGCGAGGCACTGTCGAATGCCTTCCGGCACGCGGAGGCGTCCCGGATCGAAGTCGTGGTGGATTCCACCGTCACGCTGGCCGACGGGCGGCCCGGGGTACGGCTGGAGGTCGCCGATGACGGCGTCGGCATCCCGGAGGGCGGACGACGCAGCGGGCTGCGGAATCTGCGACGGCGGGCGGAGTCGCTGGGCGGCGCGAGCTCATACGGCCCGGGCATCGGCGACGGCGGCGGCGGGACCACCCTGGTGTGGGAGGCCCCGCTCTAGCCGGCGTCTGTACGTGCTCTACGCCTGCTGTTGGGCGATGCGCTCGGCCAGGATGCGCTCGATGATCGCGGCGACCCCGTCCTCGTTGTTGGCAGTCGTACGGCCGGACGCGGCCGCGATCACGTCCGGGTGGGCGTTGCCCATCGCGTACGAGGTCCCCGCCCAGCGGAGCATCTCCACGTCGTTGGGCATGTCTCCGAAGGCGACGACCTCGGCGGGGGAGATGCCGCGCTCGGCGCAGCACAGAGCCAGGGTGCTCGCCTTCGAGACGCCGGGGCCGCTGATCTCCAGCAAGGAGGTCGGGCTGGAGCGGGTGATCGACGCGTAGTGACCCGCGGCCGTGCGGGCCAGCGTCAAAAACTCGTCCGGGGCGATTTCGGCGTGGTGCGCGAGCAGCTTGAGCACGGGCGCGGCGCTGTGGTCCGTGTCCTCGTAGAGCAGCTTCTCGGCGGTGGCCACGGTGGCGCCCGAGTCCTGGAAGAACGGCGGGTATGTCGGCTCGTAGTTGATGCCGGTGGTCAGCTCGACCGCGAAGGAGGTGCCCGGCGCGGCGGTCCGCAGCGTGTCCACGACGGCGAGCGCGGCAGCCCGCGGGAGCGCCCTGACCTGCACGAACTCACGCCCGGCATGGAGGTCGACCACCGCCGCGCCGTTCGCGCAGATCGCCAGGCCGTGACGGTGGACGTGTTCGCTGACCACGTCCATCCAGCGTGCCGGGCGGCCGGTGACGAAGAAGACCTCGATCCCGGCCTCCTCAGCGGCGGCGAGGGCGGCGATGGTGCGGAGCGAGACGGATTTGTCGTCGCGCAGCAAGGTGCCGTCGAGGTCGGTGGCGATGAGCCGGGGAGTGGGGGTTGGCCCGTCCGGGCGCTGGGGAGCCGAGGTCACGGCTCCATCTTCGCCCATGGGCCATCGACGGATGGACCACGGGCCGCCCGGCGGGGCGCAGTGGTCGATGTTTCACGTGAAACATGAGCTTGCGGTCCGCGCCGCGCGCCGCCGTAGGCTCGAGCCCATGAGTCTTCGTCTGAGCACGGTGATCCTCCCGGTACGTCGGTGGCACGAAGGAGGCCGCGACCAATGGCTGCGTGCCGAGCGGCTCGGGTTCCACACCGCCTACACCTACGACCACCTGTCCTGGCGGACGTTCCGTGACGGACCGTGGTTCGGCGCGGTGCCCACCCTGACCGCAGCGGCGGCCGCCACCGAGCGGCTGCGCCTCGGCACCCTCGTCACCTCACCGAACTTCCGCCACCCGGTGACTCTCGCCAAGGACCTCATCAGCCTGGACGACATCTCCGGCGGGCGCATCACGCTCGGCATCGGAGCGGGCGGCAACGGCTTCGACGCGACCGCTCTGGGCCAGGAACCCTGGACTCCTCGCGAGCGCGCCGACCGCTTCGCCGAGTTCGTGCCGCTGCTGGACCGGCTGCTGACCGAGGGGGCGGTGAGCCAGGACGGCGTCTTCTACGCTGCCGAGGAGGCCCGCAACATCCCCGGCTGCGTGCAGCGGCCGCGACTGCCCTTCGGGGTCGCGGCGACCGGGCCACGTGGTCTGAAGCTCGCCGCCCGGCACGGTCAGGCGTGGGTGACCGCCGGCGATCCGAAGATCTTCGAGCACGGGACCCCCCAGCAGTCGCTGGAAGCTCTGCGCGGGCAGCTCGGAGGCCTCGAGAAGGCCTGCGCGGAGATCGGCCGGGAGTCCGGGCCCATGGAGAAGGTCCTGCTGACCGGCTTCACGCCCGAGCGCAACACCCTGCTGGAGTCCGTGGACGCGTTCGTGGACTTCGCAGGCCGCCACCGCGAGCTGGGTTTCACGGAGCTGGTGATCCACGCGCCGATCCCGGACTCGGACTGGGCGGCCGACGAGGCTGTGTTCGAGAAGATCGCCACCGAGGCATTGGCCCAGCTGGGCGCGTGATCCGTCCGTCCGTCGGCGGCGCCCCCGGGGAGCGCCGCCGACGGACGGCGGGGGATCAGGCCTTCAACCGCGTGACGAGGCGTTCCGCGGCGGGCAGGAGCCAGTCCGGAGCCTCACCCTCGGGCAGCGCCTGGAACTCGTCGATCAGCGCCGAGATGCGCACGACGCCCGCTTCCGCGCGGCCTCGCTCCTGGTCCGTCCACGCGGCGTTGTTCAGGCACTGGAACCGGTCCTGCAGATGGTCCGGGCCGAGCTCCGCGTAGACGCCGGCCGCCCGGTCCCACAACTCGATCTCCTCCAGGCGCAGCGCCTCGACCTGCGCATCGCTCAGCGGTTCCGCCGGGCCCGAGCCGTCGCCGCCCTCACCGCCGGCCTCGCCTCCGTCCTCCTCGCAGGCCTGCCCGTGCGCGCTGACGCGCCGGTCGAGCACCTGCGCCAGCTGGTGCCAGGTCTGGGCCAGTTCCGACCGCAGCCCATCGGCGTGGGGGTCCGGAGTCAGGGCTGCCTCCAGCACCTCGACGGCCTCCTCCATCCGGCCACGTGCCGCGGACACCGTAGCGTCGGTGGCCTCCTCGCGCAGCGCCAGCCAGGCCAGCGAGCGCAGCGCCCGCACCTCCGCGACCGGCGCGTCCCCGGTCAGCCGGTGCAGTTCGAGAGCTCGCTCATAGGCGGCTTCCGCCTCCACCTCCAGCCCGGCGTCGAACAGGCTGTCGGCGGCCGACTGCGCGAGGGCCGCCTGCGGGCGCGGATCCTCCCAGCCCTTGGCCGCTTCCGCCGCCAGCAGGTACTGCTCCGCAGCGGGCCGCGGCTCCCTCACATCGCGCAGCAGATCGCCCAGGAACTGCCGAGCGGACACGGCCTGCCCCTCGCCGTGCTCCAGCAGATCCGGCAGCGCCGACTGCAGCACCTCCGCCGCGTCGGCGCTGCGCCCGTCCCGCGCGTACGCCCGGGCCAGCACCAGCCGGGCCTGCGCCCCCCCGTCGGCGGTGAGGCCGGCCCGGTCGAACCAGTGGGCCGCGGCCAGTGCGTGCTCGGCCGCCTCCCCCGCCGTGTCCCGCCGGCGCAACAGGATGTCCGCGAGGGTGAGCCGTACGACGCCCTGCGTCTCGGCGTCGGTCACCTCGGCGGCATGCTCCAGCCCGGAGCGCGCCGCCTCCCGCGCCTCCTCGGGCCGGCCCATCGACATCAGCACCCCCGCCTGGAGGACGAGCGGATCCACCGCCTGCCAGGGCCGGCCGGCCCTGATCGCCCGATCGGCAGCCGTGGCCAGCAGCGGCACGGCCCGCTCCGGGTCGCCCTGCGACAAGGCCAGCCGGCCCAGCATCTCTTCGGCCTCGGCCACCAGATCGGCGCAGGCGTCCTCGTACGCGGTGATGAAGGCGGTCAGCTCGGCCGCGAGCTCACCGTGACCATGCGCCCGTCCGTGCTCGTGCCCGTGCTCGCGCCCGTGCTCGCCACCGTCCTCGTGATGCGTCTCGACGGAGCGCAGGTACGACTCCACCCGGATCGCCGACAGTTCCGCGAGGGCGATCCGGCGGGGCCGCAGCGGCTCGGCCGGATCCAGCGCCTCGGCGGCCCGCAGGGCCACGGCCAACAGTTCCCGGATCTGCGCGGGCGCGGCCCCGGACTGCGCGGCCGTGCTCGCCAGCCGCAGCTCCGCCAGCGCCGCCCGCTCCCACTGCCCGAGCGCCCGGTAGCCGTCCCGCACCGCGGTCAGCAGCTCCGGCGCCTCCGGTGCCCCGAGCCGCGCCGCGGCCAGCGCGCCGTGGTCCGCCAGGTCGGCCACGACCAGCGGGTCGGGCTCGGGCTGCGCGTCCACACGTACGGCCACTTCGGCCCACAGCGCCTCGGCCCCGGGATGACCCCGGTCGCGTGCCTGGCGGGCCCGTTCCACCAGCTCGGTGAACCCGCTCGCCGACACCGCCACAGCGGGCACGACGGGGGCGGACCGCGGCAGCGCCGCACTGCGCACGCCCAGCGGCAGTACGCCGACCAGCGGCTCCTGCCCGATGCGCGCGAGGAACCGGTCCGAGACCCGGGTGGTGCCGTTGCGCGCGTCGAACCGCCGGGCTATGTCGAGGGCGCCCGCGCGCAGGACCTCGTACAGCTCGCGGACGGTGCGGGAGGAGCCTTCGTAGGGGACCGTCATGCTCTCGCCGTGGCCCAGCTCCTCCAGCCTGCGCAGCAGTACGAGGATGCCGCCGTGGAAGGAACTCTGGGTGGCGGCGTTGCCGAGCGGGCCCACATGAGCGGCGTGCTCGGCGAGGATCTCCAAGCCCCGGGACTCGTTGCCCGTGAGCGCGCAGAACTCGATGTGCCTGCCCACCGCCTTCAGCAGGCTCTCCTTGCCGCGGGCCAGACGGTAGCCGCGCAGGTGGTTCGAGCGGGCCTCCTCGACGCGGCCGAGTCGCAGCAGGGGCAGCAGCGAGGCCGCGAGGACGCGGTGCGGTTCCTCGGCGCAGCTCTCCTCTCCCGTCAGCACCGGCTTCCAGATCTCCAGGGCTCCGGCGTCATCGCCCTGCTGGACGGCGTACTGGCCCTGGCTGTTGAGTTCGCAGGCCACGCAGTCGCTCATGTCGTCGCGGTCCGCCGCGAGCCAGCGGCCGAAGGCGCGCTCGGCCCGCTCGTCGTCACCGGTCGCGTCGGCGAGCCACAGCTCGGCCTCGCGCACCGGCCGCTCGCTGTAGCCCGCGATCCGGTACCGGCGCTCCATCTCCTCCAGCCAGCCGGTGGCCGACTCCAGCGGAATCTCGGGGGAGTTGCTGATGGCTCCCGCCACCCACTTGAACTGCCAGAACAGCGCGTGCGCGTCCCATTCGGAGAAGGCGCCGGGGTCCTTGTCGTACTCCTGGAGCAGCCGGGCGAAGGGCACCAGCATCTTCGGCGACTCGGCGCTGTAAAGGTAGGAGTTGATCAGGTTGTCCAGCGCCTCGCGGAAGAGCTCCGCGTCGCCGCTCGCCTCAGCGGCGCCTGCCAGGGCTTCCGCGTGCGCGTTGCGGGCGGAGCCGTTCGGCGATCGGCGGTTCTCCGCCAGACCCCGTTCGATCGCCTCGCGCGTCATCGTCGTCACTTCTCGCCCTCCTCGGCCCCGGTGGAGTGGGTCGCCCATTCCAGGAGCCCGAGGAAGGCCCGGTTGAGCAGGGTGGAGTCGGCGGGGCGCAGCGGCCGCTGGGACATCAGCAGCGCCTGTCCGTACAGCGATTCGACGGCGGTGCCGGTCAGCGCCTCGTCGGGGAGCGTGGAGATCCGGCGGATCAGCGGGTTGTTGTGGTTCAGGACCAGGCGGGCGCGGGGCGCGGAGCCGCGCAGTGCGCCGAGGATGCCGCTCCACAGGGAGTCGGCGTTGTCCAGCGCGGCGCTCCGGTCGCGCTCCTGCCGGGCCTGTCGGTCGTCGAGGTACAGCGCGGGAACGGCCACGGGCTGGAAGGCGCGCAGCACCACATCGCAGCCCTGCGCCTCCAGGCGGGTGCGCGCGGTGGCCAGGAAGGGGGCGAGGGCGAGCTCGGCCGAGGTCGGCACCGGGTCGAGCCGTTCGGTGACGGCTCCGGCGTCCAGTTCGGTGACCTTGAGTTCCGGCCGTACGGCGGGCAGGAGAGCCAGCAGGTCCGCGTCATAGGTGTAGCCGGCGTTGATGACGCCGAGGCCGTGGGCGGCGGCGATGGGTGCGATCTGGCGGAACTCCTCGACGGTGCGCGTGAAGTGGATCTCCTGGTGGGCGGCCGTGAACTCCTCCAGGCTCATCGAACCGTCGCTGGTCTCGAAGGGCAGCCACGGCAGCATCAGGCCGAGCAGCTCGGCGTCGTGCCGGGCCAGGGATTTGACGCCGAGGTGGTGGACGCTCAGGAAGGCGGCGAGGCGCTCCGGTTCGCTTCCCGCGAGCTCGGCGAGCCAGGCGCGGACGCGGGCGCCGAGGGCCTCCCGTACGGCCGACAGCGTCTCGTCGTCGTACAGGTTCTCGCGGGAGGCGGTGGGCCGCAGGGTGTCGGTGTCGAGGACGGTGCGGACGAAGAACGCCCAGTCCGGCAGCAGATTGTCAGCCCGGTCCGTGAGCAGCATGCCCTTGAGGTGCACGCGGTGTCCGGCCCGATGGGCCGGACTCGTCGGCTCCGGCAGGACGTACGCGACTCCGCGCACTCCGGCGACCGGTAGGTCGAGGTCGATGCTGTCGAGCGGGGTGAATCCGAAGAGCTGTGTGCAGTGCCCGGCGAGCGCGACGCGGCGGGCGGCGGGGGTGGGGAAGGGACGGTCCCACACGGCGGGCCGGTCGGTGACGGGGCGCGGGGGGCCGCCCCGCCCGTCGTCGAAGGTGATGTCGTACGGCAGCAGGGAGCCGTAGTCGCGGGCCAGTTGCTCGACCTTGGCCGGGACGGTCCACTCCTCGGCGCCCGGGCGGGCTTCCAGGACGACGGTGGTGCCGGGCTCCGGGCGGGCTTCGTGGGGCAGTTCCCTGATGGTGTACGAACCGTCGTCCGTGGCGAGCCATTCGACGGGCGCGGCCCGGGGATCGCGAGCGGACCGGGTGACGACGCGGATCTGGCGGCCCACGACGAAGCAGGCCAGCAGCCCGATGCCGAACTGGCCGAGGAAGTCCTGCCGGGCGGTCTCCAGGCCGTGCTCCCCACCGCGCTTGGAACTGCGGCCGATGGTGGCGAGGAGGGAGTGGGCCTCGGCGGCGGTCAGGCCGATGCCGCTGTCCTCGATGGTGACCTGGCCACCGGATGCCGACAGCCGGATGCGGACCTCCGCCGCCGGGTCGAGGGCGTGGCGGGCGGTGACCGCGTCCACCGCGTTCTGCAGGAGCTCGCGGACGTAGACGCGCGGGCTGGAGTAGAGGTGGTGGGAGAGCAGGTCGACGAGGCCGCGCAGGTCGACCTGGAAGCTGTGGGGCGCAGGCGCGGGCGCGGCCGTGGATGAGGCTGCGGATGGGAACGCGGATGGGAACGCGGATGGGGGTGTGGACGGGGGTGGGGGTGTGGACGTCATGGGGTGTTACCTCGCGTGCTCGCATGGATGGTTCGGCGATCGCGAGGCCCCCCTCATCGATCCCGGAGTGGGCAACAGAGTAGGGGGATGTCCGACAATCCCCCTGCGAATTCCCGGCCCCCGGGGTCGGGGCAAGAGCTACGGGAAACGCAGGAACCGCGGCGGTACGGACTCCGCCAGCCACACCCCGTTGGCGCTGATCCGGAAGACGTGCCCGGCCGCCCGCATCGCCCCGGCGTCCACCGCGAGCACGACGGGACGCCCGCGCCGCGCGCCGACCCGGGTGGCGGTCTCCCGGTCGGGCGACAGGTGCACATGGTGGCGGGCCATCGGGCGCAGGCCCTCGGCGCGGATCGCCTCCAGGGCCGTGGCAACGGTGCCGTGGTAGAGGTACGCCGGCGGTTCGGCCTCCGGAAGATCCAGGTCCACGGCGACGGTGTGCCCCTGGCTGGCCCGGATCCGGGTGCCGTCGACGGCGAACCGCTGCTTGTCGTTGGTGGCGACGACGTGATCGAGCTCGGCGCGGCTGAAGGGGAAGCCGTGGGCGGCGGCCGCGTACAGCAGGTCGTCGATCTCCACCCAGCCCTGGGGGTCGAGCGCCAGTCCGATTCTTTCCGGCTGATGCCGCAGGTGTTTCGAGACGTATTTGGAGACCTTCACGGTGCGTCTGTCGTCCATGGTCCCAGGCTGCCCGGTCGGCTGGCCTCCCGGCACCGGAATTTCGGCCCGCGGCCGAGGGGTGGACCCCTCTACCGCCCTTCCAAGATACGGAATACATTTTCCGCTGCCACTTCCGTTCAGGGGGAGAAACCATGACAGCCCATACTTCTCTGCCACGCCGCGCGACCGCCGAGTTCATCGGTACCGCAGGTCTGCTCATCGTCGTGATCGGCTCCGGAATCCAGGCCGCCGCAATCAGCCGCGACACCGGTGTCGCGCTGATCGCCAACTCGGCCGCCACCGCCATCGGCCTGGGTCTGATCATCACCCTGTTCGGGCCGCTGTCCGGTGCCCACCTCAACCCGGTGGTGACCCTGACCTCCTGGTGGGCCCGGCGCACCGGTGGCGCCGGGCTCGGCGGCCGGGAGGCCATCGTCTACACCGCGGCCCAGATGGCCGGAGCCGTCGGGGGCGCCCTCCTCGCCGAAGTCATGTTCGGCCGCACGCCCGGAACCTTCGCCACCCAGGTTCGCGACGGGGGTCACCTGCTCGTCGGAGAGGTAGTGGCGACCGCCGGACTCGTGCTCGTCATCCAGGGCCTCGAACGCATCGGCCGTCCGAAGCTCATCCCGGCCGCGGTCGCCGCGTACATCGCCGCCGCCATCTGGTTCACCTCGTCCGGTTCCTTCGCCAACCCGGCCGGCACCGTCGGCCGCAGCTTCAGCGACTCCTTCACCGGCATCGCCCCGCAGTCGCTGCCCGGATTCGTCGCCGCCCAGCTGGTCGGCGGGTTCCTCGGCCTCGCTCTCGCCGCCCTCCTGTACGGGCGCACCCGCGCCGTGCGCACCGCCCCCGTGGAGGTCGTCTCCGACACCGGGCCGGTGGCCGAAAGCACCCTCACCAAGGAGGCGTACGAGACCATCGGCTGAGACAACGCCTGCGTTGCCCACAGGGACGGGGGACTTGTCCACAGCCGTTTGGGTGGGTTTTGGCGGCAAACGCGTGATCCGACCTGTGGACTACCGCCCGCACACCGAGGAGATCCCACCCGACGAGATTACGCCGGGGACATCCCCCGGGAAGATCGAGCGGAGGGGTGATGGGAGGGGCCGGGTGGAGGGGGCGAGCGAGGGGATCGGGTGCGGATCGGGCGCGCGGTTCGAGCGGGGGAGCTCGAACCAAGGCGATCGCCACCGGTCCGGCCTACCGGTCGTCGCCCCGGCGTGCCAGCTCGTTCATCGTCCGGGCCTGGAGTTCCCGCTCCGTCGCAGCCCGGACGAACTCCGCCACATGGTCCGCGCCCACCAGGTCCTGCACCGCCCGCACCGTCGCGGGCGGCAGCGCCACCGGCGTCGGCCCCGACAGCTGCGGCGCCCCGGCCGCCCCCAGATGCCGCTGGAGATGCCGGGTCGCGAACAGCCGCATCGCCCGCGCCAGCTCCGCGTCCACCGTCTGCTGGGCCAGTGGCCGCAGCCGCCGCACCATCGTCGCCGCCTCCGCCGCGTCCGCGTCCGTGGGCGGCACGTGCCCCAGGTAGCGCGCGAAGACATGCTCGGTGGTGAACTCCAGGAACCGGGAGGCGATGTGCTCGACCTGCCCGCGCAGCTCCCGTAGATGCCCGGTGATCGCCGAAAGCGGTACCCCGGCCGCGTGGAGCTCGGCTGCCACCGCGAGCTCCTGCGGCGAGGGCACCAGGAACTCGTCCGGGCGCCCCGGGATCCGTTCCAGCACTCCGAGCTCGCACGCCTCTTCCACCGCGTCGTCGTCGGGCCTGCCGCCGAACCGTTCGTCCAGCTCCGCCCGGCTGATCCGGGCCGCCTCCTCATCGGTCCACGGCCCGTGCACCTCCGCGACCAGCCCCAGAACGCCGCCCAGCCCCCGCCCCGCGTCCCAGGCCTCCAGCAGTTCCTTGATGGAGGCCAGGGTGTAGCCGCGGTCCAGCAGGTCCGCGATCTGGCGCATCCGCGCCAGGTGCGTGTCCCGGTAGACGTTGGAGCGGCCCCTACGCTCCGGCTTCGGCAGCAGACCGCGGTCCTGGTACGCCCGGATCGTGCGCACCGTCGCGCCGCTGTGGTGCGCCAGATCCTCGATCCGGTACTCGGCTATCGCCTGATCGGACAATCCCGGCTCCCTACGACATCGCGGCTCGGCCGACCGCGCCCGCCGCGGTCCGGGCGGCAGGTGAAGCCGCAAGGTACTCGACCGCCCTGCGCAGTGAGCCCTCCTGCGAGGGATGGTACGACTGCCGGAAGTAGCGGGGTATGGCCATGCCGAGCTCTCTCCACGTGGGCAGCAGCCCCTTGGCCACGGCCTGGTTGTGGCCGCGGAGCGAATAGCGCAGCCGGCCGCCCAGTTCGGGGTCGTTGCGCATGAGGTACGAGGCGCCCCACACCCACAGCCAGGCGAGCACCGGGGCGACCACGACCATGCCCTCGATCCGCCGCGCGTAGCGGGGCAGGCCGGCTCCCCCGCAGTGCTGGTACATGTCGAAGGCGACGGAGCGGTGTTCCACTTCCTCCGCGCCGTGCCAGCGCAGCAGATCCAGCATGATCTCGTCCGCACCGGCCCGGTCGAGTCCCTCGGCGCGCAGCACCCAGTCCCCGAGGACCGCTGTGAACTGCTCGATCGCGGCGACCAGCGCGAGCCGGAAGCGCAGCCACTCCCGCGCGGTGACGGGCGCCCCGAACGGCGGGGTCTCCCCGAGCAGCTTCTCGAAGAGGAAGTCCACGTGCTTCGTGTAGGCCTCCGTCGGCAGGCGCTGTTCGGCGAGGTGGTCCAGGACGGAGGAGTGCTGCACGCTGTGCGTGGCCTCCTGGCCCATGAACCCCTTCACGTCCTTGCGCAGTTGGGGATCGGTGACCAGGGGAAGGCCTTCCTTGAAGACCTTCACGAACCACCGTTCCCCGGCGGGCAGCAGCAGATGCAGCACGTTGATCACGTGGGTGGCGGTGGGCTCGCCCGGTATCCAGTGCAACGGGGTGGTGTTCCAGTCGAAGGCCACCCGGCGCGGACTGATGGGGTACGGGTCCACGCGCCGGCTCCCGCCCGCGTCCGCGGCCCGGCTCACAGCCGGGGCTCCAGCTTCGCGAGCGCCCGCAGGGTGCGCGGGGCGAAGCGGGACATCCACCGAGCGCCCTTGGACTCCGGTGTCACCGGTACCACGGCCTCATTGCGCACCACGGCCCGCAGGATCGCGTCGGCGACCTTCTCCGGCGGGAAGTTGCGCAGCCCGTACAGCCGGGAGGAGCTCTCCTGGCGGCGCTTCTCCTCGGCCGCGTCCACCCCGGTGAAGCGGGAGGTAGCGGTGATATTCGTGTTGACGATGCCGGGGCAGATCGCGGAGACGCCGATCGACTGGGACGCCAGTTCCGCGCGCAGGCACTCCGACAGCATCAGCACCGCGGCCTTCGAAGTGCTGTAGGCGGGCAGGGTCTTGGTCGGGAGATAAGCGGCGGCGGAGGCGGTGTTGACGATGTGGCCGCCCTGGCCGCGCTCGGCCATCTGCTTGCCGAAGATCCGGCAGCCGTGGATGACACCCCACAGATTGACGTCGAGGACCTTCTTCCAGTCCTCGGCGGTGGTGTCCAGGAAGGCCCCGGAGAGGCCGATCCCGGCATTGTTGACCAGGACGTCCACGATTCCGTACTCGGCGGCGACCTTGGCCGCGAGCTTCTCCATCGCCTGCTCGTCGCTGACGTCGACGTGTTCGCCCCAGGCGTCGGCGGCGCCGATGAGGCGGGCCATGTCGGCCGTACGCGCCGCGCCCTCGGCGTCCCGGTCCACGGCCACCACCCGGGCTCCGGCCTCGGCGAACGCGAAGGCGGTGGCCCGGCCGATGCCGCTGGCCGCGCCGGTGATCAGGACGAGCTGGCCGCCGAACCGGTCGGCGTACTTGCCCGGCGCCTTATGCTCCGGTGCCCGTGTGGCCGGTTCCTCCCGGGAGAGGACGAACTCGGTGATCCAGGCGGCCAGCTGGTCGGGCCGGGTCCGCGGCACCCAGTGCTTGGCGGCCAGGGTGCGCCGCAGCAGGTCCGGGGCCCAGTGCTCCAGGTCGTCGTAGAGCCGCTCGGAGAGGAAGGCGTCCCCGGTCGGGGTGATCAGCTGCACCGGTACGTGGGCGTACGCGTCGGCGCGCGGCCGGCGCAGGCGGGGCCGCACGTTGTCGCGGTAGAGCCACGCACCACGGGCGGCGTCCGAGGGCAGCGACGCCGTCGGGTAGGAGCCGGCCGGGACCTTTTCGAGGCGCTGGAGGATCCCGGGCCACCGCTTGCCGAGCGGGCCGCGCCAGGCGAGCTCCGGCAGAACGGGCGTGTGCAGCATGTAGACGTACCAGGACTTGGCCCCCTGGCTCAGCAGCTGCGCCGCCCGCCGCGGGGTCGGCCGCGCCATCCGCTTTTTGATCCAGTGCCCGAAGTGGTCGAGGGAGGGTCCCGACATCGAGGTGAAGGAGGCGATCCTGCCCTCCGTGCGGGCGACGGTCGCGAACTCCCAGCCCTGTACGGAACCCCAGTCGTGGCCCACCAGGTGCACCGGCCGGTCCGGGCTGACCGCGTCCGCCACCGCCAGGAAGTCGTCCGTCAGCTTCTCCAGGGTGAAGCCGCCGCGCAGCGGTCGCGGCGCCGTCGAGCGCCCGTGGCCGCGTACGTCGTACAGCACCACGTGGAAGCGCTCGGCCAGCCGCTCCGCGACCTCCGACCAGACCTCCTTGCTGTCAGGATAGCCGTGCACCAGCAGCACGGTCGGCCGGTCCGCGTCGCCGAGTTCCGCGACGCACAGTTCCACCCCGCCCGTGCTCACCCAGCGTTCTCGCGCCCCCGCCGGTCCCGCCACCCCGGCTCCGGCTCCGGATCCAGCCTCTGCGCCTGCTCCGCTCATGCCGCTCATGCCGCTTTCTCCTCAGCCCAGCGCCGCACGTGCGGCAGATCGTCGTCCAGCCAGAACGCGCTCTCCACCGGGTCCCGGGAGTCGGTGACGACCAGGATCTCCTCGAACTTCGCGCCGGTGCCCCGGAAGCCCAGGTGCGGTTCCACCGCCCACAGGCCGGGCTGGGGCGGGTGGTCGGAGAAGTGGTACGGGCTCCACAGCGGGGACCAGCCCTCACGGTGGCCGTGCAGGGCGTCACTGGCGAGCCCCTTCAGGGACTGGGTGCCGAATCCGAACGCCGTCGGCGACCAGCGCCGCTCCTTGACCCGGCCGATCTTGTGCGCGATCACGCCGAACGGGTAGGCGCGGTGCCTGTTGGCATACCCCTGGCGGTTCATCAGCCGCTCGACGTTCTCGTAGATCTCACGCAGTGAGCGGCCCTCCCGCACCTGGTCCAGAATCAGCTCCCGGTGCGCCCGCAGATCGGACATGAGCCGGTCCTGCACGGGATTGAGCCCGAGGCTGCCCGAGTAACCGATGTCCGCCGCATAGCCCTTGTAGACCGGTGCCATGTCGAGGATGAACGGCATCCCCGGCTCCAGCTTCCGGTTGGTCGGGAAGAACTGCAGCGGGATCTTGAAGTTCACGAAGGCGGTGCGGTCCCCGAACCACGCGAAGGGGAGGTGGAACCAATCCCGTACGCCGCGCTCGCGCAGCCACTCGCGCTGCATGCGGGCGGCCTCGCGCTCCGTCACGCCGGGCCGCAGCTGCGCCGCGACGGCCTCCGCGCACTCGTACGAGAGGCGCTGCACCTCTCTGAATCCGCTCAGATCCCCGGAGGGTCGTCCAGACCGTCGCGCGGTGCGTTGCTTGGTGTCCCCAGCCATGCCAGCCGCCCCCAAACCTCGTCCGGGTGTCCCCGGTCCTGTGTGCCCGTTGCGCCCATACCTTGACACTGATGAATGTGACAATGACCGGAGATCACGTCAAGGCCCGTGCACGGACCTGTGGATAAAGTTGCCCGCCGTCAGCCTCCAGTACGGGTATGTACGCCGGAAGGCGGAGACGGGACCGAGCTCAAGGTCTGACGTTTCAAGACGGCCGCGCCGCTAACGTCGGAGCCGTGACTGTCATCGCGACCGAAAGCCTGTGCAAGCGGTACCCCCGAGTGACCGCCCTCGACCGGCTCTCCCTGGACATCGGGCCTGGTGTGACCGGCCTCGTAGGTGCCAATGGAGCCGGCAAGTCCACGCTGATCAAGATTCTGCTGGGACTGTCCCCCGCCACCGAGGGCAGCGCCGCCGTGCTCGGCCTCGACGTCGCCACGCATGGCAGCGCCATCCGTGAACGCGTCGGCTACATGCCCGAGCACGACTGCCTGCCACCCGACGTCTCGGCCACCGAGTTCGTCGTCCACATGGCTCGCATGTCCGGGCTCCCGCCGACCGCCGCCCGCGAGCGCACCGCCGACACCCTGCGCCACGTAGGGCTGTACGAGGAGCGCTACCGGCCCATCGGCGGCTACTCCACCGGCATGAAGCAGCGCGTCAAGCTCGCCCAGGCGCTCGTCCACGACCCCCAGCTGGTCCTGCTCGACGAGCCCACCAACGGCCTCGACCCGGTCGGCCGCGACGAGATGCTCGGTCTGATCCGCCGGGTCTACACCGACTTCGGCATCTCGGTCCTGGTCACCTCCCACCTGCTCGGCGAGCTGGAGCGGACCTGCGACCACGTCGTGGTGGTCGACGGCGGCAAGCTGCTGCGCTCCAGCTCTACCAGCGACTTCACCCAGACCACCACGACTCTCGCGGTCGAGGTCACCGACTCCGACGACCACCCGGACGGCACCGCGGCCCTGCGCAAGGCGCTCACGGAGGCGGGCCTGACCCTTCACCTGGGCGAGGAGCAGGGCCTGCCCGGAGCCGGCCACATCCTGCTCGTCGAGGCCACCGGCGACCAGACGTACGACATCGTCCGCGACACCGTCGCCGACCTGGGCATCGGCCTGGTCCGCATGGAACAGCGCCGCCACCACATCGCGGAGGTCTTCCGCGACCGCAACCAGACACCCCAGCAGAAGGGAGCCGGTTCCGATGGCGCCTGACACCTCGACCCAGATCCACAACATCGGCTACCGGTCCTACGACGGAGCCCGGCTCGGCCGCTCCTACGCCCGCACGTCGCTTTTCTCGCAGTCCCTGCGCGGCGCCTACGGACTCGGCCGCTCCGCCAAGTCCAAGGTGCTCCCGATGATCCTCTTCGCGGTGATGTGCGTCCCCGCGCTGATCATCGTCGCGGTCGCCATCGCGGTCCCCGGCTCCACCGACCTGCCGATCAAGTACACGACGTACGCCCTGACCACCCAGGTGGTCATCGGCCTCTACCTCGCCTCCCAGGCGCCCCAGTCGGTCTCCCGGGACCTGCGGTTCAAGACCGTTCCGCTCTACTTCTCGCGGCCCATCGAACGCGTCGACTACGTGGTGGCGAAGTACGCGGCCATGGCCTCGGCCCTGTTCATCCTCACCGCCACCCCGCTGCTGATCATGTGGATCGGCGCGCTGCTGGCCAAGTTCGACTTCGGTGACCAGACCAAGGGATTCGGGCAGGGACTGGTGTCGGTACTACTGCTGTCGTTGCTCTTCTCCGGCCTCGGCCTGGTCATGGCCGCGCTCACACCGCGCCGCGGATTCGGCGTCGCCGCCGTCATCGCCCTGCTGCTCATCCCCTACGGCGCGGTCTCCACCGTGCAGGCCGTCGCCCACACGACCGGAAACGCCGGCGCCATCGACTGGCTGGGCCTGTTCTCCCCCATCACCCTGATCGACGGCGTGCAGACCGCCTTCCTCGGCGCGACCTCCGCCTTCCCGGGCGGCACGGGCCCCACGGCCGGTGTAGGTGTCGTCTACCTGCTCGTCGTCCTCGGCCTCATCGCCGGCTCCTACGCCGCCCTGATGGCCCGCTACCGGAAGGCCGGGCTGTGACCATCATCGACATCGACCACACCTCCCGCTGGTTCGGGAACGTCGTCGCCGTCAACGACGTGACCATGCGCATCGGCCCCGGCGTCACCGGACTGCTGGGTCCCAACGGCGCCGGCAAGTCCACGCTCATCAACATGATGGGCGGCTTCCTCGCCCCCTCCACGGGCACCGTCACCCTCGACGGCGCGCCGATCTGGCGCAACGAGCAGGTCTACAAGCAGGTCGGCGTCGTACCCGAGCGCGAGGCCATGTACGACTTCCTCACCGGCCGGGAGTTCGTCGTCGCCAACGCCGAACTCCACGGCCTCGACGACGCGACCGCCCAGCGGGCGCTGGCCACCGTCGAGATGGAGTACGCCCAGGACCGCAAGATCTCCACGTACTCCAAGGGCATGCGCCAGCGCGTGAAGATGGCGTCCGCCCTCGTCCACGACCCTTCCGTGCTGCTCCTGGACGAGCCGTTCAACGGCATGGACCCGCGCCAGCGCATGCAGCTGATGGACCTGCTGCGGCGCATGGGCGACGAGGGACGCACCGTCCTGTTCTCCTCCCACATCCTGGAGGAGGTCGAGCAACTCGCCTCGCACATCGAGGTGGTCGTCGCCGGCCGGCACGCCGCTTCCGGCGACTTCCGCAAGATCCGCCGCCTGATGACGGACCGCCCGCACCGCTACCTCGTCCGTTCCTCCGACGACCGGGTGCTCGCCGCGGCCCTGATCGCCGACCCCTCCACCGCCGGCATCGAGGTCGACCTCAAGGAAGGCGCGCTGCGCATCCAGGCCGTCGACTTCGGCCGCTTCACCGAGCTGCTGCCGCGTGTGGCCCGGGAGCACGGCGTCAGGCTGCTGACGGTCTCGCCCTCCGACGAGTCCCTCGAGTCGGTCTTCTCCTACCTCGTCGCGGCCTGAAAGGAGCTGGCACCCGATGTACAACCCCACCGTTGCCCGGCTCACCTACCGGGCCCTGCTCGGCCGGCGCCGCGCGCTGATCCTCTTCGCGCTGCCCGCCCTGCTGATCGTCATCGCCCTCGCCGTCCGCGCCTTCGCCGGCGTGGACGACAAGGTCACCGCCGACCTCCTGGGAGGCTTCGCCCTCGCCACGATGGTCCCGCTGATCGGCGTCATCGCCGGCACCGGAGCCATCGGACCCGAGATCGACGACGGCTCGATCGTCTACCTGCTCGCCAAGCCGGTGAAGCGCCCGACGATCATCATGACCAAGCTGATCGTCGCGATCGCCGTCACCATGGCCTTCTCCGCGATCCCCACCCTGATCGCCGGCTTCATCCTCAACGGCAACGGCCAGCAGATCGCCGTCGCCTACACCGTCGCCGCACTCGTCGCGTCGATCGCCTACAGCGCGCTGTTCCTGCTGCTGGGCACCGTCAGCCGGCACGCGGTCGTCTTCGGTCTGGTCTACGCCCTGATCTGGGAGTCGCTCTTCGGCAGCCTGGTCTCCGGCGCCAAGACCCTCAGCGTCCAGCAGTGGGCCCTGTCCCTCGCCGAGAAGGTCGCCGGTGACGGGTACGTCGACGCCACCGTGGGCCTGCCCACCGCCGCGATCCTGCTCGCCGTGGTCACCGTGGGTGCCACCGTTTACGCGGGCCAGAGGCTCCGCCGCCTCACCCTGGCCGGCGAGGAGTAGACCCACCGCGGCAGCACCGCGCCACAGTCACCGCACCACTGCGAGCACCGTGCCCCGCCCGGCCCACAGGCCAGGCGGGGCACAGCTTCGCGGGTCATCATCGGTGCATGATCGAGCCCACCGAGCCCGAGCCGTCCAGGCCCCTGCGGTCCTGGATACGCTCCTCGCCCGGGACGCACCTCTGGCTGCTGATCATCGCCATCACCAGCGTCATCGTGGTGATCGCGCCCGACCGGGTCGAACACGTGCTGCTCCACCGCAACAGCAGCAACATCCATCAGCTCGTCAAACACCCGCTGCGCGCGCTGGTTAGCAGTGCCTTCTGGATCGAGAACCCGGCCTCGCTCGCCCTCTACGCCGTGCTCTTCGAGGTCTTTCACGCTCCCGTCGAACGGTGGCTCGGAACCCCGCGGTGGCTCCTGATCGTCGCGAGCGCTCATATCGTCGCCACCCTCGTCAGCCAGAAGGTCCTCCTGACGGCCATCCAGGACCACCGCGCCCCGCGCACCATGACCCACGTCGTCGACATCGGCGTCAGTTACGGGCTTGCGGCCGCCGTCGGCGTCCTCACCTACCGGCTTCCCGGCCCCTGGAGATGGCTCTACCTCGCCGGAGCCGTCGCCTTCTTCGGATTTCCCCTCGCGACCGGCGCCACCTTCACCGACCTCGGCCACGCCATCGCGCTCTCGGTCGGTCTGCTCGCCTGGCCGCTCACCCGCGGCGTTGTTTCACGTGAAACACGACCCCGCTTCCTGTTTCACGTGAAACGTGGCTAGTGCTGTGACCGGAAAGGTTTGCCGGTAAGCCCGCGGCGTCGGTCTCGTCCAGCGCTGGGGCGAAGTCGTCCCGCACTGGGTTCCCCGGCTCGGTGGCCGCCGCATCCCGCCCCTGTTCGCCGTCGTCCCCGCCGCACTCGGCGCCCTCGCCGTCACCGGCATCACCTTCTACGGCGCCGGGACCTGGAACGCTGTCATCGCGGCCAACCCCGACTCCCCCGGCGAAGGCGTCGGCTACTGGTTCTTCACCCTCTCCTACGCCCCGCTGCTCCTGCGGGGCCCGCTCCTCGCGATCGTGACCGTCGCCTACTGGCGGCGGCGCCGGATGCACGCCTGACCCGCGGAAATTCACTGGTACGTGACTTCCGCCCGGGGCAGAGTGAGCCGTGCGGGGAGCAAAAAGGTCCGGGGCGGCCACTTCGAGCGCGCCATCGGCGCGGGCCGCCCCGGACTCTCGTACGTCCTGCGCGCTACGAGGCGCCCAGCAGACGCTCCAGCACCACCGCGATGCCGTCCTCCTGGTTGGAGGTCGTCACCTCGTCGGCCACCGCCTTGAGCTCCGCATGGGCGTTGGCCATCGCCACGCCGTGTCCCGACCACCCGAACATCGGTATGTCGTTGGGCATGTCACCGAAGGCGATCGTCTCCGCCGCCTTCACCCCGAGCCGGCGTGCGGCCAGCGAGAGTCCGGTGGCCTTGCTCAGCCCCAGCGGCAGGATCTCCACCACGCCCGGACCGGCCATCACGATGTCGACCAGGCTGCCCACGGTCGCCCGGCCGACCTCGACGAGCGCGTCGTCGTCCAGCTCCGGGTGCTGGATGTACAGCTTGTTCAGCGGCGCCGTCCACACCGCGGTGGTGTCCTTCAGAAAGACGGCCGGAAGGCCCTCCTGCACCTGGTAGCCAGGCCCGATCAGGACCTCGCCGTCCACACCGTCCCGGCTGGCCGCCAGGGCCAGCGGTCCGATCTCGGCCTCCATCTTCGACAGCGCCAGACCGGCCAGCTGCCGGTCGAGCGTCACCGAGGTCAGCAGCCGGCGCGCACCCGCGTCGTAGACCTGCGCGCCCTGTCCGCACACCGCGATCCCCTTGTAGCCGAGATCGTCCAGTACGTGCCGGGTCCAGGGCACGGCCCGGCCGGTGACGATGATGTGCGCCGCGCCCGCCGCGGTGGCCGCGACGAGCGCTTCACGCGTGCGTTCCGAGACGGTGTCGTCGCCACGCAGCAGCGTGCCGTCGAGATCGGTCGCGACGAGTCGGTACGGGAACGGAGCCGGGCTCACTTGTTGATCGGCTCCAGGACCTCGCGGCCGCCGAGGTAAGGACGCAGCACCTGGGGCACCCGCACCGAACCGTCGGCCTGCTGGTGGTTCTCCAGGATCGCGACGATGGTGCGCGGTACGGCGCAGAGCGTGCCGTTCAGCGTGGACAGCGGCTGGGTCTTCTTGCCGTCGCGGTAGCGGATCGACAGGCGGCGGGCCTGGAAGCCGTCGCAGTTCGAGGCGGAGGTCAGCTCGCGGTACTTGCCCTGGGCCGGGATCCACGCCTCGCAGTCGAACTTGCGCGAGGCCGAGGCGCCGAGGTCACCGGTGGCGACGTCGATCACCTGGAAGGGCAGCTCCAGGCTGGTCAGCCACTGCTTCTCCCAGTCCAGGAGCCGCTTGTGCTCGGCCTCGGCCTCCTCCGGTGCGACGTACGAGAACATCTCGACCTTGTCGAACTGGTGGACGCGGAAGATGCCGCGGGTGTCCTTGCCGTACGTACCGGCCTCGCGGCGGAAGCACGGCGAGAAGCCGGCGTACCGCAGCGGGAGCTTGTCGGCGTCGATGATCTCGTCCATGTGGTACGCCGCGAGCGGGACCTCGGAGGTGCCGACCAGGTAGAAGTCGTCCTTCTCCAGGTGGTAGACGTTCTCCGCGGCCTGGCCGAGGAAGCCGGTGCCCTCCATCGCGCGCGGGCGGACCAGCGCCGGGGTCAGCATCGGGATGAAGCCGGCCTCGGTGGCCTGCGCGATCGCCGCGTTGACCAGGGCCAGCTCCAGCAGAGCGCCCACACCGGTCAGGTAGTAGAAGCGCGAGCCGGACACCTTGGCGCCCCGCTCGACATCGATGGCGCCCAGCGATTCGCCGAGTTCCAGGTGGTCCTTGGGTTCGAAGCCCTCGGCGGCGAAGTCGCGGATGGTGCCGTGCGTCTCCAGGACGGTGAAGTCCTCCTCGCCGCCGACCGGGACGTCCTCATGGACGATGTTGCCGAGTTGCAGCAGCAGCTGCTTGGCGGCTTCGTCGGCCTCGTTCTGCTCGGCTTCGGCGGCCTTGACGTCCTGCTTGAGCTGCTCTGCCTTCTTCAGCAGTTCGGCCCGCTCCTCCGGGGAGGCTTTCGGGATGAGCTTGCCGAGGGACTTCTGCTCATTGCGCAGTTCGTCGAAGCGCATGCCGGAAGACCTGCGGCGCTCATCGGCGGAGAGGAGTGCGTCGACGAGTTCGACGTCCTCTCCACGGGCGCGCTGCGAGGCGCGGACACGGTCAGGGTCTTCACGGAGCAGCCGAAGGTCAATCACCCCTCCAGGCTACCGGGCCGGGTTCCGGGGATCACACCGATATCACGCTGCGTGTCACTATGTCCCGATTGCGGTAAATGGATAAGTCTTCGAGATCGGACCTGGAGCTTCCTTCCGGAGGCGGTCGGTAAAAGCGGTCCCATTCCCCGAAAAGAGCCCGATCGGGGTGGCGGCAGCGGGCCTGAGCGGCAGGGCAGGGCTTCTTTGTCCACAGGAAACTCCGAGGCGGGCATCTTATCCACAGGCTGTGTGCAGGCTCTGTGGACACGGAAATAGATCATTTCCGACCGGTTGACCGCCTGAGGGATTCAGGGTTCAAACCGCCCTCACCCACTCATTCGGGTGGGAATGACTCGCCCCAAAGAGTTGATCGGTGATGCGGGGGTGACACCGTTCACCCTCCGCTCTCCAGCGCGAAACCTGGACCCAAGGCCGATTTGTCGACCTTGTCGGACGGCTCTGTCGACTTGTCCCCAGGTCTGCCTACTGCCCTGTGGATAACTCTGTGGACAGTGGACGCAGCCCTACGCCCGGCCGTCGAGGCAGCGCGTCAGCCAGTCGGAAGCGGCCGTGAAGTCACCGTCGGAGGTTCCCGGCCGGGGAGCGCGGACGTCACCCTGAGCCACGCCGGCGCGCGGATAGGACCCCAGGAAGCGCACGTGCGGGCAGGTTCGCTTGAGGCCCATGAGCGCCTCGCTGACCCGCCGGTCGGAGATGTGGCCTTCGGCGTCAACGGCGAAGCAGTAGTTGCCGATGCCCTCGCCGGTCGGCCGGGACTGGATCAGCATCAGGTTGACCCCCCGCACGGCGAACTCCTGAAGGAGTTCCAGCAGCGCACCGGGGTGGTCGTCGCCGAGCCACAGCACCACGGAGGTCTTGTCGGCGCCGGTCGGGGCCGCGGGGCGGGCGGGGCGCCCGACGAGGACGAACCGGGTCTCGGCGTTCTCCGCGTCGTGGATCTCGGTGACCAGCGGTACGAGCCCGTAGGTGGCGGCCGCGAACTCGCCCGCGAACGCTGCGTCGAAGCGGCCCTCTTGGACCAGCCGGGCGCCGTCGGCGTTGGAGGCGGCCGACTCCCACACGGCGTCGGGCAGGTTCGCCCGCAGCCAGTTGCGCACCTGAGGCTGGGCGACCGGGTGCCCGGTGACGGTCTTGACGTCCGACAGGGCGGTCCCCGGCCGCACGAGCAGCGCGAAGGCGATGGGCAGCAGCACCTCGCGGTAGATCATCAGCGGTTCGCCGGAGGCCAGCTCGTCCAGGGTGGCGGTGACCCCGCCCTCCACCGAGTTCTCGATCGGGACCAGGGCGGCAGCGGCCTCACCGTTGCGCACGGCGTCCAGGGCGGCCGGGACCGACACCATCGGGACGAGTTCCCGGGTCGCGGCTTCCGGCAGTGTGCGGAGGGCGGCTTCGGTGAAAGTGCCCTCGGGACCGAGATAGGTGAAGCGAGTGGCCGACATGTGAGCAGCCTAATGCCGGGGCGCCGTGCTCCGGGGGGTGGTTCATCCTTCGAGCAGCCGCTGCCCGACGTACTCCCCGGCGCGGGGGCCGGGCGGGACCGCGTACAGGCCGCTGGACTCATGCCTGATGAACGCGGACAAGGCGTCGCCCCGGTCGAGCTTGCGCTGGACGGGGACGAACCCCCGCAGCGGGTCGGCCTGCCAGCAGATGAAGAGGAGCCCCGCGTCGGGGGCGCCGTCGGTGTCGATCCCGTCATGGAAGGAGAAGGGGCGCCGCAGCATGGCGGCCCCGCCGTTCTGCTCGGGGGCGGAGATCCGGGCGTGGGCGTTGGACGGTATGACGGGCTTGCCGTCGGCGCCGAGTTTGTCGAGATCCATCTCCGTCGTCTCATCGCCGCCGGTCAGCGGGGCCCCGGTGGTCTTGGTGCGGCCGATCACCTGCTCCTGCTGGGTGAGGGACTGCTTGTCCCAGTCGTCGAGGAGCATGCGGATGCGTCGGACGACGGCGTACGAGCCCCCCGCCATCCAGGAGTGTTCGGCCGGCCCGGGCCCTCCGGCGGGCACGAAGATCCGCTGGTCGAAGTCGGGCTCCGCGGGCTTCGGGTTGCCGGTCCCGTCGATCTGGCCCATGAGGTTCCGGGCCGTCATCGGGGTGCCGGTGGCGCCGGGGGACCGGTTGAAGCCGTTCATCTGCCAGCGGACGCGGGCGCCTTCCCCGGCGTCCTTCTGCAGGGCGCGAAGCGCGTGGAAGGCGACGAGTCCGTCGTCGGCGCCGATCTGCACCCACAGGTCGCCGTTGCTGCGCCGGTCGTCGATCCGGTCGGCGGAGAAGACGGGCAGCGGGTCGAGGGCGGCCGGACGGCGCGCGGTGAGGCCGGTGCGCTCGAAGAAGGAATGGCCGAAGCCGAAGGTGACGGTGAGCGAGGAGGGGCCGGCGTCGAGGGCGATGCCGGTGTCGGCCGTCGGCGCGGTCTCGCCCGCCATGAGCCGCCGTGCGGTCTCGGACCAGCGCCGCAGCAGCGCGGCGGCCTCCGTGCGGCCGGCGCCCGGGGCGAGGTCGAAGGCGACGAGGTGGCCCTTGGCCTGCAACGGGGTGGTGATGCCGGCTTGGTGGTCGCCGTGGAAGGCGACCTTGGTGGCGCCGAGGGAGGACAGGCTTCCGGGGGCGCCCGAGGCGGCCGCGCCGCTGCCCGAGCCGGCGAGCGCGGAGTGCCCGAGGGCGCCCCCGGTGGCGCCGAGTGCGAGTCCGGCGGCGCCTGCGGCGCCGACGGTGCCCAGCAGACGGCGCCGGGAGATCTTGATGTCGGGGGTGCTCTCGGTCACGCTGTTCAGCCGATCTTCACGGTCTTCTGGACGGTCGTCTGGTCGATGTCGGAGGTACGGACGGTCACGTCGATGCGCCAGTCACCGGCGAGCGGCACCTGGACGCCGGATGCGGTCCAGTGTCCGGGTGCGGTGTGGTCGGGGACGAGGGGCAGAGGTCCGATGTCCTTGGCGGGGAGGGTGAAGGCGATCTTGATCTCGGGAAGCTCAAGGGGCTTGCCGTCGGGGCCGTCGGCCCACAGGTGCAGGGTGTTGGCGCCCACGCGGCCGGGGTCGAGCTCCAGCCGGACGGTCCCCTTGCCGGCCGGGCCGCCCGTATCGAAGGGCAGGGTGATCTTGACCGCACGGTCGGGGACGGCCGTGGCGGTGGAGCCGCGGCCCGTCTCCTGCTCCATGGCGCGACCGGGCTCGGTGCTGGTGAGCACGGTGGTGACGGCGAGCAGCACCACGGCGACCCCCGCCTCGGCGAGGACGGAGCGGCGCAGGCCCGCCCGGTCCGGGTCGGCGTCGCGGGCCTGCTTCTGCTGGGCGGCCTCGCGGGCGGCGTCCTGCCGGGCGAGCTGAGCGGCGCGCTTGGCGTCCGCGGGGGCGGTGACGGTGACGGAGACGGGCGATGTTTCACGTGAAACATCGCTCGGCGCGATCACCTTCGCCGTCCGCTCGACGGCGGTGTCGGCGAGCCGCGCCGTCCATGTCCGGGACACGTAGGCGATGCCGACCAGGACGGCGACGAGGCCCACCTTGAGCAGCAGAAGCCGTCCGTAGCTGGTGCCAGTGAGTGCGGACCAGCTGCCGACCTGGCGCCAGGACTGGTAGACGCCGGTGACGGCGAGCACGACGACGCTGACGAACGCGACGCGGGAGAACCGCTGGACGGCTTCCCGCTCGATGCCGGGCACCTTGTGCAGGGCGACCAGCAGCGTGGCGAGGCCGCCGAGCCAGGTGGCGACGGCCAGCAGGTGCAGGATGTCGGCCGGCATGGCGATGCCCGGCTGGATACCGGTGGACGCGTGCTCGGAAAGGGCCCAGGTGGCGGCGATGCCGGCGGCCACGACGGCGCCGCCGATGGCCAGGCCGAAGGTGAGGTCGCTGGTGTCCTTCGCGTCCTGATCGTTCTCTGCGTCCGCTGCGTCCGCTGCGTCCGCCGCCTCCGCTGAGGCCTCCGCTGAGGCCTCCGCCTTCTCTGCCTTCTCCGCGTCCCCTGCGGATCGGGCGGGCTGCTGGCGTCGTGCGAAGACGCCGAACAGGACCGCGAGGAAGAGCGCCGCCGCGCCGAGCAGCAGCAGCCGGGAGACGAGGGAGGCGCCGGTCTTGGTCTCCAGGACGGCTTTCAGCCCGCCGAGGTCGAACGCGTCGGCGAACTCCCCGGACCCGGTGTACGGCGTGCGGAGCACGAGCATCGCGAGCGTGGCGGCGGTGAGGGTCACCCAGGCGCGCAGCACGAGCTTCTGGAGCGGCCGCTCGGCCGCGCCCCGGCGCCAGCACAGCAGGATGAAGGCGGCGCCGCCGACGAGGACGGTGAAGCCCGCGTAGGCGGCGTAACGGGCGATCCCGTACGCGATGCCGACGGGCCCGCCTCCCGCCTGCCGGGTGGGGAGGGTGACGCTGGTGGCCGAGGGCGCGCCGACGGAGAAGGTGAACGCACCGGAGATCGGGTGGCTGTCGGCGGAGACGGCCTGCCACGCGACGGTGTAGGTACCGTTCGGCAGGCCGGAGTGCAGAGCGGTGCCGTAGCGGATGGTGCCCGCGCTGCACATGTCGCGCAGTTCGCCGGTGTCCACGCGCTTGCCCTGAGGGTCCAGGACGCGGATGGAGTCGTCGCCCATGGCGACCTGCTCCGAGAAGGAGAGCGTGACCTGGGCCGGAGCCGTGGCGACCACCGCCCCGTCCTTGGGGTCGCTCGCGGTGAGTGCTGCGTGTGCCGCGGCCGGGGAGACCGCGGTGAACAGGGTTGCCAGCAGGGTCGCGAGGACCAGCGCGAGCCGCGGCAGAAGTGCCGTGGCGCGGGCGCGGGCCGTGGAGGGGTCCGCGGATGGGGCGGGGGCGGTGGCCGTCATGGCGTGTCAGTCCCTCGGTCCGTCAGTGGGCGTTGCCGTCGGCAGGACTGGGACCCTGCGTGGTGTACGTCCGGTCCTTCACGTCGAGCTCGACCTTGAGCGGCTCGGCCTTCTCGAAGCGCAGCTCGACGGTGACCTTGTCGCCGGCCTTCGGGATGCTCTTCAGCCCCATGAACATGACGTGGTCGCCGCCGCGCTCCAGGCGCAGCTCACCGTTCGCGGGCACGTCCATGGAGGGGACCTGCCGCATCTTCTGGTCCTTCGTCTCGTGGATCTGCAGATCGTCGGAGAGCGGGGACGTCACGCCGGTGAGCTTGTCGGCGGTCTTGGAGTCGTTCTTGATGACCATGAACGCGCCGGCCATCTTGTCGTTGACGGGCTCGGGCATGAAGGCGCCGCTGACCGACAGCTTCGGCTTGGCCGCATCGTCCTTGGAGTCGGAGGAGCAGCCGGATATGGCGAGCGCTGCCATCAGGGAGAGAGCGCCGGCGAGGGCTCGGGTGGTGCGGGCTCGGGTGGTGCGGGCGCGGGTGGTGCGGGCGGTCACGGGTTCTCTCCCTTGATGATCTTCGGCAGGTCCTTGGTGTAGTCGTCGACGGTGGTGCCTTCGCCGTAGAGGACGTAGCCCTCGTCGGTCTTGGGCGAGAACGCGATGACCTGGGCGCCGTGCATGGAGACGACGCTGCCGTCGGCCTCCTTCGTGGGCGCCTCGATACCGATGCCGAGCGCGCGCGCGGCGGCCTGGATGGCGGCGAAGTCCCCGGTGAGTCCGGTGAAGGCCGGATCCTGGGACCTGAGCCACGCGCCGAGGGAGCCGGGAGTGTCACGTTCGGGGTCGGTGGTGACGAAGACGACCTGGAGGTTGTCCTGGTCGGCCTTGGGGAGTGCCTTCTTGGCGACGGCGATGTTGCTCATCGTCAGGGGGCACACGTCGGGGCAGTTGGTGTAGCCGAAGTAGATGAGTGTCGGCTTGCCCTTGGTCTGCTCGCGCAGGTTCCAGGGTTTGCCGGTGGTGTCCGTGAGGACGAGCTCGGGCTTGTCGAAGGGTCGGTCCAGGACGGTCGCGGCCTTGTTCTTGCTCTGGCCGCCGGAGATCTGGGTGACCGAACCGGTGTCGGCCGGTTCGCCGCCGCAAGCGGTGAGGGTGAGTGCGGCCGCCGCGACGAGGGCGGCGACCGTCACACGAGTGGTGCGCATGGAGGGATGTCCCTGGGATCGGGGATGGTACGGATGTTCTGAAACTGGGCGAATATTCTGAAAACCGGGCGAAACGACGGTCGAAGGTGACGGTCGTAAGGGCGGACGCCGAGGAGCGCGGCAGGTCAGACGGAGCGGCGACGCGAGGCGACACCGAAGGCCACACCACCGAGTCCGACGACGATGCCGGCGATGCCGAGGGCCCGCGCCGTCCAGTCGGAGCCGTGCCGGGCCGCCGCCTTGCCGTGGGCGCCCGCCTCCTCCTTGTCGGCGTCCTTGCCCTCGCCCGCCTTGCCGGCAGCGCCGTGGTGGTCGTCGCCCTTGGCGGCGGTCAGCTTCAGGACGGGTGCCGGGTTCTGCGGTTCCGCGGCGCCTTCCTTGGCTTCCTCGATCCAGCGGACGACTTCGCCGTTGTCGTAGGTCTGGATGGACTTGAAGACCATCTGCTCGGCGTTGTCGGGCAGCTTGCCCACGGAGAGGGGGAACTGCTGGAACTTGCCCGGCTCGATCTTGCCGCCGCTCCAGGTGACCTTGGTGACGGCCTCGTTGATCTGCTTGCCGTGCACGGTGAGCGGCTTGTTGAGCGGGCTCTTCTCGACCTTCACGGTCCAGCCGGGCACGTCCTGCGGCATGACGGACGTGAGCGGCTGGTCGATCGGGAAGTTGACCTCCAGCTGAGTGGTCGACGCGTTGTCGCGCTCGTTGGGGACCTTGAAGTTGATCGTCGCGTAGCCGCCCTTGACGGCTTCGCCGGGCTGGACGCCCACGTGGCCGAAGGCGGTGCCGGAGAGGACGAGGACGGTACCGACGGCAAGGGCGGCGGCGAAGGAGACGCGTGAGGTCTTCATTGCGGAAACACTCCACGGAAGCAGGGATGACGGTGGCCCCGCGCACGGATGCGCGCGGAGTTCGCGGCACCGGTGCTCCCGGTGTGTGTCCGGGGCGGAGGGTGCCGCGTCAGGCTGCGAGGGCGAGCGCCATGGGCGGCCCGCGCCTGATCACCGTGTGCTGGAGTGCTTCCCGGCCCGTGGAGGAGGCCGGAGCGGCCGCGGTCCGCAGAACCCGGGGGGTACGGGCGGGCGTGCCCGGAAGCCCGGCGCCGAGGGCGCGTACGAAGGCCAGTGCGGCGCGCAGCGCGCGTACCGGGGCTGCTTCGGCGGAGAGCCGGGACAGTTCGACGAGCCGGAACAGCGCCGCGTCGCCACGTCCCAGCAGCCAGCCGGCGGCGAGCGCGGCCAGCAGGTGGCCGAGCAGCATGGCCGGGCTGAACAGGCCGGTAGCGGGCTGAGCGGTAGCAGCCTGAGCCATGTGGGCGTGCGCGCTGTGGGTCTGCGCGGCGGCCTGCGCGGCCAGGGCGGCCGGGTCGAGGCCGGCGGTCTCCAGGATCTGCCGGGCGTCGGCCGGGCTGAGCGGTACGGAGTTGCCCCCGCACACCAGCCGGGCGGCGAGCGCGGCCAGCGAGGTGTCGGCGGCGTCGGCCGACGCTCTGGCGGCCGCGGCGTCGTGCTGCCCGAGGCCGAACAGCGTGTGCAGTGTGAGCTGCCCGGCGGCGAGCCCGGCAGCGATGCCGGGCAGCGTACGCGGGCGACCCGCGAGCGGAGCCGCGACCGCGAACACGGCCAGGAAGCCGACTCCGAGGGACCACCAGGGCACGGTGGCGCAGGATGCCAGTGCGTGCCCGGCCCCGGACAGCACGACGCAGACCGCGGTGAACACCGCGGCCCGTATCAGCCGGAGACCGGTTCCGGCGGGCGTCGCGTGGGGGGCAGTCATGGCCGGGCCATCATCGCACTGGGCGCGGACCGTTCATACGGCAGGTCCGGAAGGTCCCTTGAGTCCCGTTCCCGTGCGTCCGCGCCCGCCACCGCGACGGACCGCGGCTGAGGCGGTACGCGACCGACCCGCGAGGTACGACACCGCCCGCGAGGTACGACGCCACCGCCCGCGCGGCACGACGGCACCCGCGAGACACCGCGGCAGCCGGATCGCCGACGCCCCGGCCGCTCCCGCATACACCGGCTCCCGGGAGAGCCGCATCGGCCGAACGAGGGCAATGAGGGCTCCGACGGCCCCCGGAGCGCTTACGGCCCGCCGGGGGCGGCAATAGGTAACCGTATGAGCATCTGGTGGTCTCTCCACTTGAGGCGCGAAGCCGCGAGCGTGCCGCTCGCCAGGCGACTGCTGCTGGGGGCCATGGAGACCGCGGGGGTGGACCCGGACATCTCCTTCGATCTCTCCGTGGCACTGAGCGAGGCCTGTGCGAACGCGGTGGAGCACGGCGGGAGCGGCGACGCCCCGGACGAGACCGAGGCGTACCGCGTCACCGCCTATCTCGACGGGGACTGTTGCCGCATCGAGGTGACCGACTCGGGTCCGGGGTTCCCGCCCACGACGGTGGACCGCCGCAGACCCTGCCTGGCCGAACACGGCCGGGGTCTGCACCTGATCGCGGAACTCGCCGACCACGTCCGCTTCCGCAACCGGCCGGGCCGGGGAGCCGTCGTGAGCTTCGACAAGATGCTGAAGTGGCGTGAGGACGCGCTGCTGAGGGTCTCGTAGTAAGCGCTGGCAGAGGCGTCAGCAGAAGCAGCAGCAGAAGCACCAGCAGAGGCGTCGGCTGACCCGCCGGTGGGCCCGTACGTGGACCCGCCGGTGGCTGCCTCGGCCGTATTCGCCGGTGGGTACGCCGGCGGGTACGCCGGTGGGCGGGATTCCGCACGGCGATCCGCGCGCGATCCCGCCCACCGGCCTACGAAGAGCGACGCGGGCGTCAGCCCTTGAGGCGCGCCATCCAGGCTTCGACCTCGACGGACGTGCGGGGCAGTGCGGCGGACAGGTTCCGGTTGCCGTCCTCGGTGACGAGGATGTCGTCCTCGATCCGGACGCCGATGCCGCGGTACTCCTCGGGCACGGTCAGGTCGTCGGCCTGGAAGTAGAGACCGGGCTCGACGGTGAGGCACATGCCGGGCTCCAGCGTGCCGGCGACGTACGCCTCGGTGCGCGCGGCGGCGCAGTCGTGGACGTCCATGCCGAGCATGTGGCCGGTGCCGTGCAGGGTCCAGCGACGCTGCAGGCCGAGCTCCAGAACACGCTCGACCGGGCCCTCCAGCAGACCCCACTCGACGAGCTTCTCGGCCAGCACGTGCTGGGAGGCGTCGTGGAAGTCGCGGAACTTCGCACCCGGCTTCACAGCCGCGATGCCGGCTTCCTGGGATGCGTAGACCGCGTCGTAGATCTTGCGCTGGATGTCGGTGTACGTGCCGCTGATGGGCAGCGTACGGGTGACGTCGGCGGTGTAGAGGGAGTGGGTCTCCACGCCGGCGTCCAGCAGCAGCAGGTCCCCGGAGCGCACGTCGCCGTCGTTGCGGACCCAGTGCAGGGTGCACGCGTGCGGGCCGGCGGCGCAGATGGAGCCGTAGCCGACGTCGTTGCCCTCGACGCGGGCGCGCAGGAAGAAGGTGCCCTCGATGTAGCGCTCCGAGGTGGCCTCGGCCTTGTCGAGGACCTTCACGACGTCCTCGAAACCGCGGACGGTGGAGTCGACGGCCTTCTGCAGCTCGCCGATCTCGAAGTCGTCCTTCACGACGCGGGCCTCGGAGAGGTAGACGCGCAGTTCCTCGTCGCGCTCGGCGGTGGTCTTGTCGGTCAGCGCCTTCTCGATGAGGGCGTCGTGACCGCGGACGACACGGACGGGACCGGTGGCCTCGGTGAGGGCCTCGGCGAGCTCGCGCACGTCCTTGGCGGGGATGCCCAGCAGCTGCTCGGCCTCGGTGAGGGAGTGGCGGCGGCCGACCCACAGTTCGCCCTGGCCGGAGAGCCAGAACTCGCCGTTCTCGCGGTTCGAGCGCGGCAGCAGGTAGATGGTGGCGGTGTGTCCCGCCTCGCCGACGGTGTCGGCGGGCTCCAGGACGAGGACGCCGTTCTCGGTCTGGTCGCCGGTGAGGTACGCGTACTCGGTCGAGGCGCGGAAGGGGTACTCGGTGTCGTTCGAGCGGGTCTTCAGACGGCCCGCGGGAATGACGAGGCGCTCGCCGGGGAAGCGGGCGGACAGCGCGGCGCGGCGGGCGGCGGTGTGCGCGGCCTGGGGGATGGGCTCCAGCCCGTGCAGCTCGGTGTCGGCCCAGCCGGTGCGCATGCTCTCGGCGAGTTCGTCGCTGACGCCCGGGTACAGCCCGTTCTTGCGCTGCTTGTGCGTCTTCTTGGGCTGCTCTTCTTCCGGGGTCTCCGGGGTGAGCTCGTCAGCCACGTCTTCTCCTCAGCTACGACAGGCATGGACCGGGTGCGGACCTCATCCATCGTATGTGCGAGCGCACAAACCGACACAAGCGGCCGCAACCAGACCCACCCGCCCCACCCGCACCCTCAGCAGAACCCCACCCACCCCCGGCAGAACCACCCGCCGCGGCTCAGTCGAACCGGGCGGCGAGCAGTACGACGTCCTCGGGGGCGTCGGCCGGTTCTCCCTCGGGCAGCAGGGCCCGCAGGATGTGGTCGCAGAGGGCCGCCGGGTCGTCCCGGGCGTTGCGGGGCACGCCCGCGGCCGCCGCGTGCAGCCGGGCGTAGGCCCGGTCCATCGCGTCACCGGTACGGCGAAGCAACCCGTCCGTGTAGAGCAGCACCGTTTCTCCCGGGGCGGGCTCGATCTCCACGCTCGGCGCCTCCCAGCAGGACAGCATCCCCAGGGGCGCGGAGAGCGAGGTCTCCACGTACTCGGTGCGGCGCTCGCCGATGAGCAGCGGCGGGGTGTGCCCGGCGCCGGCGAGGATGATCTTGCGCTGGCCGGGTTCGCAGTAGGCGAAGAGCGCGGTGGCCGAGCGCGCGGGCTCGGTCAGGCGCAGCAGCAGCTCCAGGTCGGACAGGACGGCGACGGGGTCCTCGCCCTCCATGACGGCGTAGGCACGAAGGGAGGCCCGCAGCCGGCCCATGGCGGCGATGGCGCTCGGGCCGGACCCGGTCACCGAGCCGACGGCCAGCCCGAGGGCGCCTTCGGGCAGCGGCAGGGCGTCGTACCAGTCGCCGCCCCCTCGCGGTCCCGAGTGGTGGCGGGCGGCGAGCTGGACGCCGGTGACCCGGGGGAGCCGGCTGGGCAGCAGTTCCTCGGCGACGGTGGCCAGACGCGCCCGCGAGCGCTCCACCTCCAGCATCCGGGCCAGGTGCTCGGCGGCATGCCGGACGTAGAGCCCGGCGAGATCGCGCTGGCGGTCGCCCGGTTCGGCCTGCTCGTCGTAGAGCCAGACGGCCGCGCCGAGCCGGCCGGTGGCTTCGGCGGTCAGTGGCAGCGCGTAGCTGGCGGCGTAGCCGAGGCGGGCGGCGACCTCGCGGTGGCGGGGGTCGACGGGGGCGGCGAAGCCCCCGGCGCCGACGGGCTCACCCGGCTCGGGCAGCACCTCCGAGCCCCCGTGGGCGTCGGGGAGTCCGTCGAGGATGCGGCCGTACGAGGTCGCGCTGCGCGGCACGGTCTCGATGTGTCCGAGGTCGGCGCGGCCCAGGCCGAGGCCGATCGTGGTCGTGGGGCCGAGCCCGTCGGAGGGTTCCAGGACGATCAGGCCGCGGCGGGCGCCGACGAGTGCGGCTCCGGCCCGCAGGAACTCGTGGAGGGAGGAGTCGAGATCACCGGTGCGGGTCAGCCGCTCGGTGAGCTCGTGGAGAGTGGTGAGGTCCGAGACCATGCCCGCGAGCCGGTCCTGGATGAGGCTGCTCGGGCCGGGTGAAGGGGCCGGCGGGGTGGTGGTCCGTACGGGTGCGGGCGCCGCAGTGTGCGGTGACGCGGTGACTGCCGGATCGATTCCAGCCACTTTCGGCAGATGCGAGGCGCTCATGGCGTCCGCCTTTCCACCTGGTGCGATTCGCCATATAGCATCGCAAACCCCCAGATCGTGCTGCGCCGCCATCAAGGAATCCACATCTACACGCACACGTGGATGCATGTCCAGCATCGCCCAGGTGGGAATCCTGGTGTCCGTGGGGTGGCAACTCACTGTCCAGCCAAGGCTAGAACTTGGCCGGAAAAAGCGGGAAGCAGGAGGTTTTTAAGGTCGACTGGACGGGCGTCGATGACGGTCCGGGTACGTAGTCGACAGTGTCCGGGGTCAGTTGGTGCCGTCGGCGCCCCCGGGGAACCACCGGGAACCGCCCGGTGCGGACCGTCGTCCTTAGCGGCGGCAGCCGGTCTCGGCGACCGGTGCGGGTCGCGTTCCGCCCCCACCGGACGTTTGATGGACCCGTAAGAACCTGCACGAACCGTGTGAACCTGCTTCAGGCGGACAGTGACGCGAAAACGTGTACGTGTGGTGAGACACCGATTACCTGGTGTCATGTGGCCCTCGGCGTTCAACGGAAAGGAACGAGCGCTCATGCGCGAGATCCTCGGAAGGCGTCTCCAGCGGCTCCGTAATCGCTTGCGATCCCTGCGCCCCGCCCCGGCGCAGAGCGGCACGCCGGCTCTCCTCGATGCCGCGCTCACCTGCGCGACCGCATGGCAGTGGCCCGTACTGCCCGGTGTCGGCCGCAGCGGCGCGGACGGCTCCCGGTGCGCCTGCCCCGACCCCGACTGCGCCGTCCCGGGCGCGCACCCCTTCGACCCGGGGCTGCTCGCGGCCACCACCGACCCCCGGATGGTGTCCTGGTGGTGGACCAACCGGCCTACCGCTCCCGTCCTGATGGCCACCGGCGGGTCGGCGCCGGGTGCGGTGAGCCTGCCGGCCGCCGCGGCCGCGCGGGCCGTCGTACGACTGGACGCCCAAGGCACGCGACTCGGGCCGATCGTGGCCACGCCCACCCGGTGGTCCCTGCTGGTGGCGCCGTACTCACTGGAGCGGCTGGGCGAACTCCTCTACGCAAAGGATCACGTGCCCTCCTCGCTGCGCTTCCACGGCGAGGGCGGCTACCTGTTGCTGCCGCCCTCCGCCGCTTCCAGCGGCGGCCGGGTGTACTGGGAGCGGGAGCCCGTGAGCACGGGGAGCATCTGGCTGCCGGAGGTCGAGGCGGTCGTGGACGCACTGGTCGAGGCGAGCACCGGAGCGCCCGGCGGCGGCAGCCGCCTCGCGTACTGACCCGCCGGGCACCGGGGATCACTCGTACGGGTGCCAGCGGGACGAGTTTCCAAGGGAATTGGGCGCGGGGATCTCCGTGCCCCATTCCCGCCTCGCTATCTTCGGCGAATGAATCTCCGCCTGATCGGTATCGGCGCCGGTGTGTTGATCATCTTGTCACTCCCGCTCGCGGGAGCGATCGCCGGACCGGATTTCGCCGGTCAGGATGACGGAAAAGGCGGCGGCCTGTTTTCGACGCTCGGGCTTTCGGACTCCGCGCGCACATCGCCGGGGCCGGCCGGATCGTCCGCGTCGCCCGAGTCGTCCGCGCGTTCGGCACCGGACGGGCCGGCGCGGCCCGGTCCGTCCGCGCAGCCCCGTACGGATGCCCGGTGCGGCCCCGAGCTGTCCTCACCGCACGGTGTGGAGGCGCAGACCTGCGTTCTGGTGGGCGAGGGCCGTACGTGGGGCCGCAGTTACTACCGCAACACCAGTGGCCGCGCGCTGGACGCCGTACTGACGGTGATGGGGCCGGCCGGGCGCACGGTGCAGATCCGGTGCGCGGTCGCCGCCGGAGACGAACCGGGGCTGTGCGAGACGCCGCGGGAGGTCTCGGCCGGGGAGCCGGACAGCTACTCGGCCGTAGCGGAATTTGCAGTTCCGGATGATGAAGGCCAGCTGTTGTTGCGGTCCGGGAGCAACTCACCGGCACCGGAAGACGGTTGAGACCGCCGGAAATGGAAGGGCCCGGTCGCTGGCGACGGGGGATGCACCAGCGACCGGGCTACAAGAACGGTAACAAGAGATCGCCTGTTCGCAAATTCGATCTCTGATATTCAGACATCGATTTGCAGACGATTAGCGGGAGTTGTGACACCGGTCACCGGTTACCGGTCACCCGTCCCGCGCGGGGTGCCGGTCAGCTGAGGGTCACCTGTCGGTTGGTGAGCCCGCCGCGCGCCCGGCGCTCCTCCGTGGTCAGCGGGGTGTCCGTGGCCAGTGTGGCCGTCAGCCGCTCCGCGAGCTCGGCCGCGGGCTTCTCGACGTCGTCCGCGGTGACCCCGGTGGGCAGGTCCCAGACGGGCACCATCAGGCCGTGCGCGCGGAAGGAACCGACCAGCCGGGTGCCCTCGCCGAGCGAGGACGTGCCGGCCGCGTGCAGCCGCGCCAGGGCGTCGAGCAGCTTCTCCTCGGGCTGCGGCATGACCCAGCGCAGGTGGTTCTTCTCGGGCGTCTCGCACCAGTAGGCCGCGTCCACACCGGCCAGCTTGACGGTGGGAATGGCGGCCGCGTTGGCGCGCTCCAGGGAGGCGGCGATCTCCGGGGAGGCGTTCTGGGCGCTCTCCGTATCCGGAATCCAGAATTCGAAGCCGCTGTGCACAACCGGCTCGAAAACGCCGTCGGTGTCCAGGAGATCCTGAAGTCGCGGCCCTTCGGCCGGAACGCGCCGAGCCGGCACCGGAGTTCCCGGGTCCGCCGCGAGCGCCCGCTCCAGGGTGTCGGCCATGTCGCGGCTGAGGTCCCCGGTGGACGACTCGTTCTGCAGGCCGAGCAGGACCGATCCGTCCTCGCGGCGCAGGGCCGGCCAGGCCATGGGCAGTACGGTCACCAGCGTGACCGAGGGAACGCCCTCGGGCAGCCCGCCCTTGAGCGCCAGCGCAACGGTGGCCGCGGGCACGAGCTCGCGCAGCGCCACCCAGTCGCACTCGCCCGGCAGCCCCTCGAAGGGGCGCTGGACGTGCTCGGTGACGGCGTGCGCGGCCGCCGCGCCGTGGCAGGCCTTGTAGCGGCGCCCCGACCCGCAGGGGCAGGGCTCGCGTGCGCCCACCACCGGGATCTCACCGTGGTGGAGCTGCGGCTTTGCAGTCTTCGCTGCGGGGCGCTTCTTGGCCATCGTGGGTGTCTCCCGGTTGCGGCGGTACGGCGTCGTGTCTGGGCGCGAGCCTAGCCGTTCGTACCGCCGGAACCGGTGGAGTGCGGCCGGGAGCACGGTCGGCGTGCGCTCCCGGCGGCCGCTGTACGGATGACCGGTACTACTGTCGGGGATCTGGGGATCCGGTCAGTGGTCAGGGATCCAGATCGTCGAAGACCCTGCCGAAGTCGATCGCCGGGGGCGCAACGCGCGTAGCGAAATCCTCATGCCGGGGCCCACAGGCGACGATCACCCACACGGTGACCTCACCCGCCGCTCCGTCCCGGACACCCCAGTCCTGGGCCAGGGCGCTGATGATGTTCAGCCCTCGGCCGCCCCGTGCGGTCACCGAGGGCGTGGCTGGAACAGGGCGGGTAGGACCGCCCCCGTCCGTGACCTCGACCGTCAGCCGCCCCGCCTTGTCGACGCGCCAAGCGGCGCGTATCTCCCCGTCTCCGTCCCCGGCCTCCCGCGTGCTCAGGGGCCTGCCATGCCGACAGGCGTTGCTGAGCAGTTCGGAAAGGATCAGTACGGCATCGTCCACGACGGATTCGGACACTCCGCTGATACGCAATTGCTCGCGCATACGGTGTCTCGCCTCGGCCACGCCAGCAGGCCCATGGCGTACGTCCATGCACGACGACGTGGGCACTTCTTGTGCCACCACCAACGCCACCCCCGGAACCTCCTTAGCCCCACGCATGATCTGGATGCCCCCCTGGCCTGGACCGGAAACCGCCGATGGGGGGCCCTCTGAGGCATTCAGGGCCGTCGAACGCGGAGCGGATGCGCCGGAGCACACCCCGTCACGAGCGGGTCAGCGGTGACGGGTGCGCAAATCGGGGCGTCAGCGCCCTAGTTGTGACAGAACCTGCCGGGGCCTGTTCGTGATGATCGCTTCTACACCCAGATCAGCGCACAGCTGAACGTCATCTGGCTCATTTACGGTCCATACGTGTACGGAATGCCCCGCGCCCTGAAGCTTGCGGATGAAGCCGGGGTGGTTGCGCACGATCCGCATTCCCGGACCCGCGATCGTCACTCCGGCGGGCAGTCGCCCGTCCCGCATCCGGGGCGAGATGAACTGCATCAGGTACACGGTCGGAATCGTCGGTGCGGCCGCGCGCACCCGGTGCAGGGAGCGCGCGGAGAAGCTCATGACGCGAACCGGGTGCGGGCCCTCGACGGGCGGGGCGTCGAGACCGAAGCGCTTGAGGAGGAAGAGGAGGCGCTCTTCCACCTGTCCGGCCCAGCGGGTCGGATGCTTCGTCTCGATCGCGAGCTGGACCGGCCGCCCGGCCGCGGAGACCAGCTCCAACAGGCGTTCCAGGGTGAGGACGGAAGTGCGCTCGGGGTCCGCGTCCCAGTCGGGGGCCTCCTCGCGGTCCTTCCAGGAGCCGAAGTCCAGGGCGGCGAGGTCGGCCAGCTCCAGGGCGGAGACGGCGCCGCGGCCGTTCGAGGTGCGGTTCACCCGGCGGTCGTGGACGAGGACCAGATGGCCGTCGGCGGTGAGCCGGACATCGCATTCGAGGGCGTCGGCGCCGTCCTCGATGGCCTTGCGGTAGGCGGCCAGGGTGTGCTCGGGGGCATCCTCCGAGGCGCCGCGGTGGGCGACGACCTGGATGGGGCGCGGCGTTGCGTGGGTCACCGGGTCATGGTGCCACCGAGAGGGGTCGGGACGTCGAGCCCGGGTGCCTCGGACGCGCCCGAAATGTCGGTTATAAAGAAAGGGGGAAGATGCACAGGTCCGGCTTACAGTGCTCTGACGGGACATGGGAAAGGCTTTACCCAGGAACTTGTGCGGCACGTCGAACGTTCAGTCGAACCGATATCGCCAGAGATTTCTGAAGCCGTGTGTGACGAGGAGAGAGCGCTGTGAGCACCGAGAACGAGGGCACCGCGGCCCCCACACCCCCCGCGGCCCCGTCCGCACCCCCTGCTCAGGCCTCCGAGACGCAGGCGCCGGTATCTGCTCCGCAGCCGGCCGTCGCGCCGCCGGCCGACGCACCGCAGGTTGCCCCGGTACCTGCCGCCCCGGCCCCGGCCGAGCCGGTGACCCAGCAGCTGCCACCCACCCAGGCGCCCCCGGCTCCGGCCCAGGCCCCGGCCTACGCCCAGGCCCCGGCCTACGCCCAGGCTCCCGCTCCGCATGGCCAGCCTCCGGCCGCGCACGGAGCCGGCGGCTGGCCGCCCCCGCCGCCCCCGGTCCCGGCGTACGGTGCGGGCGGTGGTCACGGCGGCGGTGCCTGGGGTGCTCCCCCGCACCCCGAAGGCCACCCGGCGCCCAAGCCGAAGGGCAGGGGCGGCCTGATCGCGGGCGTGCTCGCGGCGGCCCTCGTCGTGGGCGGCGTCGGCGGCGGCGTCGGCTACTGGGCCGCGGACCGCAGCGACAACGGCAGCGGCTCGACCACGGTCAGCGCCGGCAACGCCCCCAAGGACTTCAAGCGCGAGGCCGGCTCCATCGCGGCCCTGGCCGCGGGCGCCCTGCCCAGCGTGGTCACCATCGAGGCCTCGGCCGGCGACGGCGAAGGCGGCACCGGAACCGGCTTCGTCTACGACCAGCAGGGCCACATCCTCACCAACAACCACGTGGTGGCCTCCGCCGCGAACGGCGGCAAGCTCTCCGCGACCTTCTCCGACGGCAAGAAGTACGAAGCCGAGGTGGTGGGCCGGGCCCAGGGGTACGACGTCGCCGTCCTCAAGCTGAAGAACCCGCCGAGCGGCCTCAAGCCGCTGCCGCTCGGCGACTCCGAGAAGGTCGCGGTCGGCGACTCGACCATTGCCATCGGCGCCCCCTTCGGTCTGTCCAACACGGTCACCACCGGCATCGTCAGCGCCAAGAACCGCCCGGTGGCCTCCGGTGACGGCTCCGGCGGCAAGAACTCGTACATGAGCGCTCTCCAGACGGACGCGTCCATCAACCCGGGCAACTCCGGCGGCCCGCTGCTCGACGGGCGCGGCGCCGTCATCGGCATCAACTCCGCGATCCAGTCCGCCGGCAACGGCGGCTTCGGCGGCGGCCAGGCCGGTTCGATCGGCCTCGGCTTCGCCATCCCGATCAACCAGGCGAAGAACGTGGCGGAATCGCTGATCAAGACCGGCAAGCCGGTCTACCCGGTGATCTCGGTCTCCGTGGACCTCCAGTCCAAGGTCGAGGGCGCCAAGATCTCCGAGCAGGGAGCTCCGGCCAACGAGCTGGTCGACCCGAACGGCCCGGCCGGCAAGGCCGGCCTCAAGCCCGGCGACATCATCACCGAGTTCGGCGGCAAGCCGGTCGACAGCGGCCCGACCCTGATCAGCCTGATCTGGACGTACAAGCCCGGCGACACGGTGAAGCTCACCTACCTGCGCGACGGGAAGCCGACGACGGTCGACATCACGCTCGGCTCGCGGGTCGGCGACAAGTAAGGCGCCCCGCGAGAGGCGCCACGTACGGGGCGCCGGGCACAGGCGGTGGCTTGATGGGGAGGGGCCGTAGGCGGGATTCCGCCTACGGCCCCTCCCAACGTCCGCTTATGCTTCCCTCGTGTTCGATTCCCGGCACATACGGACGTTCCACGCGGTGGTCGCCTCCGGGTCCTACTCGGCGGCCGCTCGCGCCCTCGGTTACACCCAGCCCGCCATCACTCAGCAGATGAAGGCGCTGGAACGCTCCGTCGGAACACCTCTGTTCACCCGTGTCGGCCGCAAGATGCTGCTCACCGAGGCCGGGGAGTCCCTCTCCCGGCACGCCGAGACCATCCTCGGCAGCCTCTCCGCCGCCGAGGCCCAGCTGAAGGCGTACGCGCGCCTGCGCACCGGCCGGGTGCGGCTGTGCGGCTTTCCCAGTGCCAATGTCACCCTCGTCCCCGAGGCCCTGAGCGGCCTCGCCAAGGACCATCCGGGCGTGCAGGTCGAGCTGCTGGAAGGTGAGCCGCCGGACTCGCTGCGCCGGCTGGAGCGCGGGGAGTGTGACATCACGCTGGCCTTCACCTATCCCGGCCTGCACGAGGAGATCCCGGACGAGGTCACCGAGGTCAGGCTGCTGGAGGACCAGCTGACGGTGCTGCTTCCTACCGGGCACCCGCTGGCCCGGCGCCGGGCCGTACACCTGGCCGACCTCGCCGAGGAGCGGTGGATCGCGGGCTGCCCGCGCTGCCGGGCGAACCTGCTGCACGAGTGCGCGGAGCTGGGCTTCGTACCGGACATCCGCTTCGCCACCGATGACAACCTGGTGGTGCAGAGCCTCGTCGCGCAGGGCCTGGGCGTGGCCATGATGCCCGCGCTGGTGCTGCCCTCCCTGTCACTGAACCGGGTCTGCGGGCGGGCGCTCCAGCCCGCCGCCCGCCGCCATATCGCCGCCTACGTCTACCGCGACCACCTGCGGGTTCCGGCGACGGCCGTCGTGCTCGACGCGCTGAAGCAGGTGGCCGCGAACCGGGTCGGCTGCTGACCGATCCATAAGCCGCGCTTGGGATTTCCGGTCACAACTGTCGTTGGACGTGATGGAACGGCGGCAGCACGCTGCGGATATGACCACCACCACGCCGGCCCGCACCACCACGAGGATGGCCGCCCTCGTCCGTGATATCCGTACCGTCGTGGACCGGGGGCTGGCTCCGGACGTGACCGCCTACCTCGTGGGCCAGCGGGTGGCCCCGCACCTGGGGACACCCGACCTGCTCACCCCCGAGCAGCGAGAGGGTCACCCCGACCGGTACCGGCAGCACATCCTGCATGCCGAGCCGGACGGGAGCTTTTCGGTGGTGGCCCTGGTGTGGCTGCCCGGGCAGGAGACAGCCATCCACGACCACGTCTCGTGGTGCGTGGCCGGCGTGCACGAGGGCGAGGAGAGCGAGCTCCGCTACCGGCTGGCCCCGGCCACGGCCACGACGGGCGCCCGCCTGGTGGCGACCGAGGAAGTCGTCAACGGCCCCGGCGACGTCTGCGGATTCGCGCCGCCCGGCGACATACACAAGGTCCGCAACTCCTGTCCTACGACCGCGATATCCCTCCACGTCTACGGCGCCGACGTCGCCCGTCTGGGCAGCAGCGTCCGCCGCGTCTACACGCTCCCCTCCCACTGATGGCCCTGCTGAACCGCCCTGTCGTACGGGCGGCGCGGACGGATCGTGTTTCACGTGAAACATCGACTCCCTGGCCGGGATTGGGGTTCGCCGTCGCCGGCGCCCTCGCGGCGTGGTGCGTACACCGCCTCCTGCCGGCCGTACCCATGCTGACCGCGTCCGTGGTACTGGGCATCGCGGTGGCGCACCTCCCCGGCCTGCGGTCCTTGGTACGCGGAACCGCGCGCCCGGGGCTCTCCCTGGCCGGTCGGCGGCTCATGCGCATCGGCATCGTCCTGCTGGGCCTCGGCCTGGGGCTGGACCAGGTGCTCCGGCTGGGCTGGGCGACCGTGGCCATGGTGATCGGGGTCGTCGCGGCCACCTTCTTCGGCACCCTCTGGCTGGGCCGACGTCTCGGACTCCCGGGCCGGCAACCGCTGTTGATCGCCACCGGGTACTCGATCTGCGGAGCCTCGGCGATCGGCGCGGTGAGCGAGGTCTCGGGCGCCGACGAGGAGGACGTGGCCGCCTCGGTGGCGCTGGTGACCTTGTGCGGGACCCTGGCCATAGCGGTGCTCCCCCTGCTCCAGACTCCCCTGGGGCTCTCCGACCCGGCCTTCGGCCGCTGGGTGGGCGCGAGCGTCCACGACGTCGGCCAGGTGGTGGCGACCGCGCAGACCGCGGGCCCGGGCGCGCTCGGCGAGGCGGTCCTGGTCAAGCTGATGCGGGTGGCGCTGCTGGCTCCCCTGGTGGCGGCCGTGGCCTTCTCCGTACGGGCCCGGCGGCGCGGGGTGCGCACCGCCTCGGGGCGCCGGCCGGCTCCCGTGCCCCTGTTCGTGGCCGGGTTCCTCGCCGCGGCCGCGCTGCGCGCCACCGGGGCACTGCCCGACGTAGCGCTGGAGTGGGCGCACACCGCTCAGGAGGCGCTGCTGGCGGCGGCCCTGTTCGGCCTCGGGAGCGCGGTGCATCTGCCGACGCTGGCCCGGACCGGCGGGCGGGCCGCGGTGCTGGGGCTCGGGGCGTGGGTGGTGGTGGCCGGCGCCTCGTACGCGGGCGTGATGCTTACCGTATGAGGGCTCGGACGGAAGGGAGTTGGCCAACTTGTGGCCGGAACCGACCGAACGTTCCGACTGCCTCCTGACATTGACGCGCTGCCGTGCCACTCTGCCTCCGCACGTCGCACAGCCGATCCGCACCGACAGTTCTTCACCCCCCACCCTGCTCGGGTCCGACCGACGGACCGGGCACGGCAGAAGGAGTCCTGCGTGAATCGTCATCGCACGGCCGTATCCGTCCTCATGAGCGCGGGCACCCTGATCGCGGGCGCGCTGACGGCGGCCACCCCCTCGGTCGCCGCGGACACCCCCGCGTCGTTCAGGCAGCAGCACACCCAGGGCTTCTGGACCGCGGAGCGGATGCGTGCGGCCGCCCCGCTCGACATCACAGCGGCGCCGGGAGCGTCCCGTACGCCGGTCGCCACCTCGGCCACCCCCACCCGCATCCCGGCGACGCCCGCCGCATCGCCCGCCGCATCGCCCACCGCGTTCCCGCAGGCGGGCGGGGCCTGGACGGGCGGCGGCGCGGTGGTGAGGACCTCGGGCCGGGTCTTCTTCACCATGGGGGACCGGACCGCCTCCTGCTCCGGCGACTCGATCACCAGCGCGAACGGCAGCACGGTCATGACGGCCGGTCACTGCGTGAAGTACCAGGGGTCCTGGCACACGAACTGGGTCTTCGTCCCCGCGTACGACAACGGCGCCGCGCCCTACGGCCAGTGGTCGGCCACCAAGACCTTCGCCACCGACCAGTGGGCCGCGAGCGAGGACATGAACATGGACGTCGGCCTCGCCGTCGTCGCCCCGCTGAACGGCCGGACACTCAGCCAGGCCGTCGGAGCCCAGGGCGTCCTCTTCAACGGCGGCTACAACAAGAAGATGTACTCCTTCGGCTTCCCCGCGGCCGCGCCCTACGACGGCTCCAAGCTCGTCTACTGCAGCGGCAACAGCGGCAAGGACTTCCTGCTGACCAAGGACCACAGCCTGGCCTGCAACATGACCGGCGGCTCCAGCGGCGGCCCCTGGTTCCAGGACTTCAACGAGACCACCGGCCTCGGCACCCAGGTCTCGGTGAACAGCTTCGGCTACACCTTCCTGCCGAACCGGATGTACGGCCCGTACTTCGGCAACGAGGCGAAGGCGGCCTACGACAGGGCCCAGAACGCCTGACCCCCCACCCACCCCCGCTCCCGCCCCCGCGGACCCCCCACCGCCCGGTACTCTGTACCGGCCAGGTGGGTTGCCCGAGCGGCCTAAGGGAACGGTCTTGAAAACCGTCGTGGCGCGAGTCACCGTGGGTTCAAATCCCACACCCACCGCACCAGGTCAGAGAACCTGCTGATCAGAAGGGGTGCCCCTCATGGAGGGGCACCCCTTCGTCGTTCACCCTGTCTCACCCTGGATCGCCCCTGTCGCCATGGTGACCAGCATGTGTGGCCAACTTGTGGCCAGGCCATCAGGACTCCCCCGCTGTGCCTTCGTCCGCCAGGGCCTGGTCAATGAGCTGGTTCGACACCTGCTGCTGGCCGCGAAGGATCTTGGCGTAGAACTTCCAGAGCACCGCCACGCTGTGCCCGGCGCGACGTGCAACCTCTACGGGGTCCACACCAGCCTTGATCCACAGCGATACGCCGGCATGCCTCAGGGAGTACGGGACCTCACCGAGTGGCGTCCCGACATCCTGAGCGGGGAGCGCCTTCCGGCGTGCTTCGTTCCACACCCGGGTGTACTCGTTCGAGCCGACCCGGCCACCCTCAACCGCACGGAAGAGTCGCCCATCGGCGGCGACACCATCGCGATCCAGGTGGCTCCGGAGCAGCCGTACGAGCACGGGCGGGATGGGTACAGACCGGCTGGCCTTCCGAGCCCTCCGCTTGAGACCCCGTTCGTCGTAGGGTGTCCCGCCATCCGTCCACCCCGCCCCGACTTCCGGTCGACTCCGGCGAAGGACGAGCTCTCCCCATCCCTTCTGGGGAAGCTTGCAGTCAGCCTTGGTGAGTGCTGCCACTTCGGACGGACGCATGGCGGCGTAGTAAATGCAGCCGAAGAAGGCATGGAGGTGCTCGCCCCGGGTGCCCTGAGCGCGCACGGCACCCAGGAGCCGACTCGCAAGCTCGGGACCGGGAACGTACTGGAAGTCGACTTCGTCATCGGTCTGCGGAGGGTCCCAGTCGACCTTGGGGAGAGGGTTGGTGGGCAGGGCGTCACACTCGACTGCGTACCGCAGGGCGTTGCTGAGGACTGCACGCTTGCGCCGGACGGTGTTGTCGGCTGCGCGCTTGCCGTTGAGGAGCCGCGAAACAGCGGACAGGGCACGGCGAAGGTTCTCCGATTCCGCCACATCGGTCACGCGGAGGGAGTTCTTTGCGATCCAGTCCAGGGCCTGAGCAGCGTCCGCCGGCGGCTGGTCAGCATCCATTCGGGCTACCACGTTCCCGTTGCTGTCTACCGTCATCTGGAAGGCCCACGATCGCAGAGCCAGCCGGAGAGCCTTCGGGTCGGGAGCCGCCTTGCCGCCGGTCACCAGTGCCATGGTCACGTTGGTCATCGCCTCAGCGATGCCGACGCGGTGTTTGGCGGCTGCGTCCGGCCACTTCATGCAGGTGTAGGCGCGGGCGTGCTCGAACCAGGTGGGTGACTTGAGCTGACGAAGCTCCGAGACGGGGAGCCCAGATGCGATGTCGAACTGTTCGCCGTCGCGGACGGCGCCCATGAGCTGAGCGCGTCGACCGTCGGCCAGCGTCTTGGTCAGGAACGGAGCCTGGTGCTCCTTACCCCCGACGACCCATCGCAGCTGGTAGGGGGCGCTCTTGCTCTGCCTGGAACGGATACCCCAGATCCGCACGTCATAGCTGTACAAGGTGACTCCGCTCAAAGGGGAGGGCCCCAGCCGGACGGCTGGGGCCCTGTGATGTACGGGTCGGGTCTACGCGGCCGATACCTCGCACCCGCTCAACCAGGCGTCCAGGTCGGACCGCCGGACACGGAGTTGACCGTTCGGGAGCTTGTGGAGTCGGGGCGCGTTGCCACGGGAGCGCATGCGGTAGAAGGCGGCACGGCTCATGTCGATCTCTTCGAGTACCTCAGCGAGCTTGAGCATCTGAGGGCGGGCCATCGTTCACTCCTTGCCGTCTGGCGGTCGTGCGCGAGTTGGATTCACATTGCGTTGAGTCGCGACTCAACGCGTCTCAGACGTGGTCTATGGCCGGTTGAGTCGCGGTGAGTCGCGACTCAGGGGAATGTGGATCGGACTGCTTGAGCGTGATCCCGCTGTACGCGGGCACCTGCCGGCCGTACTGGTCGCGCGGGCGGGTGCGGCGGAGCTGGGGGACGACCGACTGGAGATTGCGGCCGAAGACCTGCTTGGTTCCGGCGCGTACGCCGTTGTCCTCGGCCCACTCGCGCCAGATGGCCCACAGGGCGTCCACGGGTACTTCGCAGGCCGGTCCGGTGTTGCAGCGTTCGCGGACGAAGGCGCTGGTGGGGGAGGCGGTGTCTTGCATGATCATGACCGCGTCCTGGGAGGAGGCGGGTTGGGTGATGCGGCCGGTTTGCTGGAGGCGGGCGAGTCCGTCGAGGGCCCAGTTGAGGATGCCGGGCATCTCGCGCTTGAGGGATTCGTCGAGGGTGGTGTCTTCCTTGCCGAGCCAGGAGACGGTCATGTTGAGGACGATGAAGCGTCGGGCGATCACGCCGGAGGAGTCTCCAAAGCTGGGGAGTTCGTTGGTGAGGATCATCAGCCGCGTGGGCAGCTTCCCGGTCCAGAGGTCGCGGTACTTCCGGTCGATGTCGATGGTGTCCTCACCGGAGATCGTGAGGAGCCGTTCCACGACCTGACCGCCCTCGTTGCCGGTCAGCCGGGCGTCGGAGATGACGGCCAGCGGCTTGTCGACGAGGGAGGACAGTCCGAAGTTGGTGCCCAGGCTGGCCAGGGTGGGGCCTGCGATGTTCTTCTTGCCGACGAACTCGGTCAGGACCCGGGTGATGGTGCCCTTCCCGGACCGGGTGGGCCCCTTGATGAGGAGGATCTTCTGTTGGTCGGTGCGGCCGGACAGGACGTAGCCGAACCATTCCTGCAAGGCTTGGATGGCGCTGGGGTCATCGGGCCAGAGCTGGTTGAGGAATTTCTGCCAGGCCGGGGCCGTGGCGTCCTCGTCGTAGGCGAACGGCACGGACACGAGATTGAAGAACCCCGGTGTGTGGGGCAGCAGGGCCCTGTCCCGGATCCGCAGGAGTCCGTTCTCACAGGCCACGATCGGGCTTCGGTCGGCCGCAGCTTCCTCCCGGTCGGTCCAGGAGGGGGCGTCCACCTCCGAGGGCAGCAGGGTGATGGCGGACAGGGCGTCCAGGAGGTTGCTGAGCTTGGTGCGGGTGGGCGCCCAATCCTTGACCTCGGGCAGGCCGTCCTTGTCGAGGCCCGCTACGTAGGTCGCGTGCTCCAGCTCCTTGTAGAGGGTGGCGCGCATCTGCTGCTCCTCGAACTCGCGCCAGCAGGTGCCCGTCCAGCGCATCCACGCTCCCCGCCACCGCCTGCACAGCAGACGCTCCTGCTCGTCCTGCCAGCCGGGCAGGATCCGGCGCGCAACGGCCATTGGGTTGGACGGAGCGGGCAGCTCCTCGGCGAGGCTCATGCGACCTTCCTCCGTTCCTGCGTGGTGTCGATGTGGGGGCAGATGGTGCGGTGCTGCTCGTGGTCGGCGATCAGGGCGAGCGCGCGCCGCTGGCCGGCGGCGAACAGGTCCCTTCCGCACGCGCACCAGGACCGGACCGATGGGGTGGCGCCGCGTCCGGGGGCGTTGATGTGGAGCCAGGCGACGGGGCGGCGCCCGTCGTCCCAGCGCGGGTCAGAGCGAAGGGCAGAAAGGACGCCTTCGGCGACGACCTTCGGCGCACCACTCGCGTCGGTGGCGGGGGTCGGTTCGGCGGAGCGGGGGCCGGTGGTCACGTCGCCCTCACCGCCACAGCGGCAAGGCCGCGCGTGACCGCGCGCTCGGCGTACGCCTCCGGTACGCCGACGGCGACGGCCGCGTCGATGACCTGGCGCCCGAGCATCTCCAGCCCGCACGGCCCCGGGCAGGCGGTGTGCTGGTTGGCGAGGAAGCGGGCGACTCCGTAGGCGGCGCTGCCGGCACCCTCGTCGTGGCAGGCGGCGACCCTGGCGAGTCCCCGGGTGAGGCCGGTGTGTACGAAGGTGTCGGTGTGGCGGCACCCTGTGGCCACCGACCGGTCCCAGGCGGCGCGGGCGGGAGAGGAAGAGTCCACCTCCCCGCGAGGCCGGGTGGACTCTTCCCTCAAGACCAGCCTCCGGACGAGGTCCGGCAGGGCCGCGATGGGACCGGTGCCGGGGCTGCGCCACACGGCGTAGGACATGAGGGATTTGATGTCTACGCCGGGCCGAACCTTGTTGGCGGACTGCATGGTTCCCCGGTAGATCCAGTGCTCCCCGCGCGAGGTGGGCACCACCTTGGTGGCGGGCAGGGTCTGGCGGGCCCAGGCGACCGCGTCGGCGTTGTCGAGGTCCACGACGGTGAGCCGTGCGCCGCCGGGGTGGTAGGCGACTCCTCCGGCCTGGCGCCAGGCCAGGGCCCAGGCAGGTCCGGTGAGGACGTCGGGGTTGGTGGTGGCGGCGGCCCAGCCGTGGCAGGGGGCCGGGCACTGGCAGGGCCCGGCGAACTTCATGTGCGGGCGATCCCCGCACTGGCACGGCCCGGGGGCCTTGCTGCTGGTGCAGGCGGGGCAGTTTCCGAAAGGGAGCTTGCCCTCCCTCAGCGGCAGCACGGGCAGGCCCAGTTCCGTGAGCCAGAGTGCGGTCCGCAGGTGGCCGGTAGCGGTGCTCATGCGGCCACCGCCGGGGCGGCGAGGTGGGCGAGGGCCTGGTGGCCGATGTGCTCGGCGTAGGCCGGGGGGATGCATTCGCGGATGCCGTCGCGGTTCATCCAGGGGACGTCCATGACGCGGCGGGCGTGGGGGACGCCGGAGAAGTTCCCGACGAACTGCCCGAACCAGCCTTCGGGGATGGGGCGGCCCATCTTGGCCTGCGGGGCGGTGTGGGCGGGGTGTGCGGGCGGGGTGAGGGTGAAGCCTCCGCCGGTCTCGAAGTACCGGTGCCGGTAGGTCTCCAGGCCGAACATGGCCCCGCACAGCATCACCGGCCGGTGCAGCTTGTAGGCGGCGCCCCGGACGTTCTCCATCACCCACGGCCGCCCCGTCGCGTTGAGGGCTTCGCGGGTCGGGCCGATGAGGTCGGGGTGGGTGTTGCCCTGGATGCGCTGGCAGTCGGTGTCGTGCTGGCAGGGCGGGGAGGCGTGGATGAAGTCGAACCCAGCGCCGAACTTCTGGATGAAGTCGATGGCGTCGCTCTGGTGGAAGCCGAGCGGGTAGCGGGTCTGGGCGTCCTTGTCGACACCGGTCACGTCGAAACCGGCGCGGTAGTAGCCCATGCCGGCGCCGCCCTGGCAGCAGAACGCGTCCAAGAGGCGCGGCTGCTGCTCGCGCGGGATGTCGGTGGTGTGGGTCATGCTGGTCTCTCCAGTTCTGTTGGTTCTGGATGAGGGCGGCCCCGGACTTTGGCGAGACGGGGGCCGCCCTTTGTCATGCCTGTCGAGCGGTCGGGTCCTAGAGGTTGGGGATGGCGGCGACGATGGCGTTGGCCATCTCGTTGATGGGGCCCGCGGCGCCGGTCGAGGCGAGGAAGAACCCGAATCCGGCGGCGACGAACGCCCCTCCGGCGCTGAGGCTGTGGGAGCGCAGGAGGAAGTACAGGACGAGTCCGAAGAGCGCGACGAGCGAGACGGTGATGGCCATGCCGGAATCTCCTTTGACGGTGCTCGGGGGGTGCTGGGAGGCTGCGCGTACTTCGGGTGCTGACAAGCTCGGGGTTCTACCGGTGGCCGTGTCCGCCTAGCTCCACCATCGGAGCGGGGTCCGCCTTATGGCGTGCGGCCACCGGCCTTCTGCTGTCCGGGATCAGCGGCTGCCGACGCGGTGGATCTCCCGGCTCTGGTTGTGCAGGCGGCGCCCGACGCGCAGGCGCTTGCCCTGGCCGCGGCAGCGGCGGCAGGGCTTGACCCGCTTGACCTTCCCGGACCGCTTGAGGGTGAGCTTGGCGCCGATGCCGTCGCACTTGCGGCAGGTCCCGAACGGACTGGCCATGCACAACAGGGTGTAACCGGCGAGGGCGGCGAGGATGAGGGCGCTAGCGATGAGCATGCGGGTCTACTCCCAGCGTTGGGGCGGTTTCCAGGTGTTCTCGCAGATGGGCCGCTAGACACTAGATCCCTGATCAGAGCCCTGATGGGGTGCTAGCGGGGCTGCTAGACCTAGCAGCAGCGGGTGCTAGGTCTAGCAGCGGTTCCAGGGTCAGGCGGCGGCCCGATCGGCGTCACGGCGAGTGATGGCGGCGGTGATGTCGGCGCGCTTGATGCCGCGCCGGTTCTTGCCCTCGCCCTCGTCGTCCTGGCCCCAGACCTGTCCGGGCTTGATGCCCCAGGGCTTGAGTGCGGCGGTGACGTTCTCACCCTTCCACCCCGCATAGGCGTCCGGGCGGAGCCCGGTGAGGCGGGCGGCGATCCGCTCGCACCACACCGCGTCCTCGTCGCCGGGGATCACGGCGAGGGTGTCGGTGAGGATGTCGAGTCCGGCGGTCGCTTCCGGTCCCTTGCCGATGGCGTGGCCGGTGACGTTGCCGTACTCGTCCCGCATCTTCCGCGCTCGGGCCACGACCTGCTCGGCGGCGACCGCGTCGACGAAAGCGGAGGCGACGATGCGCGGGTCGTCGCCCTCGCCGGCCATCCAGCAGATGCCCCGGTCGGAGCGGGAGAACATCGTCGCCCGGTACCCGGCCTTGTACATCGACGTGCCGAGGATCATGTCGTTGGCGGGCTGGCCCATGACCTTGAGCGCGAACCGCAGGACCGCGTTCGCGGAGATGCCGGTCGGCAGGGACTTGGCGTCGGGGCGCTGAGTGCCGAACATGCCTACGATGCCCAGGGCAGGCCCGCGCTTGGTGATGTCGGTGCAGATGTCCTCGATCTCCGCCCCGTACTTCTCGTGCTCGAACGGCACCTGGCACTCATCCAGACCGACGACGATCGGATGCAGCCCCAGCGTCTTGTCGCTGGCCAGCTCGGGGGTCACCTTCGACTCCGGGCACCGCGAGCGCGGCAGGGACTTGATGACCTTCGCCCGCCGGCGCAGCTCGTCCTTCAGCTCGCGCAGGGCTTGGACGACGTACTCGATGTCCTCGTCTTCCTCGCCGGCGCGGTAGCGGTGGCAGACCGGCTCCAGCGCGGAGAAGTCACCGGTGCCCTTGAAGTCGAACGCGTAAATCTGGGCGCGCGGGTCGAGAGCCGCGATGAGCAGGAGCAGCCGCATCAAGAACGTCTTGCCCATGCGGGGAATCGACCCGACGACGACCGCGGCGAACATGAGGGTCACGGACACGTCCCGCATGCGCTGGTCGTTGCCGAACACGACCGGCTTGAACAGGTCCACCTGCCCGGACTTCAGGAGCGGCCAGGCGGGCTTGGTGGTCTCGTTCATCGGCTTGTCCCCCACCCACAGCACGAGTCGTCCTTCGTGCTCGGCCGGGTCGGGGGACGGCCAGACGCAGCCGACCTTGCGCCGCAGTCCGGAGGCCAGGGGCTTGCGGGCCTCCATGATGTCCTCCGGCGTCACCCCGTATGGAAGGTCGAGGTCAGCTCGGTAGCCGGGCCCGTCCCTCACGATCTCCGAGGTGAAGCGAAGACCGTTCATGTCCCCGCCCTTCTTGATGGCGGCGGAGATCTTCGCGTTGCCGATGCTGTCCAGACCGCGGAGCACGATGGAGCCGGTCATCTTCTGCAGCTCGGTCTTCAGGACGGCCGGGCCGATGACGGGGGCGTCGGGCTGCTGACCGGCGAAGCCCAGGAGAAGGACTCCGCCAGCGGCGAACGCGTAGAGGAAGGCGGGGGCGAGGACGTAGAGCCACAGGGCGAAGCCGAGCCCGAATACCGCGGCGACGAGGGTGACCAGGCCGCGCAGCCGGATGCGGCCCTGGCGGAGCCGGGCCAGGCGCATGTACTCCTCGACGTCCTCGGTGCGGACGGCGAAGTCCCGCAGCGGGGCCGCTTCCCGGTCCCACACCCACCGGTTGGTGGTGGCGATGAACCGGCAGGCGCCCCGCGGCGACATCAGAGCGAGGCGGCCCGCGTAGACGGGCATCCGGACGCCGTGGAAGAGGGTGGCGTAGCCGAGGTTCGCGCCGGCGTGGCGGGCGGTGGCGGTGAAGTCGCGCCGGTTGGTGAGCCAGCCGGCGAGGACGGGCTTGCGCTTCTCGTCGCGGACCTTGGGGTCGGGCAGGTTCGGGTTGTCGACCATGGTCGGGATCACCGGCTCGACGTCCTCGTCCGGGACGGCCCACAGGTGCGTGCTCGGGGAATCGGTCATGCTGAGAACTCCTGCTCTCACTGACTGGCTCAGGGTGGGTGGGGCCCGGGGCGGCCGGCGTTCTTTGGCGAGAGGGCGGCCGCCCCGGGGCACAGCTACTTGCGCTTCTTGTTCTTGCTGTTCTTGGCGTTCTGCTCTTCGCGTTCGCGGGCGCCCTCGACGATCCGGGTGAACTTCCGCTCCAGGTCGCCCTGGTAGACGGTCTGGCTGGCGATACCGCGCTTGGCCATCCGGGCGGTCAGCCACACGAGCTTGGTGACTTCACCGGCGGTGTACTTCGGGTCCTTCGCCATGACGCTCCCTCCGGAGCCCGGGGCTGTCCCGGCTCCCCTCACCACCCGCACAGGCCGGGTGGATCGGGCAGCCGTCAGCGACGGCGCGGGAGCAGGATGTGAACCACGAGGACGGTTTCCACGGCGAGGAACGCAGTCCAGCCGATCTGGTGGCCCCAGGTCCGGGACATCCACAGCAGGGCCATTCCCAGCGCGAGGCCGAGAAGGACGATGAGCAGGTACCGGCTGACGATCGAGAGCATGCGAGAACTCCTCACGAGAGGTGACGGGAGAGGTCAGCCGCGACGGCGGCGGGCCTTGCGCACGTTCTTCACGGCCGCCGTACCGCTCGATCCGCCGATCGACTTCACGACGGTGTGGACACCCCACGCGAGGATCAGCGCGAGGAACGCGAGCATCGCGATGTTCACGGCGATCGCGGTCAGCACCCCGACGAGCAGCGGCCCGAAATACACGCCGGCCGCCACCGTCCCGGCACCGATGCCGGAGCCGAGCGCGATGCGCTGGACGGTCCGGTCGGGCGGGGCCTGGTGAATGTGCTGGTGGACGACCTGCGGCCCGGCGTACGAGGCGGGCAGGGCTGCCGGGTCGGCGTAGACGTGGGTGCCGTCCGGGAGCTGGACGACGGTGGCGTGCATGGGTTCGGGCAGGTGGTTCACGGTCAGCCCCCTTCGGGGTAGGCGCAGGGAACGCACATGCCGAGCGAGGCCGGTATGACGTATCCGGCGTCGAAGCGGCATTCGGGGCAGGTGCGACGAGCGGCATTGGCCTTCGCCAGCGCGGCGGTCTTGGCCGGCGTCATCGGTCGGACGGGCTTGGCCCGGTCGACGCGGTAGAGGAACGCGGCGAGCGGGCCGCGCCGGAAGCGCGGGCGCAGGACCTGACCGGCAATGTCCTGACCGCCGGGGCGCAGGCCGAGGGCTCGTAACTGCCGGCGGGTGGCGAGACCGTCCGGGGCCAAGCGCCACGGGAAGGTGGGCAGGCCGTGGACTCTTCCCAGCGGATCGTGGCAGTCGGCGAATGACAGGCTCATCCGGCCACCACCGCAGCAGCGTCCCGCTCACGCTCAGCCTTCAAGGCCTCCCGCACGACCCGGGCCTTCGCCGGGGACGTTCGCAGGGCCTTGCGGATCCCTTCACCGGTCAATTTCTCGACCGGCCACGACTCAGTCAGACTCCGCGCCTCACCGAGCAACTCGACGTCCGTTCGGGTCGGGCGGGTCGATCGGGCGGCCGCCGGGACTCGACCGGTCGCCCGACGGGGACGCGGCGACTCAGCCGCCGCGACGAGCGGCGGACGCTCCTCGATCGACTCGACCGGGACGGTAAGGGAAGAGTCCACCTCCCGCTTCGGCTCCGGCAGCTCGACCGGCGGTTCCTCCTGCTCAGGAGTAGACCGATTTACAGCAGTCTGTGCCGATTCTTGAGCGAGCGGTTCGATCGGGGGCTTGTGGTGGAGGACTTTGGCGACGAGATCGGAGCCGAAGTAGATCGACCCCACCGGAAGCGACGTCGCCAGCAGCACGAGCGCCCAGTTCGCCGGATCCCAGTCGGCCAGTCGAGTCCAGTCGATCGACTCAGCATGCAGCTCCGGCAGCAGCCCGTGCACGTAGTTCAGCACCAGAGACGCGAGCGTGTAGGCGGCCAGAACGCGCAGGGCGAACTGTCGGGCGGCGCCAGTGAGCACAAGGGCAGCGACGAGGGCGAGGGCCATCAGGCCGTCGACGACGAAGGGGTACAGCGTCGCCGCCGTGTCGTCCGCACCAATCGCCCGGGCCACGTCCCGCAGGGCGTTCCACGAGACTCGGAATGCCATGCCCACGACGGCGACCAGTGCGAGCACCAAAGCTGTCTTGGCCCGGCGGTTCACGAGGCGCCGCCGATCGGGCGCACGTCGAGCGCGGCGAGCAGCCGGACCCGGGCCGTGGCGCCGCTGACCAGTTCCTGCCACAGCCAGGTCGCGCCGCTCACCGGTTCGTATCCAAGGCCCGCCAGCGCCTCGGTGCGCTCGGCAAGCGTGGGGACCGGCGCGCTGTGACCGAAGTCGTGCTCCGGCCAGTTCAGCGAAGGGACGCCGCTGCTGACGACGTAGACCTCCCAGTCGCCGGAGTAGCTGTTCGAGAGGCGGGCGCTGTGGCTCATGCGGCACCGCCCGGCATGTTCACGGAGGCGGCCTGGTTGATCAGCGTCCGGCGGGCGGCGAGGACCCTGCGGCGGGCCCGGCGGACCCGGCGCTCGTCCAGCTCGGCCGGCGCCCGGTCCAACATCGTGATCTCCGCGTCGAGAAGGTCGACCTCCGCCAGGATCAGCGGCAACTCGAACTCGATCGCGTCCAGCTCCGCGTCCGACGGCTCCAAGCCGTCCGACCACGGGGTAACACGGTTCTGAAGTGCAACGATGGACTGCATGGGTCTTGCTCCTTCGAGAGAGGAACGGGGCCCGAACAGCAGCCCCCGGCGTTCGAGCGCCGGGGGCTGCACTGCGTTCGTGGGTCGAGCGGTATTTGCTCGGCTCCCTGCGACCCCGCCCGTACGAGACGGGCGGAGGAGGCAACCGGCCGCGCCGAGCGGCACGGAAGGTTGAGCAGTACGCATGTCTCCTTCAGGTCTAGGACCTGGCGTAGGCGTATGGAGACGTGACCTTTCGGTCTAAGCCCTCCGGTGAATGACAAGGCGCCGGGTCGCCTCCCCCCGTCCGATGCGGGGCTCCTGGTCGTACGTGCACACCGAAGTTGAGCCCTTTCGGGCCATCTGGTGCGCACCAGAAGCATGGCATCTGGTGCGCACCAGATGCAAGCCCTTGGTTCGTTCGGGGCTTGCCGGTGTTGTTCCGGTGTGACTTCAGGAAACGACCCAGACGGGGAGTCGCGGTAGCCAACAGGGGTTAACCTCATGGGTGTTAACCCGCTTTCACCTGCGGCGATTGGGTTAAGCCCGCGCAGGTGGCACGGCCATCGGAGGCGATGCACGTGGGCAAGGGATTACGAGATGTTCGTACGGCGCGGGGATGGTCGCAGGAGCGGCTGATCTTCGAGATCGAGCGCTACGCGCGGCAGCACATGCTGAACGTCGCGTCCAGCGCGAGCCTGAAGACCTACGTGTCGGAGTGGGAGAACGGCCGGCGGGCCATCACGGAGCGGTACGCCCTGATCCTCCGGCCACTGCTCGGGGTTACGGACGCCGAGTTGGGCGGGGAGCGTGCACACGCGGTCCCCCAGCAAGCTGACGGCTACGAGGACCTGTTGAGTCGGATCGACTCGGCGCGGAGTGTCAGCGACTCCATGGTGAGCACCTTCATGGACCAGACCGAGCTACTACGGACCATGGACCGGCAGATGGGTGCATCGGGCCTGGTGGACCAGATGGGCGGACACCTGGCGAGGATGGAGGACGCGCTCACCTTCGCCGTCCTGCCAGGAACGCGCCGTCCCATCGCAACGGCATTGGCCGGGGCAGCGACATTGGCAGCCTGGCAGGCGCTGGACGCCGGTTCCGTGGAGCGCGCCTGGCGGCACTACGAGTTGGCGAAACGAGCCTCGCAGGATGCGGACGCGCCCCAGTACTTGGCTCACGCCATGGGCGAGCAGGCGTACGTCCTGGGTGATGCCGGTCGACCCGAGATGGCAGTGGAGCTGATTCGTGACGCGCAGCGTACGCACGCGGAGCGACAGTCACCTCGCCTTCGGGCATGGCTGAGCGCGGCAGAAGCGGAGCTGTGCGCCGCTGCCGGCATGCACGATGATTCCAGGCACGCGCTCGACCGGGCGGCGGCCTCACTGCCGGAAGGTGTGGATGCCCGCGACCCGGACATGCTGAGCATCTTCCTGAATGCTGACCACCTGGCGCGCTGGCGGGGAAACGTCCTGGCGCTCCTGGGAGACAGCTCGGCCATGGATGACCTGTACGCATCGCTCCAGACGACGGACCCCACGTTCGTCCGGGCCAAGGCAGGTCTGCACAGCGATTTGACGCAGGCCCACCTTGCCCGCGGCGAGTTCGACGAGGCCCGTTCCAACCTTCAGCAGGCGCGCCTGTTGGCGAACCGCACGGGGTCTGTGCGGCATCGCCGGCGTGTGGAGCTGCTTACAGGGCGGTTGTAGCCCGCGACGCGAGGACGTGCAGGAGCGCGACCAGGGTCCCGGATCCCATGAGCTTCCCTTCGGCCATGAGCCGGGGGATGTCCGCCAGGGGTACCCAGGCGATCTGGCCGGCCTCCTCGATGTCCGTGGGTTCGCCCACCTTCACCGCACCCCGCGCCACGAAGATCTCGTGTGGCGAGTCGACCATGCCGATCATGGGCTGGTACGTCACGACGTGCTCGACGTTCGTAGGGCGCCAGCCGGTCTCTTCCTCGGTCTCCCGCGCTGCCGTGGTCGCCGCATCCTCACCCTCGTCCACGATCCCGCCGGGAAGCTCCCATCCCCACTGCTGCGGGACGAAGCGATAGCGCCACAACATCAGGACGCGCTGCTGCTCGTCGATCACAGCGGTGATCGCCACATGGTGGAGGCGCACCACGTGGTGCTCGAACCGCTCGACCCCGGGCGGCTCGACGTCGACGAGGTCGAGGTTCACCCACCGGTTCTCGTAGACAGTCCTGCTGCCGTGGATCGTCCAAGGCTCCAGCTCTGCCGGCGTGGGGACGGTATCGCCACCCATGACTCGGTACGAGCTGCGGTCGTACGCCTTGATGAGCCGCTCGTTCGCCAGCCGCGCGAGCACCTGGCGCAGGGCTGTGCGGCCGATGTCCAGCTCGGCGCTCATGACTCGCTCAGAGGGAAGCTTCTCGCCGGGGCCGTACTTCCCCGAGTCGATCCACGACCGGATCGTCTGGTAGACCCTCGTCGACTTCGGTCCCATCCTCAGAGCACTCTCCCCGTTCGTCGACTGGTGGTGGCCAGCGTAGTCGGGGGGAATCACGGAGGGCTCAACCATGCTCATCTCGCTCCTGATCTGACGTGAGGGCATCGCAAGGGCGGGCATCTCCGAGAGTGCCCGCGGCTGGTGATGGACATGCCGAATGATCACGGCTGTAGCCGACCTCTGGACAGCAGGACCACGACTGCGGGCGACGGGGCCAGAGGGCCAAGGCGCGGATGCGCGGGCGGTCGGTCAGCTGCCGTACGCAGTGCCAGCCTTGTGCTCAGATGCGACGTAGGCCCAGGTCGGAAGTTGTTCCGACCTGGGCCTACGCACAGAAACTCCGCAACTGGTCAAGCCCGGGACTCAAGTCCCGGGCTCGCCATTCTTGCTCCGAAAGAGAGGGATTACTCCATCCGCAGTATCAATTTCCTGAACCTCTAGGAACAGATCTTCGCGCACTGGGGATCTGGCTGTCACCGTTCGGAAGATCCCGGGAGTCACTCGTGATTCCCTAGCCAGGGAGAGTTCGTCCATTCCTACACTCGAAAGGATCTCCACAGCCTTCGGGTAAAGGGATGGCTGTTCCACAGCCGGCATCTCACCTGGTTCTCGGCGACGCCAGCCCTTGGAAGACAGGTAGGCGACTGCATTGCGATAGGTTACGTCGCTCATTACGCCAAGAGCCCTGGATCGGTATAGCAGGGCCTGGAGGCTCACGCCGTAATTCTCCTTCAGCTTGGCGAGAATTCTCCAGTCCGCCTTACTCGGGAGGAGATCGCGCAGCTCGGCTTCCGGAAGTAGGAATTCAGCTGCGAAGCGGTGAGCTTGATTTTCTACTACCTTACTTCCCGGTTCAGCATCTACATGCATTACGAGATGCCCAATTTCATGCGCAACGTCGAAGCGCTGGCGGTAGTAATCCTCCTTGGCTGGATTCAGTACTACCGTTGGCCTATAGCCATCGTCGAAGGAATAGGCGTCCACGGCGGCAGTTTGTGCGGGGCTAAACACCACCACGACACCGTGATTCTCCGCCAGGCGCACCAGGTGGCCAACTGGCCCAGAGTCGACGTCCCAGTGCTTTCGGAGGAGGCGGGCTGCCTCCTCCGGAAGGCTACTGGAGTCATCTTCCACGTCGACGCTTAGCCTCGGAAGGTCGGGCTCCGGAAACTCGACGTGCCGTTCGAGGGCTGCGCCTACATCCCCAGAGATCACCCCGTAGGCGAATGCTTGGTCACGCGCCAATTGCGTCGTCGAACGCAGCGACCGGAAGTGAGGCACGGAGTCGCTGGACGTTGACTGGTTGGGTCCAGGAAGGAAGAAACCGGGGTCCACGCCAAGCGTCAGGCATAGCTGCGCAACGGTAGCGGGAGCCGGGCGCTTCGTATTGTTTTCATACGCTGCGACAGCGGTGGGACTCTTGTCGATCTTTACTGCAAGAGCGTTCTTCCTCAGGCCGATCAGTTGTCGCGCAAGCGTCAACCGTCGGCCGTCGAAAAGGCGAGAGGCGTCACCAACCTGCACCTCTGTGCGGCGTGGGGAATTCATGACCATCCACTCGTTTCATTACTTGTCGATCTATGCCTACGCCTAGCGGTGCTCGCCGCTCCCTTCCGACGGCTGACGGCGAAGGCGAACGGGTGCATCCTGAACGTCGGGGGAGCCGGGGAGCGGGCCGGGAGGCGCAGGAATCGGTTCGGCAGTGAGAGTTCCCGGGTTGGCAGCAAGTAGATCATGCTTCCAGAACCAGGCATCTCCGCCCCCACGATTCAGGCGTGAGCGCCCCAAGTAAAGCTCTCGGATACCCAGCTCTCGTTCAATGCTGTGAGCAACGATGAGCGACGTTGCGTTGAGTTCCGCGTCCTGTTCCCTAACCGCGGCGGTGGCTGCGGCAAGGAACTCGGGCTCCTCGTCGAACAGGGTGGGGTTGGGGTCCAGCCACCCACGCGGCTTCCCCTGCGACGCGACGCGCTGCTTGGTGGGACTCTTCTGCGGCCAGGGGATGCGATTGCTCTCGCCGTAGACGAACGATGTGAGCAGAAGGCGCCAATCCCCGCACCGCCAGCCCGGCGACTGGTTGAGGGGGGACCACACAACCACGCCCGGGGTGATGAGCGGCATCTTCCGATGCTCGCCCGGGGCCAGCCCGGCGGCCACCAGGTCCAGGCCGGCGAAGGCAGACTCAGGCGAATCGACACCGTGCTTGCCCGTGGCGAAGGCGCGGTGCAGTCGGTCAACCAAGAGCCGGTGAGCTGTAGAGCCAACCCAGCCCTGGTCATGACCCGTGTCGGGGTCGAAGTCGTCCATGGTGCGCCGGTAGGCCGACGCGTCAGCCCATGCCAAGGCTGCGAGAACACCACTGGACTCAAGGTCCTCAAGCGCATCCTGCTGTTCGCTCATGCCGCATGACTCTACCCCATCTAAGTAACTGGCGCGGAAAACTAAACCATCAACCTGCGGCAAAGCTTCGAAGTAAACCGAACATGTGAGCGATTCGATGCAGCCTACCGCCCTTACGGTGGCTCCATCAGTGCCTCAGGGCCGCTCGTGCCGACGTACATCGGCGTCAGGCGGGCATCATGCCTGTGGCCAACCTCTGGCCAACATGACTGCCAGAAAGCGGACGTGAGGGCCAAAGGGCCAGGTGGGGGGATGGAGTAGTTCCGTCACGCGATCGGTCTTGAAAACCGTCGTGGCAGCGATGTCACCGTGGGTTCAAATCCCACACCCACCGCAGGTAAACGGCCCCTGACCAGTCAAAACGGTCAGGGGCCGCGTTCATGCGTCTCTGGGCGGCAGCCTGTGATTCCCCCTGATTCCCCACCCGGTCGGGCACGAGTGGGGCACGGCCCTGATGCGACGATGGGTGGGTGGCTGCGATTTCCGGCGCCTGGGAGAGGCGTGTACGCGACCTGACCGAGATTGTGATGAGCCCAGACCTTCCGCTGCGACAGGATGTGCTCGACTTCCTGAGGTGCGGCGAAGCTGCCTTGGCCGTGGAGACCTTGGCCGACTGGATCGGGGAGCTGGAGGACACGTCGGTCGTTTCCCGTGCGCATCGCTTCGAACTGATCGATCTGTCGTCGGGATTCTCCGAGGAGACACGCGACCGGGTGGCAAAGGCCGTCGCTGAATAGGCGCGGAGCCGACCGCCCCAGCCACCCCGGGCTACCGTCCTGCATCTGGTGGCCTCGCTCAGCCGCGCGGCCGGCGGAGCCGGGGCCCGGAGCGGGGCGCAGACAGGAGCGAGCCGCCTTGATGAGGTAGAGAAACCTGTAACAGGCCCGCGCCGACGGAGCCTGTCCGGCCCATCACGCGACCGTCGCGCTCGGCTCCTGGCCGGTGCCCGTCGGCGACCACCTCCACGGTGTTGTTTCGGGAGCGCTAGGCGATACTCGTCCGATGGAGTGGTACGAGCAGGCCCGGGCAGCGGAACAGATCCGGGATTGGGATACAGCTATCGCGTTGGTCAGCGCCCATGCCGAGTGCTACTCCGCCGATTCGTACGCGCACGACAACCATCTGTGGCATATGCGTTTGCTCGTCTGTGAGGAGCGGTCCACGGAACTCACGGAACTCGCACGCACAGATGTCCACGCACGTCGGAGACTCAACAGATCGCTTCACGAGCGGGAGATGGACGCGGCGCTGTGCAACCGTGCTGAAGACGGCGACAGTGGCGCCCTGTACCACCTTGTCAGGTTGCTGTGCGAGATGGGTCGGGTCCAGGAGGCCTGTCGAGCGGTCCAGGACCTCGGCCCGGAGGATGAGTACGCGCACCAGCTCGTGGCCGACTTTCGAACGCCCTCGAGCCGTGCGCGGTAATGCTCTGCACTGCCACCGCCGTCGACGACCCCGGGGTTAAGCAGGCGGTGAAGAAGCAGCGGGTGAGGCCGTCCGTCCGCAGCTGCTGGCCCCGGGGCGGGTGGTCGTAGCAGGAGGGCGGTCCGTTGCCGTCGGTGTCGACCACTCTGATCGTGTAGCGCGGGAACAGGTCCGTGTCGTCCGGGAGGCCGTAGCGGATACGCAGGAGCTCGGAGGTGGAGTGCGCATCGGCCGGAATGGTCAGGCAGTGCGAGAAGACGCCGTTGCCGGTCTCCAGCCGCACGGCCCCCGCGTCGTCGGCGAAGCTCCCGGCGGGCAGGACCTGACAGCCTTCCTGGAGTACGTCCGTACGCACGAAGTGGACCCCGTAGGGCCCGGTCGCGGTGGCGTCGCCGGCGCGCACCATCGCACGGAACGGCGCCGTTCCGGTCAGGGCGCAGCCGCCCTGGACGAGATCACCGGCGCGGCCTGAGCGGCGCTGACCGGCAGGAGGAGTGGGGCGAGGACGGCGAGCAGGCACGTCAGTACGGTGGAAATCGGGCGTCTTGTGGACGCCGATGCCATTGGCATGAACCCCCCAGGGTGGTGTGCGACGAGTGATCGTCGCACACCCGTATAGGGCCGGCGGAGGAGTGTGCGGTCAGCGGGGCCTTCCACTGCCACGCGGGCTCGAAGGTGTTCAGTGCACCGAGCTGATCGGGGAGCTCGGCTATATGCGGATTGGCCGTACCACTTCGGAGCTGAGGGTCTCGGTGTCCTCTGGGCCAGGGCCGCGACGTCACGAGGTCCCGCCATGGCGAGGCCGAGTGGGAATGAGCTCCGATCATTCCTCCTGGTCAGCGGCGCTCGTTGGTCTTTCTGCTGAGGGAATTCGGCGTCCATGGTGGGGAAAGCGCATTGCGTGCAGGGGTCTTGGCAGATTGGCTTGCCGAGGTCAAGACGGCGGGGTCGCTCTCCGGCGTCGAGAAGGAGGGAGAAGGGAGATAGGGGGTCGCATTGCGGCATTGACCCGGATGAACACCGGCCGGCCCGACGGTCGGCGGGAGCCCGGCTCCTCCCTGGACATCGCCGTCGTGCTGGACCGGCCCTTAACTGGTACAGAAGGAAACGAATGACATCCATGCTCGACGGCTGCACACCCTGGCCCGAAGAGTTCGTCGACCGCTACTGGGCGGCCGGGCACTGGCATGGCAATACGCTGGACAACCTGCTGCGCGGCTGGGCCATGCAGTACGGACCGCGGACCGCGCTCGTGCACGGCGGCACCCGCCTCACGTACGCGAACCTGAACCGGCGCGTGGACCGCATGGCGGCCGGATTCCGGTTGCGCGGCCTCCGGCCCGGGCAACGGGTCGTCGTCCAGCTACCGAACGTTCCCGAGTTCGTCATCACCGTGTTCGCGCTGATGCGCGTCGGCGTGGTCCCCGTGTTCTGCTCGGTGTCGCACCGCGCGTCCGAGGTGTCCCACCTCGTGCACGTCACCCAGGCCGTCGGCTACGTCGGTCCCTCGACGTACCAGGGCTTCGACCACACGGCGATGGCCGCGGACATCGCGGCCCGAGGGCCCTTCCTGCGGCGGGTGTTCACCCTTGAGGCGCCGGGCGACTCGTCCCCGTACGGCGGCCTTACGACCGACCCGTCGGGCTGCCACTACTGCCCGCTGGGCTCCATCGACGCCCCGCCCGGGCCGGCGCTCGCGCAGAGCGCCGACCAGGTGGCGTTCTTCCTGCTCTCCGGCGGTACCACCGGGGCGCCCCAGCTCATTCCGCGCACCCACAACGACTACGCCTACCAGGCGCGGGCCGCCGCCGAGCTGGTGTCGCTCACCGAGAACGACGTGTATCTCGCCGCGCTGCCCGCCGGGTTCAACTTCGCCTTCGGCTCCCCGGGCATCGTCGGCACCCTCTCCGTCGGCGGCACCGTCGTCCTGGTCGAGAACCCGGAACCCGCCGAATGCCTTCCGGTCATCGGACGAGAGCGGGTCACCATCACGTCGGTGGTGCCCGCCACCGCCCAGCTCTGGCTCGACGCACTTCCCACGGTCCAGGCCGACTTGAGCAGCCTGCGTCTCGTGCAGATCGGGGGCGCGCCCTTGCCCCGGGCGACCGCCGAACGGATAGGCCCCGAACTGGGCTGTCGCCTGCAGCAGGTCTTCGGCAGGGCTGAGGGGCTGCTCACTCTCACCCGGCTCGCCGATCCGGACGAGACCGTGCTCACCACGCAGGGCCGCCCGCTCTCGCCCGACGATGAGATCCGCATCGTCGACGTCGACGGGAAGGACGTGCCCGACGGTGAGGCCGGCGAACTCCTCGCCCGCGGTCCCTATACCCTGCGAGGCTACTACCGGGCGCCCGACCACAACGCACGCTCCTTCACCACCGGCGGCTACTTCCGCACCGGCGTCCTCGCGCGGCGCACCCCGGACGGCAACCTGGTGGTGACCGGCCGCCTCCAGGACGTCCCGCGGCGGGCTGACCAGGAAGATCCATCTGTTCTGTGACGGGCAGGGCCGGAGCGGTGCTGGGGCCCGGGCGGCTCGGGCTCCGAGGGCGGCTCGGGGTCCGAGGGCGGCCGGACCCGGTGATCAGTCCCAGCCCATGGAATCGGTGTGGGTCGGGGTCGGCGCCGTCACGGCGGTGGCGGTGGCGGGGGCGGCGGAAGCGGTCACGGTGGTGGCGGCGCCCTGAGCGAAGAAGACCGGTACGACCGCGGCGGCGGTGATGACGAGCGCGGTCCTGGCAGCGGTCAGGCAGGTGCGGAACACGGGAACTCCTCGAAGATCACTGAGAAGACGTCTACCTGACCGGACGGCACGCGACGGATGGCGCGATCAGGAGTTCGTCAGTTCGGTTACCTCGGGCGTCCCCGGTGTGACTCTGAGTCTTCCGCGGTCCGCAGGGGGCCGGAAGAGGACAGCGCTGGACGGAAGGGGCCATGGCATGTTCCGGCAGGGGCCGACATGAATAAGCCGGGACCGCCCCCCTACAGGGGCGGCCCCGGCCACGGGACGACAGCGGGACGCAGGGTCAGTGCGCCGCGCTCGCGGTGTTGAGCCAGCCCTGCTCCACGGCCAGGGCCCCGGCCTGGAAGCGGCTGCGGGCGCCGAGCCGGGCCATCAGGTCGCTGGCCACGCGGCGGGCCGTACGGGGCGAGACTCCCAGCCGCTTGGCTATGGTCTCGTCCGTCATCCCCCGGTACAGGAAGGTCAGCACCTCCCGCTCCTGCGGGTTCAGGCCGGCCTCGTCCCGCTGCGGCTCGGAGCCCAGGTCGCTCGCCGTCGCCCAGACGCCGTCGAACAGCGCGCCCAGGGCGGTCAGCGTCCCCTGGCCGGTCAGGACCACGGCGGCCCTGCGGGAGTCCTCCGAATCCACCGGGATGACGGCGATCTCCCGGTCCACCAGCACCATGCGCACCGGGAGGGAAGCCGTCGTGCGTACCTGCCCGCCGCGGGCCGCCAGCCATTCGGCGTACGCGACGGTGTGCGGGCTGTTGCGGACGCTGTCCAGGTACACCGTCCGCATCCGCACCCCCCGTTCGAGCAGTTCCTCGTCCAGCGGCTTGGCGGCTTCCAGATTCCCCTCGCTCTGCGCGCCGCCCGGGTGGAAGGTCATCACCTCGCGCCGCACCCGGCGCGTCAGTACGGCGAGCTTCTCCCGGATCTGCTCGATCCCCACGAGGTGTTCGACATCGGCCCCGCCGGGGACCGGTCGGCGGTCGGCGAACTGGGCGATGAGCTGCGCGGCCGCCACCCGCGAAGCCTCGATGCGCTGCTGCTGCGCGGCGAGCTCGGCCTGCTGCTGGGCCAGTAGCACTTCCATGCCCAGCTCCGGTGTGACGGCGCGCAGCCCGTCCTCCTGTGACGGGCGGATGAGCGACAGTTCGTGCAGACGGTCCAGCGAAGCCCTGATCTCCGGCTCGGATCGACCCAGCAGCGCGGCGAGCTCCGCGACCCCCATGCCGGGATGGGCGAGCATCGCCCGGTAGAGCTCTTCAGCCCAGGAATCCAGGCCCAACAGTGCGAGCACAGGTTCCTCCCCTCATCAGACTGAGAATGACACCGGACAGTAGATCATCTACTTCGTGGCCTTTCTGTGCAGCGGCCGGAACCGTCCACGCGCACGACTTGCGGGGTGGGCCGCCCAGCCGCAAACGTCATTGCCATGCACCTCATTCACGTGCGCCTGCACCCCTCCTCCCACGCCCCTCCGCTGCCCGAAGACACCGCGACGCGGCTGATGGAGCACGCCCTGCCGGAGGACGGGCTGGAGCACGTCAGCATCGCGGGGGACCGCCGGTTCGCTCCGGTGCTGGGGCTGTTCGTCTCGCTGATCCCGCTACGGGACGCGGAGGCGGCCGCCGCCCGGGTCACCACGCGGGCGCTGGGCTCCGGCACGCTGCGCGGTTACAGCGCGGACGGCTTCGAAGGGGCGCTGGTACCGCGGTTCCACCCCTTGTTCCAAGGTCTCTCCGGGTTCCACCGCAGCTGAGGCGGCAGGGGCCTCGGGACCTTGAGGCCTTTGGGTCTTTGGGCCTTCCGAGTGGTGTTTGTCGGAAGATCGGCGCGCGTCGTGGGGTCGGTGCGGTTGCGACCACATCATGACGAATGTATGCAGATCCGCCCGTCGGAACATCGCGAAACGAGGCACCCCGTCATGGCTCAGCGCAACCCTGTCACGTCGATCTGGACCGCCGTCCTCGCCGCTCTCGTGGCCCTCCTCTCCTCCCTCGGATTCGGTGGCAAGGCCGCTCCGGCCGCCGCCTCCGCCTCGGCTCCCGCCGCGACGGTCCCCGCGCCGGTCCCCGCCGCCGCACGCCGGGCGGCCGTGACGGCGCGACGGACCTGGCGGGCGATGATGCGGGGCGGTTCGCTCCCGCCGACCATCAAGCAGCGGATCCGCGCCGAGGCCCACGGCAAGACCCCGTCCGTCCGCCGCTCGACCACCGCCGCGTCCATGGGCGCCGGATCGGGAGCCACTGACCGGGACGTGCTCGCGCTGGCCGCGTAGGTCCCGTACCGCGCGGTCGAGAGCAGTCGAGTCCAGAGCCATTGCAGGGTCCGGTTCCGCAGGCGTACGCGCCGCCGCCGGGCAGGAGTACGCGCCGAGGCCGGCGCGGCAGGACGTACGGAAGCGGGCGCCGGAGCAGGCGCTGAAGCAGGAGCAGGAGCAGGCCAGAGCTAGGACCAGAGCCAGGGCCAGGGCCTGAGCAAGAGCGGGAGCAAACCAAAGCCAGAGCAGGAAGCAGGCGCAGGAGCAGGACAAGAGACCAGCGCAGGCGCTGGAGCCCGGTCGGTCGTGACCGTGGATCGCGCTGCGAGGTGCCCCCGGAGCGGGGCACGGATGGATCCCCCGGCGGGCGCCGGGGGCGTGCGGGGGCGTGAAGCCTGGTATCGCAGGGCCGTAGGCCCGGGAGTCGGTGGGGTTCCCGGACGACGCGGCCCTTTTCGGCATGTCCGGACGCGCCGCCCGGGCGGAACGCGTCAGCGCTTGCGCCACAAGGGGCTCAAGGGTTGGCCACCCGCTCCGGTGCCTCCCACCAGAACAACACCGCGCAGGTCAACGGCTCGGCCTTCACGGCCGTCAACCAGTCCCACTCGAACGTCTCGGTCAACTTCCACACCTGGTGGTAGCCGCGGCCTGAACCGGCCGAACTGTTGAGGGCGCCCGACCTTGACACCACCGGTAAATCTGACGGACAGTCAGGTCACATCGACGATGTGATGCCGGGAGGCCAGCGCCGTGCACCTCGCCCCGACCGAAGGCCAGTTGCGGCTGCGCGCCGAACTGCGGGAGTACTTCCTGGCCTTGTTGCCCGACGGAGTACCCGACGAACCCGACCGCCAGCGCGAGCTGCTGCGCCGCATCGGCGCCGACGGCCTGCTGGGTCTCGGCTGGCCCGTGGAATACGGCGGTCAAGGCCGGGGCGCCGACGAGCAGTTCGTCTTCTTCGACGAGGCCTACCGGGCCGGCGCCCCCGTCTCGATGGTCACGCTCAACACCGTCGGCCCGACCTTGATGAAGTACGGGACCCAGGAGCAGAAGGACTACTTCCTGCCCCGGATCCTCAAGGGCGAGCTCGTCTTCGCCATCGGCTACTCGGAGCCGGAGGCCGGCACGGACCTCGCCTCGCTGCGCACCCGAGCCGTCCGCGACGGCGATGAGTGGCTGATCGACGGGCAGAAGATCTTCACCTCCAACGCCCAGAACGCGGACTGGATCTGGCTCGCCTGCCGCACCGACCTGCAGGCCCCCAAGCACAAGGGCATCTCGATCATCCTGGTGCCCACGGACGCCACCGGCTTCGCCTGGACCCCGATCGACACCGTCGGCGGACTCACGACCACGGCGACATACTACGACTCCGTCCGCGTGCCCGTCGGCAACCTCGTCGGCTCGGAACACGGCGGCTGGGGCCTGATCACCAACCAGCTCAACCACGAACGGGTGGCCCTCGCCGCCATCGGCATGCAGGCCGAGGACTTCTACGAAGCCGCCCTCACCCATGCCCGAACCCCTGACCCGGTCACCGGCGACCGCCCGGCCGACCGCCCCTGGGTGCGGTCGCGACTCGCCGAGGCGCACGCGCGACTGGCCGCCGTACGCCTTCTCAACTGGCGCCTGGTCCAGGACGTGGGCCACGGCGCCCTGGCCCCCGGCGACGCGAGCGGCGTGAAGTTCCTCGGCACCGAGTCCACCGTGGAGGTCTACCGGATGTGCCAGGAGGTGGTGGGGGAGGAGGCGCTGGTACGGGGCCCTGCGGCCTTCGCCGGCGGCGAGCTGGAGCGGATGAACCGGGCCGCCCAGATCAATACCTTCGGCGGCGGCGTCAGCGAGGTCCAGCGGGAGATCGTCGCGATGACGCGGCTCGGCATGAAGGGGAGGAAGCGATGACGGCGGACGGGAGCGACGGCCCCGGCGCACCGGCGAAGCCGGGCGGTACCGCGGAGCTGGCCGGTACCGCGGAGCGGGGTGGTACCGCGGAGCCGGGCGGTCCGGCGGAGCCCGGTGGGGCCGAGGAAGCAGCCCGGTTCCACCAGCTGCTGAAGGCCTTCGAGGGGCAGCCGGCCGCCACCGGCGGCCGCGGCAAGGACGTGGTCAACGAGCCGATGATCCGCCACTGGTGCGAGGCGATGGGCGATGCCCATCCCGCCTACACCGGGCCGGACGCCATCGCTCCGCCCACCATGCTCCAGGCCTGGACGATGGGCGGGCTCTCCGGCCACACCGACCGCTCGGCCGCCTACGACGCGCTCTTCGCACTCCTCGACGGCGCCGGGCACACCTCCGTGGTCGCCACGGACTGCGAGCAGGAGTACCTCCGTCCACTGCGCCCGGGGGACACCGTCACCTTCGACGCCGTCATCGAGTCCGTGTCGCCCCGCAAGACGACCAAGCTCGGCACCGGCCACTTCGTGACCACCCGCATGGACGTCAGGGCGGACGGCGAACTCGCCGGGACACACCGATTCCGGATCCTGAAGTACAAGCCCGCCGCACCACCGCAGGCCGACGCCGAGGCCGTGACCCGGACCGAGGCCGGAACCCGGACCTGGACCGGAACCCGGACCGGCACCGGCACCGGCACCGGAACCCGCACGTCGGCGCAGCCCAAGGCGCAGCGCCCCCGCCCCGTGATCAACCGCGACAACGAGGGCTTCTGGGACGCAGTCCGCGACCACAAGCTCCTCATCCAGCGCTGCAAGGCCTGCGCCACCCTCCGCTTCCCGTGGCTCCCCGGCTGCAACGCGTGCGCCTCGCCCGACTGGGACACGGTCGAGGCGTCCGGCGCCGGCGCCGTGTTCAGCTACGTCGTCATGCACCACCCCCCTTTCCCGGCCTTCACCGCCCCCGCTCGTCCCGGTGACGCGCCCGGCCCCTACGCGGTCGCACTCGTCGAGCTCGCCGAGGGAGTCCGGATGATCAGCAACATCACCGGCATGCCGTACGACAAGGTGCGCATCGGCCTTCCCGTCCAGCTGGAGTTCCTGCGCCTCGACGACGGCCTCGAACTCCCCGTCTTCCGCGGGAGTGAGGGCTGATGGACTTCCGCCCCACCGAGGAGCAGGCCGCCGCGGCCGGCCTCGCCGCCCGGGTCTTCCGCGATCTCGCCACCCACGACCGCCTCGCCGCCGCCGGCACCGGCAGCGACGCCGAGCTGTGGAAGGCCCTCACCACGGCCGGCCTGATCGCCGCGGTGGAGGACATCGGCCTGCTCGGCCTGGTGCTGCTGCTGGAGGAACAGGGCCGCACCACCGCCCAGGTCCCGTACGCCGCCACCTGTGTCTACGGCATCCTCCCCATCGCCGCGCACGGCAGCGCCGAGCAGCGCGCCCGCCTGCTGCCCGCCCTCCGCACGGGCGAGGCGGTGGCCACCGGAGCCTTCCCGGCCCGCGGCCGGATCACGGCCGCGGGGTCCCGGCTCACCGGCACCGCGCCGGTGGTGCCCTGGCTGCGCGACGCCACCCATGTGCTGGTCGCGGACGCGGCCCGGGCGTTGTGGCTCGTACGGGTGGACGCGCCCGGCGTGGAGACGTCGGCGGTGGAGACCACGGCGCCCTGGTCGGCGGGCCGGCTGACCCTGACCGCCGCCGCGGCGGAGCGCATCGGGGCGAAGGGTGCTGCGCGCACCGGGCGCGCAGGGGACGTTGAGGACCCCGGGGACGCCTACGAGGACACGCTCGCCGCCGCCCGCACCGCTTTCGCGGGGCTTCAGGCGGGCGTCTGCGCGGGCTCGCTCGCCCGCGCGGTCGCGTACACCTCCACCCGCGAACAGTTCGGCCGTCCGCTCTCCACCAACCAGGCGGTCATGCTGCGCGCGGCCGACGCGTACATGGACACCGAGGCGATCAGGGTCACCGCGTACGAGGCGGCCTGGCGCATCGACCAGGGCCTCCCGGCGCGCGAGCACGCGCTGACGGCGGCCTGGTGGGCCTCGGAGGCGGGCAAACGGGTCGTACACGCGGGCCAGCATCTGCACGGCGGCATGGGCGCCGACCTCGGCCACCCCGTCCACCGGCACTTCCTGTGGGGGCGCCAGCTGGACGCGTACCTGGGCTGCGGCAGCGAGCTGCTGGACGAACTGGGCGCCGTACTGGCGCGGGAGGGCTGAGGCATGGGAGTCGTCACGATCAGAGCCGGCGAGGAACTGCCGCCGCTGGAGGTCCCGGTCACCCGCACCCTGATCGTCGCGGGTGCGATCGCCTCCCGCGACTACCAGGACGTGCACCACGACGCCTCCCTCGCGCGGGAGAAGGGCTCCCCGGACATCTTCATGAACATCCTGACCACCAACGGCCTGGTCGGCCGGTACATCACCGACCACCTCGGGCCCCGGGCCGTCCTGCGCAAGGTGGCCATCCGCCTGGGCGCCCCCAACTACCCGGGCGACACCATGACCCTGACCGGCACCGTCACCGCCCTCGACGGGGACACCGCGGAGATCCGCGTCATCGGCACCAACGGCATCGGCCACCACGTCACCGGCACCGTCACGGTCACCCTGGCTCCCAGGAGCACCGCATGAGCGTCCGCACCCGCGACGAGCTCGGCGGCCGCGCCGCCATCGCCGGCATCGGGGCGACGGAGTTCTCCAAGGACTCCGGCCGCAGCGAGCTCAAGCTCGCCGTCGAAGCCGTGCACGCCGCCCTCGACGACGCGGGGCTCACCCCCGCCGACGTCGACGGCATGGTCACCTTCACGATGGACACCAGCCCCGAGATCACCGTCGCCCAGGCGGCGGGCATCGGGGAGCTGTCCTTCTTCTCCCGCGTCCACTACGGCGGCGGGGCGGCCTGCGCCACCGTCCAGCAGGCCGCGCTCGCCGTCGCCACCGGCGTCGCGGAGGTCGTGGTGTGCTACCGCGCCTTCAACGAGCGCTCCGGGCGCCGTTTCGGCTCCGGTGTGCAGCAGCGCGAGCCATCGGCGGAGGGGGCGGCGCTCGGCTGGTCGCTGCCGTGGGGGTTGTTGACCCCCGCCTCCTGGGTCGCGATGACCGCCCAGCGCTACCTGCACGCCTACGGCCTCACCCCGGAGGCCTTCGGGCACGTCGCGGTCACCGACCGCCGGCACGCCGCGAACAATCCCGCCGCGTACTTCCACGGCAAGCCGATCACCCTCGCCGACCACGCCGCCTCGCGCTGGATCGTCGAACCGCTGCGGCTGCTGGACTGCTGCCAGGAGACGGACGGCGGCCAGGCCGTCGTCGTGACGAGCACCGAGCGGGCCCGCGAACTGCGGCACGCTCCCGCCGTGATCACCGCGGCCGCGCAGGGCGCCGGCCGCCGCCAGGAGGCCATGACCTCCTTCTACCGCGACGACCTCACCGGACTGCCCGAGATGGACGTGGTCGCGCGCCAGCTGTGGCGGACCAGCGGGCTGCGGCCCTCGGACATCGACGTGGGCATCCTCTACGACCACTTCACCCCCTTCGTGCTGATGCAGCTGGAGGAGTTCGGCTTCTGCCGGCCCGGCGAGGCCGCCGATTTCGTGGCCGCCGACGCGCTGCCGCTCAACACCCACGGCGGCCAGCTCGGGGAGGCGTACCTGCACGGCATGAACGGCATCGCCGAGGCCGTCCGCCAGTTGCGCGGCACCTCGGTCAATCAGGTCGAGGGCGCCGCGCACGCCCTGGTCACGGCCGGTACGGGGGTACCGACCTCGGGGCTGATCCTGGGCGCCGACGGCTGAGGTCGGGGCCGCGCCGCTGCCCCGCACCCCCTTCCCGGGTGTGCTCGCTCTCCACCTTCAGGAGGTGGAGTTATCCCTACCTCTACAACCTGAGAGGGACCCGGCTTCGGCACTTGCGGCCGATCCCAGGCCTGACCTCCGCTCCTAGCGTGGAGTCATGACCCCGCCTGTGTGCACGCTCGCCTCGAATCCGACGCCGTATCCGTCGTTCTCGGCGTACGTCCGGACCCGCGGCACGGTCCTGATGCGCACGGCACGCTCCCTCACCGCCAACCCGTGCGACGCCGAGGACCTGCTCCAGACGGCCCTCACCAAGACGTACGTCGCCTGGGACCGGATAGAGGACCACCGCGCCCTGGACGGCTATGTCCGCCGGGCCCTGGTCAACACCCGTACCTCGCAGTGGCGCAAGCGCAAGGTCGAGGAGTTCTCCTGCGACGAGCTCCCGGAGACCGAGGCCGTGCCGGCCGCGGACCCCGCGGAGGCGCAGGCACTGCGCGACGCCATGTGGCGCGCGGTGACGCGGCTGCCCGACCGGCAGCGGGCGATGGTCGTCCTGCGCTACTACGAGGACCTGAGCGAGGCGCAGACCGCCGAGCTGCTCGGCGTATCGGTCGGCACGGTCAAGAGCGCCGTCTCCCGCGCTCTGGGCAAGCTCCGCGAGGATCCGGAGCTCCTTCCGGTCCGGTGATCCCGGGGAAGGTCCCGCCGGTCCGGCTCCTGGACGCATGGTCGCCCCCTCCCCCCGGTCGCTGCCCCCGCCGGCGCATTAGAGGGTGGTGATCGATTGCTATAGCGTGCTCGCGTCAAAAGGATGCACACACGCTCACGGGGGACTTCCACATGACCTATCCGCCGCAGCAGGGCCCCGGCCCGTACGGCCAGCCCGCCCCGTACGGACAGCAGCCGCCGCAGGGGCAGCCGCCCCAGCCCGGGTACGGGTACCCGCAGCAGCAGCAGCCCTTCCCGCAGCAGCAGGCGCAGCCCCCGTACGGCGGCGCACCGCAGCAGCAGATGTACCCGCCTCAGCAGCAGATGCAGCCGCCGCACCAGCAGCAGTGGTCCGCTCCGCCGCCCCAGGCACCCGCTCCGCCGTCCCGGCGCGGGGGCATGGGCGTCATGAAGATCCTGAAGATCATCGGTGTCGTGATCGTCCTCATCATGTGCGCGGTGGGTTACTTCGCGAGCCGGGACGACGCCGACAAGGCCGAGGTCGGGGACTGCCTCAAGAACAACGGGTCCACGGTGACTCCCGACCTCCAAGTGGTGAAGTGCGGTGGCGCCGACGCCACGTACAAGGTGGTCGAGGTGATCCCCGACACGCTGGACACCGAACGGTGCCAGGGCAAGTCGGACATCGGCTATCACGAGCAGACCAGCGGTTCCCGGCGCAGCTCGGGCAAGCAGTTCGTGCTCTGCATCAACGAGATCAAGAAGTAGGCGAAGGTGCGAAGGGGGCATGTTTCACGTGAAACATGCCCCCTTCTCCCGTCCGGGCCGCCGAGCCCTCGGTACACGATGTACGCCCGAGGTAGTGACATACCAAGTGGTATGCCTACAGAATCGCCCTGAGTAGCTACCGCCGCGTAACTCAATGGGGAGGCCCCCGGTGTACAGCACCATGCAGGACGTGCCGCTTCTTGTCTCTCGAATCCTGACCCACGGGTCGACGATTCACGGGAAGTCCCAGGTCACGACCTGGACCGGGGAGGCGGAGCCGCACCGCCGCAGTTTCGCCGAGATCGGCGCCCGAGCCACCCGCCTCGCCAACGCCCTGCGCGACGAGCTCGGGGTCCAGCAGGCCGACCGCGTCGCCACGCTCATGTGGAACAACTCCGAGCACGTCGAGGCGTACTTCGCCATCCCCTCCATGGGCGCGGTCCTGCACACGCTCAACCTGCGGCTGCCCCCCGAGCAGCTGGTCTTCATCGTCAACCACGCCGCGGACAAGGTCGTCCTGGTCAACGGCACGCTCCTGCCCCTGCTCGTGCCGCTGCTGCCGCACCTGCCGACCATCGAGCACGTCGTGGTCTCGGGTGTCGGGGACCGTTCCGGGCTCGAAGGCCTGAACGTGCGCGTGCACGACTACGAGGACCTCCTCGCGGGCCGCGCCGACACCTACGACTGGCCGCAGCTGGACGAGCGTCGGGCGGCGGCGATGTGCTACACCTCCGGCACCACCGGGGAGCCCAAGGGCGTCGTCTACTCCCACCGCTCCATCTACCTGCACTCCATGCAGGTCAACATGGCCGAGTCGATGGGCCTGACCGACAAGGACACGACGCTCGTCGTGGTCCCGCAGTTCCACGTGAACGCCTGGGGGCTCCCGCACGCCACCTTCATGACCGGCATCAACATGCTGATGCCGGACCGGTTCCTGCAGCCCGGCCCGCTGGCCGAGATGATCGAGCGGGAGAAGCCCACGCACGCCGCGGCCGTCCCCACCATCTGGCAGGGCCTGCTCGCCGAGGTCACCGCCCATCCGCGCGACCTGACCTCGATGAAGCAGGTCACCATCGGCGGCGCGGCCTGCCCGCCCTCCCTGATGGAGGCCTACGACAAGCTCGGTGTCCGCCTCTGCCACGCCTGGGGCATGACCGAGACCTCCCCGCTGGGCACCATGGCACACCCGCCGGCCGGTCTGAGCGCCGAGGAGGAGTGGCCGTACCGGGTCACCCAGGGCCGCTTCCCGGCAGGTGTCGAAGGACGCCTGGTCGGGCCCGGCGGCGGCGTCCTGCCCTGGGACGGCGAGTCGGCGGGCGAGCTGGAGGTGCGCGGCACCTGGATCGCGGGCGCCTATTACGGCGGCGCCTCCGGCGAACCCTTCCGCCCGGAGGACAAGTTCAGCGCGGACGGCTGGCTCAAGACCGGCGATGTCGGTGTCATCAGCCCCGACGGCTACCTCACGCTGACCGACCGCGCCAAGGACGTCATCAAGTCCGGTGGCGAGTGGATTTCCAGTGTGGAGCTGGAGAACGCGCTGATGGCGCACCCCGATGTCGCGGAGGCGGCCGTCGTCGCCGTTCCCGACGAGAAGTGGGGCGAGCGCCCGCTGGCCACCGTCGTCCTCAAGGAGGGCGTGACCGTGGACTACGCGGGACTGCGTGCGTTCCTCGGCCGGTCGATCGCCAAGTGGCAGCTGCCGGAGCGCTGGACGGTCATCGAGGCGGTGCCGAAGACCAGCGTCGGCAAGTTCGACAAGAAGGTGATTCGCAAGCAGTACGCGGACGGCGCGCTGGACGTCACCAAGCTCGACTAGCCGCCGGCCCGGCCGCCCGTGAGCCATGGCCGCAGCAGCCTGCTGACGGCGGGCATGGCCACGTACGTCATCAGCGTGCTGAAGACGACGGCGAAGGCGGCCGTCCGCAGCACGAAGTGCAGATCCACCAGGTACGGCCCGAGTACCGCGTTGCCGATCAGCGAGATCGGGAAGATGGCCAGCCCCGAGCTGATCGCCATCTTCCATCGCGGCGGCGCGGGCCGGGTCGTACCCGGCTTGGCGAACCAGGTCTCCATGCCGTGCAGCTCACGGCGCGCCAGCTCGGAGTGGCGGTGACCCTGGCAGTTCGCGAACCAGCGGGCCCGCTCCGGTGAGTCCTGCCACGCCTGGAACGCCGCCTGGTTGCGGAACCGGTGGACGAGGAACCAGGGCCCGCCCGGCGTCGCGGGCCGGAAGAACCCGTACCCGAGATGGTCGGGGAAGGTCGCCGCCGTGTTCAGGATCCCGGCCGCCCAGGTCTCGAAGGCCTCCTCGTGACCGGGCTCCACCTGCCGGGCGATCAGCAGCGTCACCTCCCCGTTGTCGGCGGGGACGCTGTGCTCGGTCGTGTCGATGATGGCCATCGGCCCAGGATTACTAGTTGGTGCCGATCTTGGCCAGCAGGTCCACGATGCGGCCCTGCACGTCCGGCGTGGTGGCCCGCTCGGCGAGGAAGAGCACGCTCTCCCCGGAGGCCAGCCCCGGCAGGTCCGCCGCTTCGATGCCGGTCGTGGTGTAGACGACCAGCGGCGTGCGGTTCAGCTGTCCGTTGGCCCGCAGCCAGTCCACGATCCCGGCCCGCCGGCGGCGCACCTGCATCAGGTCCATGACCACCAGATTGGGCCGCATCCGCGTCGCCAGTTCCACGGCGTCGGTGTCGGCGCCCGCCCGGGCCACCTGGAGTCCGCGCCGCTCCAGGGCGGCGGTCAGCGCGGTCGCGATCTCTTCGTGCTCCTCGATCACCAGGACCCGGGAGGGATGCTGCTCGCTGTCCCGCGGCGCGAGCGCCTTGAGGAGGACGGCCGGATCGGCGCCGTACGCGGCTTCGCGCGTGGTGTGCCCCAGCCCGGCCGTGACCAGCACGGGCACCTCGGCGGCCACCGCGGCCTGGCGCAGGGACTGCAGGGCGGTCCGGGTGATCGGCCCGGTCAGCGGGTCCACGAACAGCGCGGCGGGGAACGCGGCGATCTGCGCGTCCACCTCCTCGCGGGAGTGCACGATCACCGGGCGGTAGCCGCGGTCGCTCAGGGCTTGCTGCGTCTGCACGTCGGGAGCCGGCCACACGAGCAGCCGGCGCGGGTTGTCCAGGGGCTCCGGCGGAAGCTCATCGTCCACGGGGCGCGGCACGGGCCGGTTGACGACCTCGATGGCGCCGCCGGGACCGTCCAGCGGCTCGGGGCCCTCGTCGGAGCCGGCCTCGGGGGCCCCTATGGCGAACGCCCGGCCCTGGGGCGCGGGCTCGGAGAGGCGGCGTCGGCGGCCGGAACCGCTGGCGTCCACGGAGATGCCCTGGCCCAGGGTGCCGAGGGCGCGCACGCTGATCGGCTGCGGAGCCTGGCCCTCAGCCGGGGCGTCCTGCGGCTGCCGGGCCCCGGGGACCGCGACCTGGCCGGAGGCGTCCGGGCCGTCGGGAGCGGTGGGGGCCGCCGGGACCGGCCATGCCGGGGCGTCGGAGAGGGCCCGCCGCCGCCCGGTCGGGGGGGCCGCGGTTCCGGTCTCGCCGGCCGGCCCGGCCTCCTCCACCGCCTGGACACCGGTGACTTCGGGATCGGCGACGGGCGCGCTCAGCACCCGGCGCCCACGCCGCCCACCCGGGGCCTCGGCGTCGGCTCCGGGAGCGGGAGCCGGGCCGGCCATGGCGCGGGCCTGCGGAGCGGGCGCAGCCGGTGCGGGGCTCGGGCTCGGACCCGCGGGCAGCGCGAAGCCGCCCTCGGGAGCGATGGGCCGAGCGGCAGACGGTGCGGGTGGGGGCGTCGGCCGCAGCCCGGTCGCCGGCACGGGACCACCGGGGTGCGCCGGACCGGCCGGACCCAGCGCCCGCCGCCGCCCGGCGGGATGCTCGGTCACCGGAACGGGGGGCACGTGCGGCCCCGGCGCGGGCGCAACGGACGGGACGGGAGTCACGGGAGTCACGGGAGTTACGGGCGGGAGCGCGGGCATGCCGGTCCCCTGCGGGGCCACGGTGTGCCCGCTACCGCTCTGACCGCCCTGGCCGCTGCCGTCACCGTCGCGGCCACGGCGGCGCCCGGTGCCGAGCCCCGCCGGATTCACCGGGGACTGCGCGAGCTCGGGGGCTGCCACGTCGACGGCTTCGGAGCCCGGGCCCGCTTCGCCCGCCCGCCGGCGCCCGGACGGCAGCGCCAGCGCGCCTCCGCCCTCGGGTGCCTTCGCGGCGCCGTCGGCCCCGCCCGGGACCTCGTCGTCCAGGAAGGCGTCCACCCCGCGCCGGGCCCGCCGTCCGCCGGAGACCTTCCCCGCGGCGGCTTCGTCGCCCCCGGCGGCCGACGGCTCCTCCGCCGGTTCGGGCAGGGTCACCGTCCCGGCTCCCGCGCCCAGCGGCAGCTCCAGCACGTACGCCCCACCGGGCGCGCCCGGCACCTCCACCGTCTGCAGCACACCGCCGTGCGCGGCCACGATGCCCCGCACGATCGGCTCGTGCACCGGGCTGCCGCCCTCGTACGGCCCGCGCACCTCGATCCGTACGACCTCACCGCGCTGCGCGGCGGCCACCACGATCGTCGAGTCGCTGTAGCCGCTGCCCTGGCGGGTCTTGCCGGTGGCGTCCACCCCGGCCACGTCCGCGACCAGGTGTGCGAGCGCGGTCGCGATCCGGTCCGCGTCCACCTCCGCCTCGATGGTCGGCGCGTGGACGGCGAACTGCGCGCGCCCCGGCCCGATGAGCTCGACCGCGCCGTCGATCCCGGCCTTGACGATGCCGTTGATCAGTACGTTCTTCTTCGCGAGCTTGTCCGCGCCGGCGTCCAGGCGCTGGAAGGCGAGCACGTTGTCCACCAGCGTGGTCATCCGGGAGTACCCGGCGGCCAGGTGGTGCAGCAACTGGTTCGCCTCGGGCCACAGCTGTCCCGCGTCGTCGGCGGCCAGCGTCGACAGTTCCCCGCGCAGCTCCTCCAGCGGCCCGTGCAGCGATTCGCCGAGGACCGCCAGCAGCTGCGCGTGACGCGCGGCGAGCGCGTCGTAGGGCCGCCGGTCGGTGAAGGTCATGACGGCGCCGACGAGCAGCTCCCCGTCCCGTACGGGCGAGGTGGTCAGGTCGACCGCGACCGGCTGCCCGGACTTGTTCCACAGCACCTGTCCGCGCACGCGGTGCTTGCGTCCGCTGCGCAGGGTGTCGGCGAGGGGGGATTCCTCGAAGGGGAACGGCGAGCCGTCGGTGCGCGAGTGCTGGATCAGCCCGTGCAGTTCGCGGTTGCCGAGGTCGGTGGCGCGGTAGCCGAGGATCTGCGCGGCGGCCGGATTGACCAGCACCACCCGTCCGTCGGTGTCCGTGCCGACGACGCCTTCGGCGGCGGCCCGCAGGATCATCTCGGTCTGCCGCTGCGAGCGGGCCAACTCGGCCTCGGTGTCCACGGTCTGGGAGAGGTCCCGTACGACGAGCATCAGCAGCTCGTCGCCGGTGTAGGACGGCTGCGGCTCGCGGTAGGCGTCACGACCGTCGAGATGGGCGCTGGTGACCTCGACGGGGAACTCGCTGCCGTCGGTCCGCCGCGCGATCATCCGGGTGGGCTTGGCCCGGCCGCCCTCGGCCTCGCCGGGCCGGCGCATCGAGCCCGGGATCAGCTTGGAGTCGAACTCGGGCAGGAGGTCGAGCACGCCGCGCCCGACGAGGCCGGTGCCCGGGCTCTCCATGACCTCGAGGGCGATCGAATTCGCGTTGACGACCGTGCCGTTGGCGTTGACGAGCAACAGCGCGTCCGGAAGAGCGTCGAGTATTGCTGCGAGGCGAGCAGCGCCTCGGGATGGCCTGCTGCTCACGACGAGCTTCCTCCCTGACCACAACTACCGGCATGTCACGGGAGGAGTCTAAGGCCACAGCCCCGCGGCGGGGTGGCGGAAGTCGGGTGGATACCGCCCATCCCCCGCATCGTCCCAGGTCAGGAACGCCCACTCGGAAGCAGAGGTTCCAATTCGTCCCAGCGGCTGATTTCGCATCCGTTCGTCCGCCGGAAGGTCGCGTCCACCTTGTGACCGTTCCAGGTCCCGGTGATCCGGGCGGTGGCCGGGCCTCCGTGCTGCAGGGAGCAGACCTGCCGCTTGGAGACGGGGGCGAAGGGGTCCCTCCCCTCCTCGGCGAACTGATCCAGCCGCGCGCAGGCCTGCCGCGCCTCGGGGTGGTCACCGCCGACGGGGTCGCATTCGAGCCGGTACTCCCGGTCCAACTGGCGGTTGCCGGTGTCGGTCATGGCGATGGTGAGGCGGTCGGGTGCCGCCAGCAGCCGCCCCAGGGGCAGCGGGGGCAGTGGCCCCGCCGCTGCCGCGGCCAGGGCGGAGGTGACGGCGAAGGCGGCGAGACGCAGCATGGGCACTCCAGGTCGTCCGTACGTCGTACGCCTGACCAACGACGCGGGCGCGCCGACGTTGCGTACCGGGGGCTTAAGGCTTTGCCCTCGGCCCGCCCGTGCTAGTACCGTGGGAGCGGATTGGTGACCGGCCCCGCGCCTGTGTCATCATCTGCAGGCACCTTCGTACGCGAGGGTGTGCTGGAGGCGTCGCCTAGTCCGGTCTATGGCGCCGCACTGCTAATGCGGTTTGGGGCTTACCCCCCATCGAGGGTTCAAATCCCTCCGCCTCCGCGCTTCACGAAGCCCCGGTCCGTATGGACCGGGGCTTCGATGCTTTCCGGGGGCGGCGGCGCGCGCCGCACCCGCCGGGATCGCTCGGGCCCGCCCCGACGTGTGTGCGACCCCCGTCCGCCCCCCACCCCTCCCCCGCGCGTCCCCTGCGAACCCAACCGGATGATCTTCTTCCGGCTCGTTTCCCCAGGTCACTAGCGGTTTCGGTAATGGATTTCGCGTCCCGGCGAGGTCCATGTATTGTTGTTCTCGCAAGGCCAACGGGGCGCAAAACCCCAGCAAGCCAAGCACTCGTAGCTTAACGGATAGAGCATCTGACTACGGATCAGAAGGTTGCAGGTTCGAATCCTGCCGAGTGCACAGCCTGAGAGGCCCCCCGGTTCACCGGGGGGCCTCTTGCGTTGCCCGGAGTCGGCGTTGCCCGGATCGGGCGGGGTGGGATCTCCTCCTTGGTGAGGACGGCGTACCCCGGAGGAGGTGGGGGGCGAAGTCGCTCTGGTGGGGGACGCCGGCCGATGGGGGGCCTCGGTACGGTGTGGAGATCGTTCGGACCTGAAAAAAAGGGGGGCCCTCATGGGGCTGTTCGGGAACGCACACACCGTCGACCCTGTGTCGGCGCAGCGGGACTACGCGCGGCTGCTGGGGCAGGGGGAGCAGGTGCATGCGGCGTACCTGCTGATCCGGGACACGATCCTGTTCACCGACCGGCGGCTGGTGCTCGTCGACAAGCAGGGGCTCACGGGGAAGAAGGTGGAGTACCACTCCGTCCCGTACCGGAGCATCACGCACTTCTCCGTGGAGACCGCCGGCCACTTCGATCTCGACGCCGAGCTCAAGATATGGATATCGGGGAGCTCGGCACCGATCGAGAAGACCTTCACCAAGGGTGTCGACATCTACGAGGTCCAGGCGATCCTGACGCAGTTCGTCGCCCGGTAGCCGGCCGCGGCAGGCCTCTCCCTGGACCCGCGGGAGACCCGTCACGGCCATCACCGGCGAGGAGAGCGAGGTGATGGTGGTGAGGAAGGGGCGGTTGCTCTGGGGGCCGCCGAAGGCGGTGTTCGAGGCCGGTTCGGGGGCGCGGACGCGGCTGGTCGGGGTGGCGTCCGGTTCGGTGCGGGGGGCGTGCCGGTTGTCCTGCTCATAGGTGATCAGGTGGCCTTCGTGGCCGAGGTGTTGCGGTTCGGGTGGCCGAGCCGGGGAGCGGAAGGCGCAGAGCGCGTCGGCCGCCTCGTCCCGGCGAAGCATCCGGGCGTCGGGGACGTCGCTCCACACCGGTTGCCGCCAGGCGGGCAGATGGAGCGGGCCCTCCGCCCAGCGGAGTCGTCGCAGAGCCGTTCCAGGCGGGCGTCGCCGTTGGTGCGGCGGCCGGTCCGGTGGGGTTGCCCAGAATCTCGTACAAGGCGAGACCGGCTATGGCAGGCGCTGGCGCCACTGGTGCGGTGATGTGCCGAATGTCGTTCGGCATGAGGGTGGGATTGCAGGAACAGGTACCTTCTTCGCGAGAGCCGAGCGGCTCATGGGAGGAAGATCGCGTGGACGACATCGACCGGGCGCTCGTCCTGCGCCTTCAGCAGGACGCGGGCCAGTCGTACGCCGCCCTCGGCGCCGCCGTCGGGCTGTCGGCCGGGGCCACCCATGAGCGCGTACGCAAGCTGCGCGAGCGCGGAGTCATCCGGCGGACCACCATCGACGTCGATCCGGCCGCCGTGGGCAGCGGGGTGCTCGCCTACGTGATGGTCGACTCCAACGCCTGGATGGGCGAGTCCGGTGGCGCCTTCGCGGAGATCCCCGAGATCCAGGAGGCGCACATCATCGCGGGCAGCGCTTCCGTGCTGGTCAAAGTGCGCACGGCCTCCACCGAGCAGCTGCAGGACGTCCTGCGCCGCCTTTACGCGATCGACGGCGTCAGCGGGACGCACGCCACCGTCGTCCTGGACACCTTCTTCGAGCGGTCGCTGCCGCTGTGACGTGGTGGTGCACCGGTATCCGGTGGAACGACGGCCGCCCCGCCATCGGCTGGTACCGCGAGGGGCGCGGCGAGCGGGCAAGCTCGCTGTCGTACGGGCAGCAGCTGGCCTTCGTCGCGCGCGGGGAGCGGCGCTGCCTCGGTGTGCGGCGGGCGGGGAAGCGGACACCGTGCCCCACGGCCGCCACCGTGCCCGGCCGGACCGGCCATGCGCAGTGCCCCGCATGCGCACGCCTCGACCGGTCGTTCTCGGTGGCCGCCGACACCAACACCGCGGATCCTCGCACCTATCGCGTCTACCTGGCGTGGTTCGGTCCCGGTCTGGTCAAGGTCGGCATCACCGCCGAGGAGCGCGGGCCGGCCAGGCTGCTGGAGCAGGGGGCGGTGACCTGGGCCTGGCTGGGGCGCGGGCCGTTGATGGCCGCCCGGCGCACCGAGGAGTTGCTGCGGGCCGCCCTCGGGGTGCCCGACCGGATCGCGTACGCCCGTAAGCGCGCCGTACGAGGTCACCTGCCGCCCGCGTCCGAACGGGCCGGGGAGGTCGCCGAGCTGCATGCCCGGGCGGCCGGGCTGCCCGGTTGGCCGGAGTCGCTGGAGCGGGTGGCGTGCGAAGTCACCGACCACGCCGGGCCGTTCGGGCTGGACGGGCTGCCCGCACCGGTACGGGTGATCACCGAGATGGTCCCCGGTGGGGCGGTGGCGGGTCGCCTGGCGGGCGCCGCCGGGCCCGATCTGCACCTGGCGGACGGGCTCGTGGTCGACACCAGGCTGCTGGCCGGCTGGGAACTCGCCGCACCGGGAGCCGAGGCCGTGACGGCGGTACCGGTGTCGCAGATCCCGCCCGCCGCCGGCGGAGCCGTCGACAGGCAGGACGGGCTGTTCTGAGGATTCCGGGCGGATCCGGGGGCGCGCCGGGCTGCGTCCATGGTCAAAACTTGGATCCCTTTGGCCTCCCGGGGCGGATTCCTGTGGACATGCCCGGGGCGCGCCGCAGAGGGTGGGTGACATGAGCATTCAGCCGGTACAGGCCTTCGAACCGCCGTACGTGATGGCCGTTTTCAGCAGTGTCCACACTTCCGACGACAGCGGTTACTCCGAGACCCTCGCCCGGATGAACGAGATCGTCCGCGAGAACCCGGGCTTCCTCGGCTACGAGTCCGCGCGCACTCCCGGAGGCCTCGGCATCACCGTCGCCTACTTCCGCGACCACGAGTCCCTCACCGCGTGGCGGCAGGACCTGGAACACCAGGCGGCCATGAGGCAGGGTCGCTCCGACTGGTACGAGAGCTACACGCTCCACGTCGGGACCGTCGAGCGGAGCCACGGTTTTGTCCGCAACGGCTGAGGCGGTCCGCGCCTTCCGCGAGCGGCTCGGGCTGCGCGGACTGGTCGACGTACATACGCACTTCATGCCCGAGCGGGTGCTGGACAAGGTGTGGGACTACTTCGACGCGGTCGGTCCGCTGACCGGCGTCCCGTGGCCCATCACCTACCGGCACGAGGAGGAGCAGCGCGTCGCGCTCCTGCGGGAGTTCGGGGTCCGGGCCTTCACCGCCATGCTCTATCCGCACAAGCCGCAGATGGCCGCCTGGCTCAACGCCTGGTCCGCCGATTTCGCCGCCCGGACGCCCGACTGTCTGCACACCGCGACCTTCTTCCCCGAGGCGGGCGCGGACGCGTACGTACGCCAGGCCGTCGAGGCGGGGGCGCGGATCTTCAAGGCGCACCTCCAGGTCGGCGGGTACGACCCGAACGACGACCGGCTGGACCCGGTCTGGGGGCTGCTCGCCGAGGCCGCCGTCCCGACAGTGATCCACTGTGGTTCGGGGCCCGTCCCGGGCAAGTACACCGGACCCGGGCCGATCGCGGGGCTGCTGGCCCGGCATCCGCGGTTGCCGCTGGTCATCGCCCACATGGGCATGCCCGAGTACGCCGACTTCCTCGACCTCGCCGACCGGTACAGCGAGGTGCGCCTCGACACGACCATGGCCTTCACCGACTTCTCCGAGCAGTTCAGCGGCTTCCCGCCCGGGGACCTCGGGCGGCTCGCGGACCTCGGCGACCGGATCCTGCTCGGCACCGACTTCCCGAACATCCCCTACCCGTACGAGCACCAGCTCGCCGCTCTCGAACGGCTCGGGCTCGGCGACGACTGGCTGCGCGCGGTCTGCCACGACAACGGCGCCCGGCTGTTCCGCCTGGACGCCCTCGATGGCCTCGACGCCCTCGATGGCCCCGACGGCCCCGACGGCCCCGACGCCCCCGGCGGTCCCCACCGGCTCGACGGCCCCGACCGACCCCTCAGCTGAGCGGCGCCGATTCTCAGGAGATTCACAGGAAGGGACAAGAACGCTCTCAGAGGCGCCGGACAACGTGATCGCATGACCGCGCCGACCACCTCCCACGCGTCCACGTCCACCAGCAACGCCACGGCCCTCGTCCGGCCCGACGGCGGCCCCTGCCGGGTGCTCGTCGTCGACGACGAGGCCGCCCTCTCGGAGCTGCTGTCCATGGCCCTGCGCTATGAGGGCTGCGAGGTCCGCACCGCCGGCGACGGGGCGGGCGCGGTGCGTGCGGCACGCGCGTTCCGGCCGGACGTCGTGGTCCTCGACATCATGCTCCCGGACATGGACGGGCTGGCCGTCCTCGGTCGGCTGCGCCGGGAGATCCCGCACGTGCCCGTGCTGTTCCTGACCGCCAAGGACTCCGTCGAGGACCGCATCGCGGGCCTCACGGCGGGCGGCGACGACTACGTCACCAAGCCGTTCAGCCTGGAGGAGGTCGTGGCCCGGCTGCGCGGGCTCGTCCGCCGCTCGGGCGCGGCGCAGGCGGCGCGAGGAGGTTCGGTGCTGGCCGTCGGCGATCTGCGGCTCGACGAGGACAGCCACGAGGTGACCCGTGGCGGTCAGGAGATCCACCTGACCGCCACCGAGTTCGAGCTGCTGCGCTACCTGATGCGCAACCCGCGGCGGGTGCTGAGCAAGGCACAGATCCTGGACCGGGTGTGGTCCTACGACTTCGGCGGCCAGGCCAATGTGGTCGAGCTGTACATCTCCTACCTGCGCCGGAAGCTGGAGAGCGGGCCCGGCCGGCCGCCGATGATCCACACCCGGCGCGGCGCCGGCTACCTGATCAAGCCCGCCGAGTAGTGCGCCCCGACCTCGGCCTCGCGCGTCGCGGTCCGCGCCGCCGCCCGGCGGAGGCCCGGCGGCCCTGGTCCCTGCGTACCCGGCTGGTCGTATCGGCGGTCGCGCTGATCGCGGTGGTCGGCGCGGCCATCAGTACCGTCACCACCCTCGCGCTACGCTCCTACCTCGTCGGCGAGCTGGACGAACAGCTGCGCACCGCCGTGGAGATGGCCTCGCAGGTACCGGACGCCAAGTCCCGGCGCGACATCAACCGCAGCTTCCTGCTGGCTCCCGGCACCCCCCTGGGCACCGCCGGGATCCGCCTCGACTCGGACGGCAAGCCCTACGGGGCGGGCCGCAGCGTCGCCGTCGAGGGGCCCTACCGCGACCACCGGGTACCGCTCACACCCGCCCAGACCGATGCCTTCGCGAGGGCGGCCAGGACGACCTCCGCCGACGCGGTGGATCTCGACGTCCCTGAGCTCGGCCAGTACCGCGTGCTCACCGCCCCCGACCGCAGCCTCGTGCTGGGCTTCCCGCTGGCCGAGGCCGACCGCACCGTGCGCACCCTGATCGCGGTGGAGGTCTGCGTCACCCTGGCCGGACTGATCGCGGCCTCCCTGGCCGGGCAGGCCCTGGTCGGGGTTGCCCTGCGCCCGCTGCACCGGGTGGCCGCCACCGCCGCCCGGGTCTCCGAACTCACCCTGCACAGCGGCGAGCCCGCGCTCCACGAGCGGGTCCCGGACGCCGAGGCCGACCCACGCACCGAAGTGGGCCAGGTCGGTGCGGCCCTCAACCGCCTGCTGGGCCACGTGTCCTCGGCCCTCACGGCCCGCCAGCAGAGCGAGACCCGGGTCCGGCAGTTCGTCGCCGACGCCAGCCACGAGCTGCGTACGCCGCTGGCCTCCATCCGCGGCTACGCCGAACTCACCCGCCGCGGGCGGGAGGAGCCAGGCCCCGATACGCGCCACGCTCTGGGCCGCATCGAGTCCGAGGCCACCCGTATGACCGGCCTGGTCGAGGACCTGCTGCTGCTGGCCCGGCTCGACGCGGGCCGCCCGCTCTCCTCCGCCGACACCGACACCGACACGGACACCGGCACGGACACCGGCACGGACCTCGCCCCGCTCGTCGTCGACGCCGTCAGCGATGCCCGGGCCGCAGGGCCCGGGCACCACTGGCACCTTCGGCTGCCCGACGAGCCCGCGCCCGTCCGCGGCGATCCCGCCCGGATCCAGCAGGTCCTGGTCAACCTCCTCGCCAACGCCCGCACTCACACCCCGCCGGGTACCACTGTCACCGCCGATGTTTCACGTGAAACATCCGCCGTCCGGCTGCGGATCGAGGACGACGGGCCCGGCATCCCGCCCGCCCTGCTCCCCCATGTCTTCGAGCGCTTCGCCCGAGGCGACGCGTCCCGCTCCCGGGCCGCGGGATCCACCGGCCTTGGGCTCGCCATCGTCCACGCGGTGGTCTCGGCGCACGGTGGCCGGGTCGCCGTGGAGAGCGAGCCGGGGCGGACCTGCTTCGAGGTCCTGCTGCCGCTCGCCGAGGGCGCACCGAGACGACCGCCGGAGTGGGAGACGAACCCGCCTTCGGACGAGGCGACGAACTCGACGAGCTCGACGAACTCGACGAATTCGACGAACGCACAGACAGGCCACAGGCTCACCACACAGCGGTGACAGGGCGCCCGGCGAGGGTCGGTGGATGCCCCTCGACACCTCTCCCGGTGCCCTCCCGGCGCGGGCGCCCCTCGCGCCCGCCCCCGGCGCGCCCGTTCTCGACGTGGTGATCCCGGTCTTCAACGAGGAGAAGGACCTCGGCCCGTGCGTGCGCCGCCTGCACGAGCACCTCACCCGCACCTTCCCGTACCCCTTCCGGATCACGGTCGCCGACAACGCGAGTACCGACCGCACCCCCGCGATCGCGGCCGAGCTCGCCGCCACCGTCGACGGCGTTCGCAGCACCAGACTGGAGGAGAAGGGCCGCGGCCGGGCCCTGCGCACGGTCTGGTCCGACTCCGACGCACCCGTCCTCGCATACATGGACGTGGACCTCTCCACCGACCTCAACGCCCTCCTCCCGCTGGTCGCCCCGCTGATCTCGGGCCACTCCGACCTCGCCATCGGCACCCGCCTCGCCCGCACCTCGCGGGTGGTGCGGGGAGCGAAGCGAGAGTTCGTCTCGCGGGCCTACAACCTCCTGCTGCGCTCGTCCCTCGCCGCCCGCTTCAGCGATGCCCAGTGCGGCTTCAAGGCCATCCGGCGGGAGGTCGCCGAGCGGCTGCTGCCGCTGGTGGAGGACTCGGGCTGGTTCTTCGACACCGAGCTGCTGGTGCTCGCCGAGCGGGCCGGGCTGCGGATCCACGAGGTACCGGTGGACTGGGTGGACGACCCGGACTCCACCGTCCACATCGTGAAGACGGCCACCGAGGACCTGAAGGGCGTCTGGCGCGTGGGCCGGGCCCTGGCCGTCGGCGCGCTGCCGCTCGACCGGCTCGCCCGCCCCTTCGGCGACGATCCGCGCGACCGCACCGACCTCCCCGGAGTGGACCGCGGGCTGGCCCGCCAGCTCATCGGCTTCTGCGCCGTCGGAGCGCTGTCCACGCTGCTCTACCTGCTGCTGTACTCCGCCTTCCGCGCCGCGGCCGGCCCGCAGCTCGCCAACGGCGCCGCCCTGCTGCTCTCGGCCGTCGCCAACACCGCCGCCAACCGCCGGCTGACCTTCGGCGTCCGCGGCCGGGACGGGGCCGTGCGCCACCAGGCACAGGGCCTGGCGGTGTTCGCCATCGGACTGGCCCTGACCAGCGGCTCGCTCGCCGCCCTCGGCGCCGCCACCGCCGATCCCGCACACAGCACCGAACTGGCCGTGCTGATCACGGCCAACCTCGCCGCCACCGTCCTGCGGTTCCTGCTCTTCCGCGCCTGGGTCTTCCCGGAACGCCGTGCCACCCACGCCAAGACGCCGACTTCCAAGGAGGGCCGATGACCACGGCCGTACCCTCAGCCTTCATCCCGCCCGTGCCCGAACGGACCACGGCCTCCGCGGGCGTCGGCCGGCCCCGCTGGGAAAGGCCCGCCCTCGGCGCGCTCCTCCTCGCCACCGCCGTGCTGCTGCTCTGGAACCTGGGCGCCTCCGGCTACGCCAACTCCTTCTACTCCGCGGCCGTGCAGGCGGGCAGCGAGAGCTGGAAGGCCTTCTTCTTCGGTTCCTCCGACGCCGGGAACTCCATCACCGTCGACAAACCTCCTGCCGCCCTGTGGCCGATGATGCTGTCGGTCCGGCTGTTCGGGCTGGGAGCCTGGCAGATCCTCGTCCCGCAGGCCCTGATGGGCGTCGCCACCACGGGTGTGCTGTACGCAGCCGTGCGGCGCCAGTTCGGCCCCGGCGCGGCGCTGCTGAGCGGCGCCGCCTTCGCGCTCACGCCCGTCGCCGCGCTGATGTTCCGCTTCAACAACCCCGACGCGCTGCTGACCCTGCTGCTGACGGTCACCGTCCACTGCGTGCTGCGCGCCCTCGACGGGGCCCACACCCGGTGGCTGGTCTGGGCCGGTGTCGCGGTCGGCTTCGCCTTCCTCACCAAGACCCTCCAGGCCTTCGTCATCCTGCCGCCGCTCGCCCTGCTGTACGCGGTCTGCGCACCCACCCGGCTGCGCAGGCGGCTGGGTCAACTTCTGCTGGCCGGCCTGGCGATGGTGGTGGCGGGCGGCTGGTGGGTGGCCGTCGTGGAGCTCTGGCCCGCGGGCTCGCGCCCGTACATCGGCGGTTCGCAGACCAACTCCTTCCTGGAGCTGACGCTCGGCTACAACGGCCTCGGCAGGATCAACGGCAACGAGACCGGCAGCGTCGGCGGCGGAAACCGCGGTGGCGGTGGCGGCGGGGGCTGGGGCGAGACCGGCGTCGACCGGCTGTTCTCGGCCAATATCGGCGGTCAGATCTCCTGGCTGCTCCCGGCGGCCCTGGTCCTGCTCGTCGCCGGACTGGTGGTCACCTGGCGGGCCCGCCGGGCCACCGACTCGCTGGAGAGCATGGCCCGGGCGGCCTTCCTGGCCTGGGGCGGCTCGCTCCTGCTCACCGCGCTCGTCTTCAGCTTCATGCAGGGCATCTTCCACGAGTACTACACCGTGGCGCTGGCGCCGTACGTGGCCGCGCTGGTGGGCATGGGCGCCGCCGTGCTGTGGGAGGAGCGGGGCAGCCGCGCCGCAGCGCTCGCCCTGTCCGCGACCCTCGCCCTGACCGCCGTCTGGTCGTACGTGCTTCTGGGCCGGGCCACCGACTACCTGCCGTGGCTGCGCTGGACGGTGCTGGTGGCGGGAGTGCTCGCGGCGGTGGGGCTGCTCTTCGGCGCCGGGCTGGGCCGCCGGGGTCTGCTGGCCGCGGCCGGACTGGGTCTGGGCGCGGCGCTGGCCGGGCCGCTCGCGTACTGCCTGACCACGGTGAGCACACCGTACTCGGGCTCGATCGTGACGGCCGGCCCGGCCGTGGCGGGGGGCCGCGGCGGGCCCGGCATGCGCCTCGGCGCAGACGGCGAGCAGTTCCCGGGCGCCCCGGGCGCAGTGCCGCAGGGCGGTGGACCGGGCGGCACGGCCGCTGCACCGCAGTCCCCCCGGGGCGGGGTGCAGGATGATCCCGGCCGGACGGGCCCCCGTAACAGCCAGGCCGGTCCCACGGGCGCCGGTGGGGGCGGCGAGCTCTTCGGCGGCGGCCTCAGCGGCCTGCTCAACGGAACTCGGGCAACGGCCGAGGCCAAGGCCGCGCTGCGCGAGGACGCGGAGCGGTACACGTGGGGTGCGGCTGCCGTCGGCTCGCAGATCGCGGCCAGTTACCAGCTCGCGTCCGGCACCCCGGTGATGCCGATCGGCGGATTCAACGGCAGCGACCCGTCCCCGACGCTCCAGCAGTTCAAGGAGTATGTGCGGGCAGGCGAGATCCACTACTTCATCGGTCAGAGCGGGACGCAGGGCAACGGCCGGGGTGGTGAGGGAGGCCCGGGCGGTCAGGGCGGCGGAAGCGGTCCCGTCATGCGCCAGGGCGGACCGGGAGGTGGTACCAGCACCGCCATCGAAACCTGGGTGAAGGAGAACTTCACCGCGCAGAGCATGGGCGGAGCCACCTTCTACGACCTCACCGCACCGAAGTCCTGACGGCCCGGACCCCAGACCCCGGACCGTGGCCCTCAGGCCTTGGCCGAAGCCTCCGCAGGAGTGCCGGCCGCGGTGTCCTGCGCGGCCCCGGCCTGCGCGGCCCCGGCCTCCGCGGCCCCGGCCGCGGCAGGGGCATGGGCCGCGGGTTTCGACCTCAGCGCGACCTCCTTGATGAACACCACCAGGACCAGCGACAGCAGCGCGAACGGCGCGGAGTAGAGAAAGACATCGCCGACGCCGTGCCCGTACGCGGACTCGATGACCTCGCGGAACGGCGCGGGCAGCGTGTCGAGGTCGGGGATCCCGCCCCCGGCGGTGCCGCCGTGGCCCAGTGCCGCGGCCTTCGGGCCCAGGGCGGTGAGCCCGTCCTGGACGTAGTGGGTGACCTGGTTGGCCATGACCGCTCCGAGCGCCGAGACGCCCATGGCGCCGCCGAGCGAGCGGAAGAAGGTGACGACCGAGCTGGCCGCGCCCAGGTCCTCCGGAGCCACCTGGTTCTGGGTGGCGAGGACCAGGTTCTGCATCATCATGCCGAGGCCGAGGCCGGTCAGCGCCATGTAGATCGCGATGTGCCAGTACGGGGTGTCGTACCGCAGGGTGCCCAGCAGGCCGAGTCCGGCCGTCAGGAGTACGCCGCCGATGACGAGCCATGCCTTCCACTTACCGGTCCTGGTGATCACCAGACCGGAAAGGGTGGAGGAGACGAAGAGCCCGGCGATCATCGGAATCGTGAGGACTCCGGACATCGTGGGGGACTCGCCCCGGGCCAGCTGGAAGAACTGGCTGAAAAACACGGTCCCCGAGAACATCGCGACGCCTACGAACAGCGAGGCCGCCGAGGCGAGGGTGATGGTCTTGTTGCGGAACAGCCGCAGCGGGATGATCGGGTCGCTCGCACGGGACTCGACGAGGACGAAGAGCAGGCCGAGCGCCACCGAGCCGCCGGTCATCGCCCAGGTCTGCCAGGAGATCCACTCGTAGGAGTCGCCGGCCTGCGTGACCCAGATCAGCAGCAGTGAGACGGCCCCGCTGATCAGGAAGGCGCCCAGCCAGTCGACCTTGACGTCGCGGCGCACGACCGGCAGCCGCAGCGTCTTCTGGAGGACGATCAGGGCGATGACCGCGAAGGGTACGCCGACGTAGAAGCACCAGCGCCACCCCAGCCATTCGGTGTCCGTGATGACTCCGCCCAGCAGGGGGCCGCCGACGGTGGCGACCGCGAAGACCGCGCCGAGGTAGCCGCTGTACCGGCCGCGCTCGCGCGGGGAGATCATCGCGGCCATCACGATCTGGGCGAGTGCGGAGAGGCCGCCGACGCCGATGCCCTGGACCACGCGGCAGGCGATGAGCATGCCGGTGCTCTGCGACATGCCCGCGACCACGGAGCCGAGGACGTAGATCACGAGGGATATCTGGACCAGCAGTTTCTTGCTGAACAGGTCGGACAGCTTGCCCCACAGGGGGGTCGCGGCCGTCATCGACAGCAGGGCCGCGGTGACCACCCAGGTGTACGAGGACTGGGTGCCGCCGAGATCGCTGATGATCTGGGGCAGGGCGTTGGAGACGATCGTGGAGGACAGGATCGCCACGAACATGCCGAGCATCAGCCCGGACAGCGCCTTCATGATCTGCGGGTGGGTCATGGACATGGACGTGCCGTCGGACTTCGTCTCCGACTGGCCGCCGCCTCCCCGCGCGCCGGTGGGCGTGGTCGAAGCCATGTGTTTCCTTTGTCTGTCTAGAAGCTCGATCGGAGTCGGGCCAGCAGGGTGTTGAGTCCATCGATGTCCTCGGCGGACCAGTCGGCCAGCGCCCTTTCCAGTGCGACCGTGTACCGGGCGGCGAGCTCGGTGAGGAGCGTGCGCCCGGCCGGGGTGAGCCGCAGGATCCGGGAGCGGCCGTCGCCCGGATCGGTCTCGCGCTCGATCCAGCCGCGGTCCGCGACGTGGGCGACGTGCCGGCTGGTCACCGACATGTCGATGGCCATGAACTCGGCCAGTCGGCTCAGCCGCATCTCGCCGTGCCGGTCGAGCACGGTGAGGACGGCGGCGGAGCCGGGCGGGCACTCCGGGGGCAGGATCCGGGCGAGGTCGCGCTTGACCGCGCCGATTCCGGTGAGCTGGCGGGCCAGCTCCTCGTACCGAGCAGGAGCCGTTCTCACGGTTCTCGGCGTTCCCTTCGGCGTTCTCGGCGTGGTCGGAGTACTCGGATTGGTCACCGGGCTGCCTCCCCATCTTGTTGCTTAGAGCAACCATAGAAGCGGATGGTTGCTACAAGCAAATGAATCTGGGGGGTGGGGCGGTAAAGGAATGGGAAAACCCGCTAGGGTCCTGACCCATGGCTGCGAACCACAACTCACAGGGCCCCGAGGGCAACTACGACCCCGCGGGCAGCACTCAGATGTTCCGGGCGTTCGTGGAAGAGGCCGCGCCGGCGCGGCAGGCAGGGCCGGGAGCCCGCCAGCAGCGCCGTGCGCAGCAGCAGGAGCAGCAGGCCGGCTCCAAGAAGGGCCTCTGGCTGGGCCTGGCGCTCGGCCTGGTGCTGGTGGTCGGCGCGGTCCTCTGGTTCGCGACGCGCTGAGGCCCGGCGACCGGGCTCAGCTCCAGGTGGCGGTGACCTTCCGCGTCTCGACGTGCATGCCCAGCGGCACCCGCCAGGACTCCACGCACACCGTGTAGGTCTGCGTCCTCGCGCCCCCGCCCGGGATCGGCGCCGGCAGCGGCTGGGTCGTGGTGATCGTGGCCCAGTCGACGCCGAGGGCGCCGATGATGTGGGTCGCGAAGCTGACCGTGCCCGCACGGGCGGCGGTGCTCCCGGTGTTGGTGAAGGTCACGGTGACCCGCTCGCACCAGCGGTCGGCCGCGGCCGCCGTCGAGGGCGCGGACAGGGTCAGCCGCGCCGCCGTGGGCTGAGTGGGCGGGGTGGCCGGGGGTGTCGGCGGCGGAGCGGGGGTCGTCGTGCCGGGCCTGGCGGCCGGGCCAGTGGGTGTGCCGGGTGTGCCGGGCGCGGTGGTGGTGCGCCCGGGTCCCGGCTGGGCGGCGCCGGGGGCGGATACGGAGTCGCCGGGCGCGGTGTTCGTCGCTCCGCCCCGGGCGGAGCCGCCGGGGGCCTTGGATCCCGGAGCGCTGGTCGACGTACTGGACGACGCGGAGGATCCGCCCGTCGCCGACGGGCCGCCGAGCTGCTGGAACTCCACCCGGTCTTGCGGCGCCACGTTCTCCCCCGCGCCCCGTTCGGGGCCCGGGGCCGCGGCGCCCACGGCGGCATAGCCGTCCGGCGCGGGGCCGCCGCAGCCGGTGAGGCCGGCGGCGGCCGTGCAGCACAAGGCAAGGAGGGTGGCCGCTCTCGATCCCTTTCGCATCGCGCCAGTGTTCCTGACGCTTCGTCAATTGGGAAGCGGGAGCGGCGCTTCGGGCGGCCGCCGGTTACTCGCCGATGAGCCCCACGCGCAGTTGTGCCAGGGTGCGGGTGAGCAGCCGGGAGACGTGCATCTGGGAGATGCCGACCTCCTCGCCGATCTGGGACTGCGTCATGTTCGCGAAGAACCGCAGCATGATGATCTGCCGTTCCCGGGGCGGGAGTTTGGCGAGCAGCGGCTTGAGCGACTCGCGGTACTCGACGCCTTCGAGCGCGGTGTCCTCGTAACCCAGGCGGTCCGCGAGCGAGCCCTCGCCGCCCTCGTCCTCGGGGGAGGGCGAATCGAGCGAGGAGGCGGTGTAGGCGTTGCCGACGGCGAGACCGTCGACGACGTCCTCCTCCGAGACCCCGAGCACGGCGGCGAGCTCCGGCACGGTCGGCGAGCGGTCCAGTTTCTGGGCGAGCTCGTCGCTGGCCTTGGTCAGCGCGAGGCGCAGCTCCTGGAGCCTGCGCGGGACGCGGACGGACCAGGAGGTGTCCCGAAAGAATCGTTTGATCTCGCCCACGACGGTAGGCATCGCGAACGTCGGAAACTCGACACCGCGTTCGCAGTCGAACCGGTCGATCGCCTTGATCAGGCCGATCGTGCCGACTTGGACGATGTCCTCCATCGGCTCGTTGCGGCTGCGGAAGCGGGCCGCGGCGTACCGCACGAGGGGCAGGTTCAGCTCGATCAGGGTGTCGCGTACGTACGCCCGGTCGGGGCTGTCCGCATCCAGAGCGGCAAGTCGCTGGAAGAGGGAGCGGGAGAGGGTGCGGGTGTCGATGGCTTCCGAGCGGTCGGACACTGCCGGAGTCGCGCTCGGAACGAGCGTGAGCACCTTGGAGCTGCCCTGGTCTACGGACATGCCACCCCCTTGAGGTCGCGGACGGTCGCGTGCGGCGCGCCCGTCGGAGGAACGCAGCCTCCACCTGAATACCGGAGGCGGGGCTGCGGCAAACGCGGTTCCAGCAGAATGTCACATGTCGGCAACACGCTGTAGCGCCAAGTCGACATATATCTCCAGCGACAGAAGGGGAGGAGTCCGGTCTGTCGGGAAACGCGTGGGCGATCTACACCCGTTCCGGTTACGCCTCGATCCTGTTTGCGGATCGCAGTCGGGCGAAGCTCCGGGCCAGCAGCCGGGAGACATGCATCTGGGAGACGCCGAGCTCGGCGCTGATCTGCGACTGCGTCAGGTTGTTGTAGTACCGCAGGAGCAGGATCCGCTGCTCGCGTTCGGGCAGTTGTACGAGGAGATGGCGGACGAGGTCGCGGTGTTCGACCCCGGCCAGCTCCGGGTCCTCGTAGCCCAGGCGGTCCAGCAGTCCGGGCAGCCCGTCGCCCTCCTGGGCGGCCTCCAGTGAGGTCGCGTGGTAGCTCCGCCCGGCCTCGATGCAGGACAGCACCTCGTCCTCCGAGATCCGCAGCCGCTCTGCGATCTCGGCGGTGGTCGGGGTGCGCCCGTGGAGGGTGGTGAGGTCCTCGGTGGCGGCGTTGACCTGCACCCACAGCTCGTGGAGGCGGCGCGGCACGTGGACGGTGCGGACGTTGTCGCGGAAGTACCGCTTGATCTCGCCCACGACGGTCGGCATCGCGAAGGTCGGGAACTGCACTCCGCGGTCCGGGTCGAACCGGTCGATGGCGTTGATCAGGCCGATGGTGCCGACCTGGACCACGTCCTCCATCGGCTCGTTGCGGCTGCGGAAGCGGGCGGCCGCGTACCGGACGAGCGGGAGGTTGGCCTCGATCAGGGCCCCGCGGACCCGGGTGTGCTCGCTGGTGCCCCGCTCCAGGTCCTTCAGCTGCCCGAAGAGGACCTGGGTGAGGGCCCGGGTGTCCGCGCCGCGGCTCTGTGGTCTCGGCGCGGCCGGTGGCTCCTCCGGGGACTCCTGCTGGGGCGGAACCTGGGGGTCCTGCTGGGGTGGCACCTGAGGCGCAGTACTGGCCGGCACGGTCACGCCACCCCTTCAGTCAACTCATCCGTCAAAAGCGGTCATAGCATCACAAGACATGTGCACTGTGTGCAAGCACCGTATATCGCCGTGTTGAGGGCAAGTTGAGCATTCCGGGGCATTATGGTCGGCGGTGGAGCGCAAAAAACCCCCACCCGTCGGAGTGGGGGGCCGGTAAATCCGGAAGCCGCTTCAGCGTACGGGTTCAGCGCACCAGTTCGGTCATGAACTCGCCGATGCCGGAGGCGGCGTCCGATATGCCTTGGAAGCCTATTTCCACGATCTCGGCCGCCCGCTTCGGCTGGGTGATGATCACGAAGAGGACGAACACGGTGAGTAGACCCGTAATGAGCTTCTTGGTGTCCACGTGCGGTTTCGGCCTCCCCAACCGGTCCTGCAAAGTCGGGTGAGTCTAACCGGTCGGGTTTGGACACTCACCCGGCCTTTAAGGACCAATGACCCGGCACTCCGGGCCCTTTGCCGCTCGGCGGGCGGTCGAGGGGGACGCAGGATGGGGGTGAGCCCGCCGGTTCTGGCAGGAAATCGGCGGGTGAGGGACAGGGCCTCGCTGCGGGGTCCGAGCCGCATTGCTTCCCCCTGACTGCGGCTCGGACGGGCAGGTCCCGTCCGCATCGGGGGAAGTGGCTTGTCCCCCCGAGGCCACTTCCCCCGTCCCCACGGTGAAGGTCCCGACCCCGGTCGGGGCCTTCTTCGCGTGGGCCGGAGGCGGTGGGCGGAGGGCGGAGGGGCGGGTCGAGGGAGGGAGTTACTCGATGGCGCCGGCCAGCCCCAGGATGGGCTGTACGGGGTCGATCACGGGGGACAGCTGGTTCGGCAGGTCCATCAGCTGGTTGAGCTGGTTCAGCTCGGTGAGCTTCGCGCCGATCTCCTGGACGGAAGCCGGCTGGGACCCCGCCGGCATGCCCGGAGCCGCCGTCGGCAGGTCCGGGAGGGTGATGGGGGTGATCGGGGCTGCCGAGGCGGCGGGTGCGGCGAGGCCCGCGGCGGCCCCCGCGAGGGCGAGGGCGGCGAGCATGCGCTGGGTCTTGGTCATGCCGTGACAACGGCCGAAGGGGCGGGCGGTCACGCGGCGCTGCTCCGGAAGAACCGTCCAGGAAGGACCGGCCGAGGAAGCACGGGTCAGGAGGACGGGCCGGAACGCCCGGTGGAAAGGACGGGTGAGAAGGACCGGTCGGAAGGGACGGGTGAGAAGGACCGGTGGGAAGGACCGGTCGGAAGGGACGGTCCGGGCGGGCAGACGCCGAGAGCCCCGACCCTTGCGGGGCGGGGCTCTCGGTCAGAGCGGTAGCGGTGGGATTTGAACCCACGGATAGCTTGCACCATCACACGCTTTCGAGGCGTGCTCCTTCGGCCGCTCGGACACGCTACCGAGAGAGAGCTTAGCCCAAGGTGACCCGTGCGCCGAAATCCGTATCCTCGGCGGTTCCGGTCACAGGTCGCGGAAGAAGTCCGTCAGCTGCCGCGCGCACTCCTCGGCCAGCACGCCGCGGATCACCTCGGGCCGGTGGTTGAGCCTGCGGTCCCGTACGAGGTCCCAGAGGGACCCCGCCGCGCCCGCCTTCTCGTCCCCCGCCCCGTAGACGACCCGGGCCACCCGCGACTGCACGAGCGCGCCCGCGCACATCACGCACGGCTCCAGGGTCACGACCAGCGTGCATCCCGGAAGCCGCCATTCCCCGAGCTTCGCGGCCGCCCGGCGCAGCGCCAGTACCTCGGCGTGCGCCGTCGGGTCGCCGGTCGCCTCGCGCTCGTTGTACCCGGTGGCGAGGAGCTCGCCGTCCGGGCCGAGCACGACGGCGCCGACCGGCACATCGCCGGCCGGCACCGCCCGGGCGGCCTCCTGGAGCGCCAGGCGCATGGAGTCCCGCCACGGGTCCCGTACGGGATCGGGGCCGTGCGCGTCGTGCGTGTCGTTCACTAGCGGACGGCCTCCAGGACCTCGGTGGCGCCGAGGGAGTCGGCGATCTCCGAGAGGGCGTCCCCGTCCAGCGTCATCAGCTGCTTGTGGGTCACCCCGAGGTCGTCCAGCAGCCGGGGGTCGCCGAGCGGACCGGCCGGTACCGGCTCCGCGCCGGCCCCGATCACCTCGTCCTCGTCGGTCTCCTCGTCAGTGAACGAGACGATCGCCTCCTCTTCGCCGTCCTCGGTGCCGTCCAGGTCCAGTTCGTCGAGTTCGTCGTCGTCCTCCTCGTCGCTGCCCAGCAGCTCTTTGGTCAGCATCGAGCCGTAGGAGCTGCGGGCGGCCGCGGAGGCGTTCGATACGAAGTACCGCGGGTCCTCCTCGCCGTCCACGCGGACGACGCCGAACCAGGCGTCCTCCTGCTCGATGAGGGCGACCACCGTGTCGTCGTCGACAGCGGCGGAACGGGCGAGATCGATCAGATCACTGAGGGACTCGACGTCGTCGAGTTCCATGTCGCTCGCTTCCCACCCGTCTTCGGTGCGCGCGAGCAGTGCGGCGAAATACACCGTGACTCTCCCACTGGTGTTAGGCATGCCGGTTGGAGGTCCCCCCGGCCGGAGGTTGGGGTGGAACGGCCTTCGTGCCAGCCGTCCGTACCCCGCCCAATCGGCATCGTGGCAGAAACAGCGGCTTCGCGAGAGGTCTTCCGCGCTTGCGTCGTGCCGCGCCGTGCGGTTCGCGTGCCGGGTGCGGGGCGTGGGGCGGTGGTGCCACGCGGGTGCGGGGTCCCTGGCGGAGGCCGGACCGGGGACTTCGCGGGAGGGGGTGCGGCCCGGCCGTGTCGCGCGCGTGCCCGCCTGCGACGGGGCGTACGGGCGCCGGCCCGCTCGGACGAACGGGCGCCCGCGGGGTCGGCCCGCGGTCGGCGGGGGAGGCGAGTACGGGCCGCGGCGGGCCAGTGTGCGGGGACGCGGAGGTCGGGCGGCCCGCGGTGCGATCCCGCTCCGGCCTCTGGCGTGTCCCGTTCACCCGCCCGGCCTTCCCGCGGCCCGCGCACCGCTGGGCGACCGGCCCTGCGGCGTGCGGCGCTCAGGCTGCGGCGGTGGGCCGTTGCGGCGTACGCGGTGGCTCGGGGAGGGCCGGTCTGCCGGGCCGTTGCGGGGCCTGGGGGACTCGCCGACGGGTTGCGGGGCCTGGGGGACTCACCAGCGGAACGTACGCATCCGCATCTGTTGCCGCATGCGGGCCGCGCGGGCCCGCCGGGGCTGGACCCGGTCGCGCAGCTCGCGCGCTTCGTTCAGGTCGCGCAGGAACTGGGCGCGCCGCGCCCTGCGCTGCGCCGCGGTCTCCGGCGTTTCGTACGCCTCGCTGTCTTCGCTCGGCTGAATCATGGGCATCGGCCACCACCCCGGCTGGTCCGGTCGTCCTCCTTCGCCGGCGCGAAGCAGACCCCCCGCACTCACCTTCCCCCGGACGGCCCGATTGATGCCACCCCACCGCCGATGAGCTGCCGGATCGTCCCAGGTCAGCTCGTCAGCTCGTCCGCTGGCCGGCTGGTCGGCTGGTCAGCTGTCCTCGGTGAGCGTGGGGACGACGGCCACCGGGCCGTGCGCGTGCTGGAGGACCGCGTTCGCCACCGAGCCCATGTGCAGCGACCTGGCGCTGCGCCGCGGGTGGCGCCGGCCCACCACGACCAGGGCGGCCGACCGGGAGGCGGTGACCAGCCGGCCCGCCGCGTCCCCGGGTACGGCGGCCTGCTCGACCGGGACGTCGGGATAGCGGGCGCGCAGCGGTGCCAGCCGCTCCGTCTGCGAGCGCAGCATCTCCCGCTCGGCCGGTACGGCGTCCCCGTCGTCGGCCAGACCCTCCGGCGGGATCACCACGAACGGGCTGTCGATCACCATGGTCGGCGAGGGCGGGATGGCGTACGCCGAAACCACCTGGACGGTGGTCCCCCGCGCGGCCGCCTCCTCGAACGCGAAGGCCAGTACGTCGTCCGGGGTCTCGGAGGCGTGCAGCCCGAGCACCACCCGGCCGGCGGAAGTCTCCGTGGCGGCGTCGGCACCCCGCTCCACGCCCCGCTCCACGCCCCGTTCCACGCCCCGCTCCGCGTGCGGGACCACGACGACCGGGCAGGGCGCGGTGGTGGCGACGGCGCGGCTGTTCGAGCCGAGCAGCAGGCTGGCGAAGCCGCCGCGCCCGCGCGATCCCATCACCAGCATCCGGGCCCCCGACCCGATCACCCTCAGGGCCTCGGGCACGGAGCCCTCCAGCGACTCGTACCCCACTTGCTCCGGCAGTTCGGCGCCGCTGTCCAGCAGTGCCCGGATCCGCTCGATCACGGGGTCGGTGAACTCCTCCGGATCGGACGCGTGGTCGAGGGCGGCCCGGCGTCCCGCGTACAACTGCGCGTGGTCGGGCAGCACATGGGCGACCAGCAGTCCGGCGTGGTGCCGCACGGCTGCGGCCCTTGCCCACTCCAGGGCCTTGAGGCTGTGTTCGGATCCGTCGACCCCCGCGATCACCCGTCCGTTGCTCATCAATCCAGCGTGCTGCGTGTGCGTGCGACCCGCATCCCCAGGTCGCCGGGGCGCGGTCGAGCCCAAGGACGTCCAGGGGCCGCGTCACCGCGTAGCCTCTTGGGTGTGGGTCGCGCCGTGCGGCCGTTTTCGCAGGCAGCGGGGCCGCAGGTCGCAGGTCGAGCCCTGAAGCTGAGTCTTGGAGGATGTTGTGCGTTTGCAGGTCGTCGATCACCCCTTGGTGGCGCACAAACTGACCGCCCTGCGCGACAAGCGCACCGACTCCCCCACCTTCCGGCGCCTCGCCGACGAGCTGGTGACGCTCCTCGCGTACGAGGCCACCCGGGACGTGCGCACGGAGCAGTCGGACATCGAGACCCCGGTCGGCCCCACCACCGGTGTGAAGCTCTCGCACCCGCGCCCGCTGGTCGTGCCGATCCTGCGCGCCGGCCTCGGCATGCTCGACGGCATGGTGCGGCTGCTGCCGACCGCCGAAGTGGGCTTCCTGGGCATGGTCCGCAACGAGGAGACCCTGGAGGCCTCCACGTACGCGACGCGCATGCCGGAGGACCTCTCCGGACGGCAGGTCTACGTCGTCGATCCGATGCTCGCCACCGGCGGCACGCTCGTCGTCGCGATCCGGGAGCTCATCAAGCGCGGCGCGGACGACGTCACCGCCGTGGTGCTGCTGGCCGCGCCCGAGGGCGTCGCGATCATGGAGCGCGAGCTCGCGGGCACGCCGGTGACGGTGGTGACCGCCGCGGTGGACGAGCGGCTCAACGAGCACGGCTACATCGTGCCGGGGCTGGGCGACGCGGGCGACCGCATGTACGGCTCGGCCGAGTAGAGCCGGACGCGGCCGCGTTCAGCCGAGCGGGCACGCGGCCGGCCGTTACGGGGTCCCCCGCGGGGGATCAGCAGGTCTTGGCGGGCGCGGGCTGGGGGTTGGCCAGCAGGGCCAGCGCCTTGTCCGCGTCCTCCTTCGTGGAGAGCGCCTTGAAGGCGTCGCCGAGGATCAGGTCGATGTCCGCGGTTTCACGGGTGTCGGTCTGCTGGGTGACGCCGGCCAGCTGGGTGCCGAGGACGGAGTAGGCCGCCTTGTCGGTCTTGGGTGAGCCCAGCAGTATGCCGGTGCCGGGGACCTTCTTGTCGAAGTCGGCGGGGGCGTTGCCGACGCTGCCGATGATGAAGCCGCGCGCCTTCAGTTCGTCGCCGACGGCCTTGGCGAGTCCCGCGCGCGGGGTCGCGTTGTAGACGTTGACCGTGATCTGGCCGGGCTCGGGCAGCACGACCGCCGGTCCGCCGGTGGCGGCGACGGGTGCGACGGGCGCCGCGGGGCCGCCCTGGGGGGCCTTGGCGGCCTTCGGGCCCGCTGTCGGACAGTCCTTGCCCGCAGCCGTGTTCCGTTGCGAGGCGTTGCCCCCGAACACGTCGATGAGCTGCAGTGCCCCGTAGCCGAGGAGGGCGAGCGCGAGGACCGAGCCGAGCACGGCGAAGACGATCCGACGTCGGCTCCGTTTACGGCTCATGCGGGGGTAGGCGGCTCCCGTGACGCGGTACTTTCCGCCCATGCCGGGGGGAGTGAGCATGCTCATGAGCGCAGCGTAGTGCGGCCTGGTGGGGTTCCGCACTAAATGATCTGTTGATACGCCAAGGCCGACCCGAAAGGCCCAATCGGCGCGAAGCGGGAGTCCGCTTCCGCTGCCGCGCCGTACCGCTTCCGCTTGGCCTGCCGCCCGGAGTCGCCGTGTCGGGACGCCCGGGGGGTGTCAGTCCATTTCGAGGACGCGGGCGTGCAGCACCTGGCGCTGCTGCAGGGCCGCGCGCACGGCACGGTGCAGCCCGTCCTCCAGGTAGAGGTCGCCCCGCCACTTGACGACATGGGCGAAGAGGTCGCCGTAGAAGGTGGAGTCCTCGGCGAGCAGCGTTTCGAGGTCCAGCTGTCCCTTGGTCGTCACCAACTGGTCGAGCCGGACCGGGCGCGGCGCGACATCCGCCCACTGCCGGGTGCTTTCCCGGCCGTGGTCGGGGTACGGCCTCCCGTTACCGATGCGCTTGAAGATCACACGGAAAGCCTACCGGGCCGGTGCCTGCGGGCGCAGCCTCGTCGCGTTGGTGCAAAGGTGTCGAACAGGGCCAATTCGGGAGTGATGCATGAGCGAGAGCACCGACCCATCCGTTCCGGCGGACCGGGCGGACCGGGCGGACCCGGCGGACCGGATCGCCGCCGGGTACGCCTTCACCGGACCCGCTCTCGACCTGGGGGCCCTGCTCTGGGACGATCACGTGCTGCCCGACCACCAGATCCGTATCCCACTGGCGATGCTCAACCGGCACGGGCTGGTCGCGGGCGCCACCGGCACCGGCAAGACGAAGACCCTCCAGCTGATCGCCGAGCAGCTCTCGGCGAACGGCGTCCCCGTCTTCCTCGCGGACATCAAGGGCGACGTCTCGGGGATCTCGGCGCCCGGTGCGCGCAACGAGAAGATCGAGGAACGGGCCGCGGACGTCGCCCAGCCGTGGGAGGCCACCGGATGTCCCAGCGAGTTCTACTCGCTGGGCGGGATCGGCCCCGGCATCCCGGTGCGGTCGACCGTGACGAGCTTCGGCCCCGTGCTCATGTCGAAGGTGCTCCGGCTCAACCAGACGCAGGAGCAGTCCCTCGGCCTGATCTTCCACTACGCCGACACCAAGGGTCTGGAGCTGATCGACCTCAAGGACCTGCGGGCGGTGGTCGCCTTCCTCGTCTCCGACGAGGGGAAGGCCGAGCTCAAGGGCATCGGCGGACTGTCGACGGTGACGGCCGGGGTGATCCTGCGGGCCCTGACCGCCTTCGAGCAGCAGGGAGCCGCGCAGTTCTTCGGCGAGCCGGAATTCGATACCGGCGCCTTCCTCCGGACGGCCGCGGACGGGCGCGGAATGGTCTCCGTACTGGAACTCCCGGCGGTCCAGGACAAGCCGCAGCTCTTCTCCACCTTCCTGATGTGGCTCCTGGCCGACCTCTTCCACGACCTGCCCGAAGTCGGCGACCTGGAACGGCCCAAGCTCGTCTTCTTCTTCGACGAGGCGCACCTGCTGTTCAACGGCGCCTCGAAGGCCTTCCTGGAGTCCATCACCCAGACGGTGCGGCTCATCCGCTCGAAGGGCATCGGTGTCTTCTTCGTGACGCAGACGCCCAAGGACGTGCCGGCGGACGTGCTCGCCCAGCTCGGCAACCGGGTGCAGCACGCGCTGCGCGCCTTCACCCCCGACGACGCGAAGGCGCTGAAGGCGACCGTGAAGACCTTCCCCCACTCCCCTTACGACCTGGAGGAGTTGCTCACCCGGCTGGGCACGGGCGAGGCGGTGATCACCGTGCTCAGCGAGAACGGCGCGCCGACACCGGTCGCGGCGACCCGGCTGCGCGCCCCGCAGTCGCTGATGGGGCCGATCGAGCCGGCCGCCCTGGAGCAGGCGGTGAAGGCCTCGCCGCTCTACGCGCGCTACGCGGAGCCGATCGACCGCGCATCGGCGTACGAGAAGATCAGCGCCCAGCAGGCCGCGGCGGAAGCCGAGGCGGAGGCCGCCGCGGCCGCCGCCGCCTCCGCGAAACGGGCCAAGGAGGCCGAGAAGGCGGCGCGCGGTGCTCCGGAGCCGGATCGGTCGCTGGCCGAACAGGTGGTGGGGAGCGGGCTGTTCCGCTCGCTGGCCCGGTCGATCGGGACACAGCTGGGCCGGGAGATCTCCCGGTCGGTCTTCGGGACGGCCCGGCGGCGGAGGTGACCGTACGGGCGTGACGGGCCGCAGACGCGCCGGAGGCCCAGCGGAAGTGACACACCGTCCGGGCGGAGGTGACGGAGTCCGGGCGCCCGGGCACCGCTCCAGGCGGAATCGAGCGGACCGGGTGCCGGGAGTGCGGCAGGCGCTGACAGACTCGGGTCCATGCGGACCGAACTCACCGACACCACGTCCAGCAAGGTCAACCGGGCCCTGCTCGAAGCCCGCCGGGCCATCGGCAGCCCCACCATGGGGCTCGTGCTGACCCTTGTCGTCGTCACCGACGAGGAGAACGCGTACGACGCCGTCCGCGCGGCCTCCGAGGCCTCGCGCGAGCACCCGTGCCGCATCATCGCGGTGATCAAGCGGACCTCGCGGGGCCCGCACAAGCTCCGCCAGACCCGCCTGGACGCCGAGCTGCGGGTCGGTGCGGACGCCGGGACCGGCGAGATCGTGCTGCTGCGGCTGCACGGGGCGCTGACCGGCCAGGCGGGCTCGGTCGTCCTGCCGCTGCTCGTGCCGGACGCTCCCGTGGTGGCGTGGTGGCCGGCCGATGCCCCCGCCGACCTGGCGGGGGACCCGCTGGGCGCGCTGGCGCAGCGCCGGATCACGGACGCGGGATACGTCGCCGACCCGATCCGGGTGCTCGACGAGCGGGCCGGTGCCTACCAGCCCGGTGACACCGACCTGGCATGGACCAGGCTGACGCCCTGGCGGGCCCTGCTGGCGGCCGCCCTGGACCAGAAGCCGCTGCCGGTGACCGGCGCGACGGTGGAGAGTGAGAGCGACAACGCGAGCGCCGAGCTGCTGGCGCGCTGGCTGGAGGACCGGCTGGGGGTGGCGGTGGCCCGGGTGACGACCGAGGGCCCGGTGATCACCCGCGTCAGCCTCCAGACCACGGGCGGGGAGATCCGCGTGGACCGGCCCGAGGGGTCCCTGGCCACCCTGGTCCTGCCGGGCAGTCCCGACCGCAAGGTGGCCCTGAAGATCCGCAGCGGGGCCGAGCTGATCGCCGAGGAACTGCGCCGGCTCGACGCGGACGAGGTCTACGGCTCCGCGCTGCGGCGCCGGCCGCTCCACACGGCGCTCTCCGCGTAGTGGTTGTCGTACGTCTCCGAGCTGTCCTTGATGTCCTGCACGGTGGCCTCGCCGGCGCTGACCCGGCCGAGGAGCCGGTAGTACTCGAAGCGGCCCATGCCGGGGGTGAACCCGACGAAGACGCTCGCGCCGTGGCCGGGCGCGGGGGCGAAGGCGTGCGTGACACCGGGCGGCACCGCGAGGAAGTCCCCGGCGCCGAGGGTCCTGATGTGCTCGCCGACGAGTACGTCCAGCTGCCCCTCGGTGACCAGGAAGAACTCGGTCGCCTTGGTGTGGTAGTGCGCGGGGGCGCCGGTGGCGCCCTCCTTGAAGGTGGCGGTGTTGCACGTCAGCGGGGCCGTGTCGGCGAGCAGGGTGATCAAGCTGCCCGGGGCGTCGGAAACGGCCTCGGCGGTGGCTGCGCGGGTCAGGATCTCGTTCATACCGTTGAATCTACGGGGGTGGTTGACCGATAGCAGGGGCCAATCGGGTCCTGGTTACGCCGGTCAATTGGCGGGGGTCAGGGGCTGCCGGGGCTCTTCTCCGCCGCCTTCGCGCCCGCCTTCCCCGGGGTCTTGCCCGCGGTCTTGCCTCCTGTCTCCGCAGGGGTCTTCCCCGCAGTCCTTCCCGCGGCCCCCTCGCCCTTCCCCGCGGCCTTCGCGGCCGCCTTCATCTCCTGCTTGTGGGCCCGCACCTTGGCCAGCGACTCCGGGCCCGTGATGTCGGCCGCCGAGCGGTAGACGTCCGCCGGGCCGTACCCGCCGGCCGCCTCCCGCCAGCCCTTCGGGCGCACCCCCAGCCGCTTGCCCAGCAGCGCCAGGAAGATCTGGGCCTTCTGCTCGCCGAAGCCGGGCAGCGCCTTGAGCCGGCCCAGCAGCTCCGCACCGGTCTCCGCGTCGGCCCACACGGCCTCGGCGTCCCCGCCGTAGTGCTCCACCAGGTACGCGCACAGCTGCTGGATCCGCTTCGCCATCGAGCCCGGATACCGGTGCACGGCGGGCTTCTCTGCGAGGAGGGCGGCGAAGGCCTCCGGGTCGTACGCGGCGATGGCATGCGCGTCCAGATCGTCCGCGCCGAGCCGCCGGGCGATCGTGTAGGGCCCGGAGAACGCCCACTCCATCGGCACCTGCTGGTCCAGCAGCATGCCGACCAGCGCGGCGAGCGGGCTCCGGCCGAGCAACTCGTCGGCCTCCGGCTGCTGGGCCAGCCGGATGGTGATGTGCTTGTCCATGGCTCCAGCGTCCCCCGCGGCCGCGCTCCACGCGCGGTCGCCGCACCGCGCGCCTAGCGTGAGTACGAAAGGCAGGGCACACGACACAGGAGTCGATCGACCATGGCTGAGTTCCCGGAAGGCGCACCCTGTTGGGTAGACGCGATGTTCACCGATGTCGAGGGCGCCAAGAGCTTCTACGCCGATGTGCTGGGCTGGACCTTCGGCGAGGCCAGCACCGAGTACGGCAACTACACCCAGGCCTACTCCGACGGCAAGGCGGTCGCGGCCGTCGTTCCGCCGATGCCGGGCGGTGATTCCCAGTCCCAGTGGTGTCTCTACTTCGCGTCGCCCGACGTGGACGCCACCGCCGAGAAGATCAAGTCGGCGGGCGGCGACCTGCTGATGGAGCCGATGAAGGTCGGCGACTTCGGCTCGATGCTGATCGCGAAGGAGCCCAGCGGCGCGGTCTTCGGCGTCTGGCAGCCGGGCGAGCACAAGGGCTTCGAGAAGATGGGGGAGCCGGGCTCGTACGCGTGGGCGGAGGTCTTCACCCGGGAGCCGGACAAGGCGGACGCCTTCCTGCCGCAGGTCTTCCCCTTCAAGCCCCTGCAGATGGACATGGGTGACGACCCCGATGCGGCCGCGATGGACTTCAAGGTCTTCAGCCTGGGCGGGCAGGAGAACCCCGTGCTGGGCCGGATGAAGATGGACAAGGACTTCCCGCCGGACCTGCCCCCGTACATCCAGGTCTACTTCTCGGTCTCGGACTGCGACGAGGCCGTGGCCAAGACGACGCAGCGGGGCGGAAAGCTGGAGTTCGGCCCGATGGACAGCCCGTTCGGGCGGTTCGCGGCGGTCACGGACCCCCAGGGGGCGGCCTTCGCGATGATCGACATGTCGACGACGGTCGGCGAGATGCCGGAGATGACCGAGGAGTAGAGCCGGTACGGCCCGGAGGCCCGCCGGGTAGGCGGGGGAGGCCGGCCGAAACGGCTTCCCCCGCGCGGTGCCTGATCCCCGCCCGTGCTCAGCCGGCCGCGGCGAGGGCGGGCACGCCGACTCCGTCAGTGGCTCCGAACGGCGCGAAGTCGCGGTTGTTCTTGCAGCCGAGGTTCTCGTACGTGTTGACCTTGGTCACCGGGTCGGTCTTGACCAGGTGGTACTTGCACGCCTTCTTGATGTACCGGCCCGCGACCCCGCCCGGGAAGTCGATCTCCTTGTTCCACAGGTACGGCGACTCGTAGCCGTTGGCCCGGGCGGTGGCGTTCACGTCGATCCCGCCCGGTGCGTCGATCTCGTACACCCAACCGGTCTTCGCCTGGCCGTAGGTGGCGAACTTCTGGGCCACCCACTCCTCGCAACTGGTGCTGAGGTGGGCGGAGTTCTGGCCGCCGCCCTTGACGATGTACTCGGCCAGCGGGGTCACGTCTTCGCCGCGCGGCGTGAACCCGTCCTCGAAGAGGTCCTGCACGTTCTCCCGGGTGTCACCGCGCCACAAGGTGTTGGAGTCCTTGCGCCACTGCCACTTCTCGGCCCGTGCGGCCGCCTCGACCGCGAAGGAGATCAGCGGGTTGGTCGTCGTAAGCCACCAGTCCCCCGCGCGGTACTGGACGACGGGACCGCAGGGCCCGGTGTCGGGGGCGGGGGCGGGTGCGGCGACCGCGGGCGAGACGGCTGCGAGGGAGGCGAGGGAGGCGGCGGCGAGGACCTGCAGAGCGGCCTTCAGCATGGTGAGTGCCCATCAGTTGATCAACGTGACGGGCCCTTTTATAGCGAGATGTCACACCCTGATCGAGGACCGCGGAGGGTGATCACCCGGACGAGTGGCGGCGCGATCGGGTGGCGGCGCGAGCCCGCCGTGATCGAGGACGGCGCACCCGGGCAGGTCCTCATCCACGTCGAGGTGGCCCTTCTCCCCGGCCGCCCGCCGGAGGACGAGTCCCGCCTGAGTCGAGCCGTCATCGAACTGGTGAAGCGCCACACGGGCGGGTGACCGGCACGGTGATCCACGCCTCGGCGACGTACGCGATCAGCGAGGCGTACATCAAGCACGTGGCAGCCCCCTGACCGCTCCCCGGGGCGAATGCGGCGCGGTCGACATCGAGGGTCTCCGGTACGTGATCCGTCTCGGGCCGCGCGTACGTCACCTGCTCCACGAAGTGGCGACGGCCAGATGGTGCAGCGGAATGTCCTCGCCATTGCGGCCTGGGCGGAGCCGGTCGTCACTGGCGGGAGCGCCCCGCGGTGGGGCTCCTAGGGGCCAAATGAGACGGAACCTGAGACGGGGCAACGCAAAGGGCCCCACCGCAAGCGGTGGGGCCCTTCAACGTATTGCCCGGTGAGAGCAATGGCGGAGGATACGAGATTCGAACTCGTGAGGGGTTGCCCCCAACACGCTTTCCAAGCGTGCGCCCTAGGCCACTAGGCGAATCCTCCGCCGCAAACAATACAAGACGTTGAGGGGTGCTCGCGAACGTGATCCCTGGTCGGCACCCCGACCCGGGGGCGACTCGATTCCCGGGGCGTCCATCCGCTAGGGTGGGGTCAGCCCCTCACGTGGCGCTATCTCACCCAACTCCCCCAGGGCCGGAAGGCAGCAAGGGTAAGTGGGCTCTGGCGGGTGCGTGGGGGGCGCTTTGCGTTCCGGGGCGGTCGGGGTCGGCGGGGGCCGCCGTTTGTCGGTGGGCCCGGATAACCTCGTAGACGTGTCGTCCCTTGCGCTGTACCGCCGCTATCGCCCCGAGTCGTTCGCCGAGGTCATCGGTCAGGAGCATGTCACTGCACCGCTGATGCAGGCCCTGCGGAACAACCGGGTCAATCACGCGTACCTGTTCAGCGGGCCGCGCGGCTGCGGGAAGACCACCAGCGCGCGGATCCTCGCCCGCTGCCTGAACTGTGCGCAGGGGCCGACCCCGACCCCGTGCGGGGAGTGCCAGTCCTGCCGCGACCTCGCCAGGAACGGGCCGGGTTCGATCGACGTCATCGAGATCGACGCCGCCTCGCACGGTGGTGTGGACGACGCCCGTGACCTGCGCGAAAAGGCTTTCTTCGGGCCGGCCTCCAGCCGGTACAAGATCTACATCATCGACGAGGCCCACATGGTCACCTCGGCGGGCTTCAACGCCCTGCTGAAGGTGGTCGAGGAGCCGCCGGAGCACCTCAAGTTCATCTTCGCCACCACGGAGCCGGAAAAGGTGATCGGGACCATCCGGTCCAGGACGCACCACTACCCCTTCCGGCTGGTGCCGCCCGGCACCCTGCGGGAATACCTGGGCGAGGTCTGCGGGCGGGAGGGGGCCACCGTCGAGGACGGCGTGCTGCCGCTCGTCGTGCGCGCCGGCGCCGGATCCGTGCGTGACTCGATGTCCGTCATGGACCAGCTGCTCGCCGGAGCCGCGGCCGACGGTGTGACATACGCCATGGCCACCTCCCTGCTGGGGTACACCGACGGGTCGCTTCTCGACTCGGTCATCGACGCCTTCGCCGCCGGGGACGGCGCCGCCGCCTTCGAGGTCGTCGACCGCGTCGTCGAGGGCGGGAACGACCCCCGCCGGTTCGTCGCCGACCTGCTGGAGCGGCTGCGGGACCTGGTCATCCTGGCCGCCGTGCCCGACGCCGGGGAGAAGGGGCTGATCGACGCCCCCGTCGATGTCGTGGAGCGGATGCAGGCCCAGGCGTCCGTGTTCGGTGCCGCCGAGCTGTCGCGGGCCGCCGATCTGGTCAACACCGGGCTCACCGAGATGCGGGGCGCGACCTCGCCGCGGTTGCAGCTGGAGCTGATCTGCGCCCGCGTGCTGCTGCCCGCCGCCTTCGACGACGAGCGGTCGTTCCAGGCCAGGCTCGACCGGCTGGAGCGGAGCGGAGCGGCCTCGTTCGCGGGCGCGCCCGCGGCGCAGGCCGTGGCCGCGCCCGCCGCCGCGCCCGCCATGGGCTACGTGCCCGGGCCCGAGGCGCACGCCATGGCGCCCGCCGGTCCCGCTGGGGGTGTCGCCGCCGTGCGTGCAGCCGCCCGCGCTCCGGAGCCGGTACGGGCTCCCGAGCCGCCCGCGCCGGTCCAGTCCGCGCCGGTCCCGCCGACGCCGGTCGCCGCCCCCGTGGCTGCGCCCGAACCCGCGGCCCCGCCCGCACCTTCCGCCCCGGCCACCCCCGCCCCCGGTGCCTGGCCCGGAGCCGCGCAGCCCGGCGGCGGTGCCCCCGGCGCCTGGCCCAGCGCGGCCGCTCCCGGCCAGGGTGCGGCCACGCCCGCCGCCCCGGCCCCCCCGGCTCCGGCTCCGGCCCGGCACACCGCCCCGGCCGCAGCCGCGGCCCCCGCGCCCTCCCCCGGCATGGCGGCCGGCGTCGGCCAGGTCCAGGCGATGTGGCCGGGCGTCCTGGAGGCCGTCAAGAACCGCCGCCGCTTCACCTGGATCCTGCTCAGCCAGAACGCCCAGGTCACCGGCTTCGACGGCACCACCCTCCAGCTCGGCTTCCCCAATGTCGGAGCCCGCGACAACTTCGCGAGCAGCGGCAGCGAGGACGTGCTCAAGGCGGTCCTGGCCGAGCAGTTCCAGGTCAACTGGAAGATCGACGCCGTCGTGGGCGGGGGCGGGGGCGGCCAGCCCGCGCACCAGAGCTCCTCCTACGCGGCCCCGCAGGCCCCCGCCTACAGCCCCCCGCCGCCCCCTCCGGCCCCGGCGCGGCAGCCGTCCGCCCCGCACCAGCCGCCCCAGCAGTCGGCTCCGGCGCAGCAGCCCCCCGTACAGCAGGCGCCCCCGCCGGTCGCGCCGGAGGACGACGTCGCGCAGGACGACGACCCGGACCTGGTGGACAGCGCCCTGACCGGACACGAACTCATCGTGCGCGAGCTCGGAGCCACCGTTGTGGAGGAATATACGAATGAGTAGCCCCTCCGAGTTGGGTGGCCGCACGAAGGGGTACCGGCCGCGCGGGCTAGGCTGAGCAGCGTGAAGGTCCTCGTCATCGGCGGCGGCGCCCGCGAACATGCCCTGTGCCGCTCTCTGTCCCTCGACCCCGACGTCCCCGCGCTCTACTGCGCTCCCGGCAACGCCGGCATCGCCGAGGTGGCCGAACTCCGCCCCGTCGACGCCCTCGACGGTGACGCCGTCGCCCGCCTCGCCACCGAACTCGGCGCCGACCTGGTCGTCGTCGGCCCGGAGGCGCCCCTGGTCGCCGGCGTCGGCGACGCCGTACGCGCCGCCGGCATCCCGGTCTTCGGGCCGTCCGCGGAGGCGGCCCGGCTCGAAGGCTCGAAGGCCTTCGCCAAGGACGTCATGGCGGCGGCCGGGGTCCCGACCGCGCGCAGCTACGTGTGCACCACCCCCGAGGAGGTGGACGCGGCCCTCGACGCCTTCGGCGCCCCGTACGTCGTCAAGGACGACGGCCTCGCGGCCGGCAAGGGCGTCGTGGTCACCGATGACCGGGCCGCCGCCCGCGCCCACGCGCTCGGCTGCGACCGCGTCGTCATCGAGGAGTACCTCGACGGCCCCGAAGTCTCCCTCTTCGCCATCACCGACGGCGTCACCGTGCTCCCGCTGCAGCCCGCACAGGACTTCAAGCGCGCCCTCGACGGCGACGCCGGTCCCAACACCGGCGGCATGGGCGCGTACTCCCCACTGCCCTGGGCCGACCCGAAGCTGGTCGACGAGGTCATGCAGAGCGTGCTCCAGCCGACCGTGGACGAGCTCCGCCACCGCGGCACCCCCTTCTCCGGCCTGCTGTACGCGGGCCTGGCCATCACGAGCCGCGGCGTACGGGTCATCGAGTTCAACGCCCGCTTCGGCGACCCCGAGACCCAGGTGGTCCTGGCCCGGCTGCGCACCCCGCTCGCGAGCGTGCTCATGAGCGCGGCCAAGGGAACCCTGCACGCCGAGCCCCCGCTCAGCTGGCACGAGGACGCGGCCGTCACGGTGGTCATCGCCTCGCACGGCTACCCGGACACCCCGCGCACCGGGGACCCGATCGAGGGCCTGGCCGAGGTGGCGGCCGAGGACGCCCCCGACGCGTACGTGCTGCACGCCGGGACCCGGCGCGAGGGCGATGCGGTCGTCAGCGCGGGCGGCCGCGTGCTGTCCGTGACGGCGACCGGTTCCGATCTGGCGCAGGCCCGCGAGAGGGCGTATAAGGCGGTCGCTCGCATCAGGCTGGACGGCTCGCAGCACCGTACGGACATCGCGGCCAAGGCGGCCGAAGGCCGCTGACCCCGGGCCCCACCCCGGGCACTTCGGCCCGGCCCCTGCCTGGCCCCTGCCGACCCGGCCCGACGCCTGTCCGGCCCCGAGCTGACCCCTGGCCGATCCCGGGCTGACGTCGGCCGCCCCCGGCTGACCAGTGAGGCTGTCCGCGCCCGCGGGTCCGGTGCGCACGAGGTGCGCCCGGGCCCGCGGGCGCGTCCGCCTGCGACTGCATCCAGCCGCGTTCGAACGCACCCACCTTTACCCAAAGCCATTCCATCGGGTGATCGTCACCCCGTCTGCCTGACGACCGGGCGTACCCCAACTAGGGTGCGGCGCAAGCATTCCGGCACTTGGCTCACCGGCATTGCGATGTCGGTGGCGGGTGTCACAGTGGGGGAGTGAGCAAAGCCGCCGCAGGGCAGAGGGGGTGAGGTCCGGCCGTGTCCGGAACCGGTTCGATCATGGAAGTGGGCGTGCCGTCGGCGCGTTCCCGCGCCTTGGCCGTGCTGCGCGTGCGCAGCAGGGCGCTGGCCGTGGGACTGCTGCCCGCCGCCCTCGCGGTGGTGCTGCTGGCGGCCCTGATGACGGGCCGGCTGGCCGGGGACCCCTGGCCGGCGGTGACCCTCGCCGTGTGCGTGGTCGCCGCACTCGTCCTGCTCGTCGGCGGGGTCTTCGCCGCGGTGGTGCTGCGGGCGAGTCCCGCCGTGACACCGACGGTGCCGCTGGCCGAGGCCGCCGCGCCCGACCTTTACCGGCTGGTGCGGGACCTGGCCGACCGGATGGACGTTCCGGCGCCGTCGGCCATAGCGCTGACGCCCGACTGCGACAGCTGGCTGGAGGACCGCACGCATGCGGCCCACCGCCGCAGCGGTATATCCGCTGGTCCGGAATCCGAGCCCGGCGCCGCTCCGGTGCTGGTGATCGGATCGCCGTTCCTCTGGTGGATGCGGGTCGCGGAGCTGCGCGCGGTCCTCGCCCCCGTCGTCGCGGGTACGGGTCCTTCCGCACACCCGGACATAGCGGACGCCCGCGGTTTCGTGCGGGGCCTGGACGCCGCCGTGGACGTGGGCAACCGGCGCGGCCTCGGCTGGATCGCCCGGCCGGCGCGGCTGCTGCTGCGGCTGTGCCGGGTGGACGCCGCCGAGATGGAGCGCGGGGTGGCCGCGGCCGCCTCGGACCGTGCACAGGATGTGGACTACGGGCTGCGCATCGTCGCCCAGGAGCAGGTCGGCCTCGCCTACGCGGGCTGGGACCGGCTGCTGACCCGGGTCGCGCTGCCCGCGTGGCGGATGGGCCGCTGGCCGGCGCACCTCGACGCGGGGGTGGTCTCCGCGCTGACCGAGCTCTCCCGGCGGGACCGGCTGGCCGAGGGTTACGCCTCTCGGCTGGGCGAGCGCCCCGCCTGCGACCTGCTGGAGCAGCCCGGGGCGGTCGACGAGGCGGCTTCGCTGCTGGCCGCGCGGCTCTTCCACGGCGGTCCGGCCGAGCCCGGGCCGGACTGGTCCCCGGTGGACTGGACGGCGTATCCGGAGGAGGTCGTGGACCGCAAGTGGCGCACGGAGGCGGCTCGCCTGCACGCGGCGCTGGACGCCTTGGCCGTCCCGGCCCGCGACACCGACGGGCAGCGGCCCCTCACTGCACCCGCCGGGTACGGTTTCGCCGGACCCACGCTGGAGCGGGTGCTCGGGCACCTCACGGACGTTGCCGGTGACGGCGCGGCCGGGGAGGCACTGGCCGGACGGCTCAGCGCCGACCTCGCGCGGGAGGACCGGGCCGCCGGCCCGGACGTCGGAGCCGGGGCTGCGGCCGGTAAGGCGCGCGGCGCGGATGCGGTACCGCTGTTCCCCCTCCAGCCGCCGCGCAGCGGGCGGGATCTGCTGGCCGACCACGTGACGGCGATGGTGTGCTGCGCGGCCGTGGACTCGGCCGGAGCCGCTCCGGGGCTGGACTGGCTGGACGGCCCGGTCCTGCTGGTCGGCGGGGACCGCCGCTCGGACCTGGCTCCGCACGTGATGTGCCTGGTCGAGGACGGGAATCCGGAGCCTCTGCGGCACTGGCTCGCGGAGATCGGGGTCCGCGCGGAGGAGCCGGTCCGGCTCGTCTGACCAGCGGTTTCCGTGCCCCCTCACGGGTGACGGCTCGCACGAACAAGCGGATTCCAATGTTCCGCTCACGTCAATTCACGACGAACGGTGACGGAGTGCGTGCGTTATGTGATGTGCTGGGACCAGTCGCGGCGACAGCACGTACAGGTACCGCGCACCGGTACGACGTTGGATCCGTTCGGGGCACCGAGGGAGGGGAGCGGTATGGGCGGGGAGCAGATCAGGCGTTGGGAGTCGGGTGCGCTCGCGCACGCGGTGACCGACCCCTTCGGACAGGGACCCCTGCCGTGGTTCCGGGGCAGCGAGCTCTATTTCGACGACACCGGGCAGGTCGTGCCCTGGTACGTGGACCCGGCCGCGGCGGCCGCGGGCACCGGCCAGATCCCCCGCGCCCGCGGCAACGGCGGCCCCCGGACCGCCGACGACGTGCACCGCCAGATCAAGGGCTTCGCCTCCACCGGCGCCGTCACCCCCGGCGGGGCCATCGACTTCCACATCACCGTCGATCCGCCCCAGCAGTTCTCCGTCGACGTCTACCGGATCGGCCACTACGGCGGCGACGGCGCCTCCAAGATCACCACGAGCCCCCGTCTCTCCGGCATCGTCCAGCCAGCCCCGCTCGCCGCCGACCGCACCGTCTCCTGCCACCACTGGTGGCTGTCCTGGCGGCTCCAGGTCCCCTCCTACTGGAACATCGGCGCGTACGTGGCCGTCCTCACCACCGCCGACGGCTACCGCTCCCACATCCCCTTCACGGTCCGCGACGAACACCCCGCCGACCTCCTGCTCCTGCTCCCCGACATCACCTGGCAGGCGTACAACCTCTACCCGGAGGACGGCCGCACCGGCGCCAGCCTCTACCACGCCTGGGACGACGAAGGCCGGCTGCTCGGCGAGCGGGACGCGGCCATGACCGTCTCCTTCGACCGCCCCTACGCGGGCGCGGGCCTCCCCCTCCACGTCGGCCACGCCTACGACTTCATCCGCTGGGCCGAGCGCTACGGCTACGACCTCGCCTACGCCGACACCCGCGACCTGCACGCCGGCCGCGTCGACCCCACCCGCTACCGCGGCCTCGTCTTCCCCGGCCACGACGAGTACTGGTCGGCACCCATGCGCCGCACCGTCGAGCGCGCCCGCGAGCACGGCACCTCGCTCGTCTTCCTCTCCGCCAACACCATGTACTGGCAGGTCGAGCTCGCCCCGTCGCCCTCCGGCGTCGAGGACCGGCTCCTCACCTGCCGAAAACGCCGCGGCCCCGGCCGCCCCAGCCTGTGGCGGGAGGTCGACCGCCCGGAACAGCAGCTGCTCGGCATCCAGTACGCGGGGCGGGTCCCCGAGCCCGCGCCCCTGATCGTGCGCAATGCCACGCACTGGCTCTGGGACTCCACCGGCGCCGGTGAGAACGACGAACTCCCCGGCCTGGTCGCCGGTGAGGCCGACCGGTACTTCCCGCGCACCCAGCTCCCCGAGCACCAGGACCGGATCCTGCTCGCGCACTCCCCTTACCTGGACAGCGACGGCCACCGCCGCCACCAGGAGACCTCCCTCTACCGGGCGCCCAGCGGCGCGCTGGTCTTCGCCTCCGGCACCTTCGCCTGGTCCCCCGCCCTCGACCGCCCCGGCCATGTCGACGAGCGGGTCCAGCGGGCCACCGCCAATCTCCTCGACCGGATCTGCAAGCGGGACTGAGACACCGCCGACGCACGCCGGGCACACCCCTGGCGGGGCAGGCGGTGGCCCATACGGGAGAATCGGCAGTGCGCTCATACAGAACTACAGGGAGACCCCGTGTCCGGATTCGTCGAAAAGCCCGAGCCGGTTCAGGTTCCGGGACTCGTCCACCTCCACACCGGCAAGGTGCGCGATCTCTACCGCGACGATGACGGCCACCTCGTCATGGTCGCCAGCGACCGCATGTCCGCCTTCGACTGGGTGCTGCCCACCGAGATCCCGGACAAGGGCCGGGTCCTCACCCAGCTCTCCCTGTGGTGGTTCGACCAGCTCGCGGACATCGTCCCGAACCACGTCATCGGCACCGACCTCCCCGCCGGCGCCCCCGCCGACTGGGCCGGACGCACGCTGATCTGCAAGAACCTCGAGATGGTCCCGGTCGAGTGCGTGGCCCGCGGCTACCTCACCGGATCCGGTCTCGCCGAGTACGAGCAGACCCGTACGGTCTGCGGACTCGCCCTCCCCGAGGGACTCGTCGACGGCTCCGAGCTGCCCGGCCCGATCTTCACCCCGGCCGCCAAGGCCGCGGTCGGCGAACACGACGAGAACGTCTCGTACGAGGAGGTCGCGCGCACCACCGGCGTGGAGACGGCGGCGCTGCTGCGCCAGGCCACCCTCGCCGTGTACGGGCGCGCCCGGGACATCGCCCGCGAGCGCGGGATCATCCTGGCCGACACGAAGTTCGAGTTCGGCTTCGACCGCAGCCGGGACGGGGACGTCCTGGTCGCCGCCGACGAGGTGCTGACCCCGGACTCCTCCCGTTTCTGGCCGGCCGACCGGTGGGAGCCGGGCCACGCGCAGCCCTCCTTCGACAAGCAGTTCGTCCGCGACTGGCTGTCCTCCCCCGCCTCCGGCTGGGACCGGAAGGGAGAACTCCCGCCGCCCGCGCTGCCGCAGGAGGTCGTGGAGCAGACCCGCGCCAAGTACATCGAGGCGTACGAGCGGCTCACCGGCCTGACCTGGAAGAGCTGGTCCTGACGTGCTGACGTGCTCATGTGCGACGTGCTGACGCCCTGAGACATGAACTGAGACACGAACTGAGACACGAAGAAGCCCCCGGTCGCGATGACCGGGGGCTTCTCCACTACAGAGCGGACGACGAGACTCGAACTCGCGACATCCACCTTGGCAAGGTGGTGCTCTACCAACTGAGCTACGTCCGCAGGCGCCGTAGCGCGGGACCTACTATACCCAACCCCGCTCCCGTGCGAGACGCACCGCCGTGTGCCGGTTCCCGGCCCCCAGCTTCGACGCCGCCGAGGACAGGTAGTTCCGTACGGTGCCCTGCGAGAGCGCTGCCCGCTCCGCGATCTCCGCGACGGGCGCCCCGTCCGCCGCGAGTTCCAGCACCTCCGCCTCACGGGCTGTCAGCGGCGAGTCGCCCGCGCTGATCGCGTCGGCCGCCAACTCCGGATCCACATAACGCCCTCCGGCGTGCACGGTCCGGATCAGCTCCGCCAGCCGCTGAGCCGACACCGTCTTCGGCGCGAAGGCCCGTACGCCCGCCGTCAGGGCCCGCTTCAGGTGCCCGGGACGGCCGTGGCTCGTCACGATCATGGTCTTGCAGCCGGGGAGCTCGGCCCGCAGCGATGTGGCCACACTCACACCGTCCGCCCCCGGCATCTGCAGGTCCAGCACCGCCACGTCCGGCCGGTGCGCCCGCGCCATCGCGAGGGCCTCGGGGCCCGACGCCGCCTGCGCGACGACCAGCAGATCGTCCTCCAGGGCCAGCAGCGCGGCGAGCGCACCCCGGATCAGGTGCTCGTCGTCGGCCAGCAGCACACGTACGGGGCTCATGCCCGCGCCCCCTCTTCCCGCAAGTCCCACGTCTCCTTCGCCTCCCGTACGGCCTTCGCGCCCCGGCTCTCCTCCACGTCCCCCACGGCCGGGGTGCGCAGCCGCCGCGCGGGTATCTCGACCCGCACCCGGAAGCGGCCGCCGGGCGCCGGTCCGGCCTCCAGGGTGCCGTCCAGCGCGGCCAGCCGCTCCCGCAGCCCGGCCAGACCCGAACCCGGCCTCCCGTCCCGCGGCGGCGACTCCGCGGGCACGCCGTCGTTCTCCACGGTCAGCACCAGGCCGCCACCGGTCGCGCCACCAGCGCCACCCGCGCCGCCCTTCCCGTCCGCAGCCGCCAGCCGGATCACGCAGCTGCCCGGCTCCCCGTGCCGCAGCACGTTCGTGGTGGCCTCGCGCACCACCCAGCCCAGCGCCGACTGCACCGCCGGCGGCAGGGCGCGCCGCTCCCGCAACTCCACGCGGCAGTCGATGCCGGCGGCGCGCAGCACCCCGCGCGCGCCCTCCAGCTCCACCGCGAGGTCCGCCTCCCGGTAGCCGCGCACCACGTCCCGTACCTCCCGCTGGGACTCCTGGGCGATCCGCTGCACCTCGATCATCTGGTCCACCGCCTCCGGGCGTTCGCGCCGCGCCAGCTGGACCGCCAGCTCGCTCTTGAGCGCGATCACCGCCAGGTTGCGGCCCATCACGTCGTGCAGATCGCGGCCGAAGCGCAGCCGCTCCTCCGCCACCGCCAGCTGCGCCTGGAGCTCCCGCGACCGGTCCAGCTCCCGCACCGTGTTCAGCAGCCAGGCGGAGAACCCGCAGGCGGTGCTGATGAACAGGCCGCTGAGCAGCACGGCGAACAGGTACCCGAGGGCCTCGGCCGCCGACAGGCCCAGCGCGAGCACCGCCGCCCCCGTGGCGAGGGCCGCGCCCGGGGCGACGTACTTCATGTGCCCGACCTTCTTCAGGCACAGGACCAGCGATCCGCAGGTGAAGCAGGTCATGCCCGCGATCAGCGTCGGCGCCACGGACTCGTGGCCGGTCAGCTCGGCCTTGCGCAGGAAGAGGACGGCCAGGCAGGCGGCGGCGGTCAGAGCGGCCGTCGTCACCGCGAGCCGCACCGGGCGTTCGCGCCGCTCCACGACCCAGTCCAGCGCCCTGGAGGAGAGGAACCCGACCAGCACGGAGTGCGCGCACACGGTGAAGAAGAGCGAGACCGCCACCGGCTGCGTTGCCTTCTCGGTCGCCGCCCCCAGCGCGGCCAGCCCGAACGAAAAGATCTCGATGAGTACGAAGAGGTGGAACGACCAGCGCGTGTACAGCTCGACCTTCCCCGAACTGCTGCGGTTCTTCCACCACCCCGTCAGTTTCGACACGGTTCCCGTCCCCCGGCTCCTCTAGCGGCGCGGTTCCCAGCGGAACCACCGCTGGACAGCAAACACGGTGATCACGATCCAGGCCAGCGCGGGGACCGCGGCGCCCAGCAGGTCCCCGCCCTCCGCGCCGCCGCTCCAGCCGGCCCGCACCAGGAACATCACCCCGCTGAGCGGCAGCAGTTCGCAGACCGAGGCCAGCGTGTCCGGCAGCGTGTCCGCCGGCGCGAAGAGCCCCGAGCCGAGCGCGGTCAGCAGGAACAGCGGCAGCGTGGTGATCCCCGCGCTCTCCACAGTGCGGGTGACGGAGCTGGTCAGCGCCGACATCCCGGCCAGCATCACGATGCCCGCGAGGACGGCCGCGGCGAGCAGCAGCGGGTTGCGCGGCATCGTCACCTCCAGGACGGCCGCCCCGGCCACCGCGAGGACGGCGATCTGGGCGAGCGCGAGGACGGCGGCGGGCAGCGCGGTCCCGGCCAGGATCTCCAGGTCGTTGGCCTCGCCGGTACGGAGCCGCTTGAGGACGAGCTCCTCGCGCCGGGCGACGTAGGCGGAGACCAGGTTCATGTAGACGACGAGGATCAGCACCATGCCGATCCCGCCGGTCAGCGTGGCCTCGCCGACGGCTGCCGCGCCGCCCCGCCCGCCGAGCGTGGAGCGCAGGACGAACACCATCAGCAGCGGCATCAGCAGGGCCACGCCCAGCGCGGCCCGGTTGCGCACCAGCAGGGTGAGCTCGGAGCGGCCGAGGGCGGTCAGGCGGCCGGGGTTCAGGGTCAGCGTGTTCATCGGGTACCGGCCATCCGGTCGAAGCGGTCATCGAAGTGATCGTCGGCGGGGTCCTCGGCGGGGTCCTCGGCGCGGTCCTCGGCGCGGCCCTCGGCGCCGCGGCGGCCGCGCGCCGCGATCTCCAGGAACGCCTCCTCCAGGGAGGCGGACCGGGCGTCGAGCCCGGCCAGCTCGACGCCCGAATCGTCGGCCCAGCGCAGCAGTTCGGCGAGGGCGGCCTGGAGCCGTTCGGTACGGATCTCCACCCGCTGCCCGTCGGCCGCCGCGTGCAAAGCCAGCGGGAGCCGGGCCGCGGGCACCCCGGCCGGCAGGGTGAAGCGGATCCGGGACGGCCTGGTGGCGGTCACCTCGGCGGGGCTGCCGGTCAGGACCAGCTCCCCCTCGTGCAGGATCGCCAGCCGGTCCGCGAGCTCCTCGGCCTCCTCCAGGTAGTGCGTGGTCAGCAGCACCGTGGTGCCGTCGGCCCGCAGCTCCCGTACCAGCGCCCAGGTGTCCCGGCGCCCTTCGGGGTCCATGCCGGTGGTCGGCTCGTCCAGGAAGAGCACCTCGGGCCGCCCGAGCAGGGCCAGGGCCAGGTCAAGCCGCCGCCGCTCTCCGCCGGACAGTTGCTTGACGCGTACGGAGGCCCGCGCGGCCAGGCCGACCAGCTCCAGCACCTCCGCCGCCGGGCGGGCGCCGCTGGTGACCCCGCTCCACATCCGGACGGTCTCGGCGACGGACAGATCGGAGGGGAATCCGCCCTCCTGGAGCATGACCCCGGTGCGAGGCCGGACCCGGGCCCGCTGCGTGTAGGGATCGAGCCCGAAGACGCGGACGGCCCCGCCGCTCGGCGCGGCCAGCCCCTCCAGCAGTTCGACGGTGGAGGTCTTGCCCGCGCCGTTGGTGCCGAGCAGGGCGAAGATCTCGCCGGGCGCCACGCAGAAGGAGACGCCCCGGACGGCCTCGAAGCCCCCGGCATACCCGCGCCGCAGGTCCTCGGCCTCGATCACTGTGTGATTCATGACTCAAGCCTCGCGGCGGCCGGGCGCATGTGGCAGTGCGTGCTGTCACGGCCCCCGATGACATTTGTCAGGGCGGCCGGCTTCACCCAGCCGGGGAAACCTCACCCTTCCGGGAAACACGAAGAAGCCCCCGGTCGCGATGACCGGGGGCTTCTTCACTACAGAGCGGACGACGAGACTCGAACTCGCGACATCCACCTTGGCAAGGTGGTGCTCTACCAACTGAGCTACGTCCGCATGCCCTGCGCGGGCAATGCACGCATCACTCTACCTGATCCACGATGGTGGCCGGTAAAGCGATGCAGAGCGGGTGACAGGGATCGCACACTGCGCCTTCCTCCTGGAAGGAGGATGTTCTGCTACTGAACTACACCCGCACGACCGTCGGGGCGTTGACCTGTGGTCTGGCCCCTTGGCGTGATCCACACACTAGCCGACTGATGGGGGTGGATGGCAAATCGGCTCTCAGTGGGCCGCGTTGTAGGACTCGTAGATCCGCTTCGGGATGCGGCCGCGCGGCGGGACGTCGAGCTGGTTGGACCGGGCCCAGGCCCGCACGACCGCCGGATCGGGGGCGATGGCGGTGTGCTTGAAGGCCTTCCCGGAGCGGGACTGCCGACGGCCGGCCGCCACGTAGGGAGCCAGGACCTTCCGCAGTTTCTTTGCGTTGGCCTCATTGAGGTCGATCTCGTACGACTTACCGTCCAGAGCGAACGCGACCGTTTCCGCCGCTTCTCCGCCGTCGATGTCATCGGAGAGCGTAACCACTACGCGCTGCACCACGGATATCGGTCCCTTCGCGCGCCCTCACCACCACGTGCTGACGTGCGGTGATGTCGCCTGTGTGGATGTTTCGGAGCAATGCATCTTTCCGCCGGAATCCGGGGTGATTCCTTTGTACCCCGATTCTCATTGCATTGCGAAGCCCAGTTAATTCTCTCCGCGTGTCCCGCCGCAATCCCGGCCGCGTGTTTTTCCGGGTGATTTTGCGAAGCGTTGGTGAAGCCGAAACCGATCGGCGATCAAGCCACAGGATATCTACCCGCGTAGAAATTTTGGCCGGGTACGCTGAGGGAACCGCCTTCGCACCAACCACCACACGGGAGTGCCAGTGGCACGCGTCGTAGTCGACGTCATGCTCAAGCCGGAGATCCTCGACCCTCAGGGCCAGGCGGTGCAGCGTGCACTGCCGCGCCTGGGCTTCGAGGGAATCGCCGACGTCCGCCAGGGGAAGCGTTTCGAACTGGAGGTGGAGGGACCGGTCGACCAGGCCGCCCTCGACCGCATCCACAAGATGGCCGAAACGTTCCTCGCCAACACCGTCATCGAAGACTTCACCGTGAAGGTCGAGGCCTGAGGGTGACCACTCGCATCGGAGTCGTCACGTTCCCCGGGACGCTCGACGACCGTGACTCGCTGCGCGCCATCCGCCTCGCGGGTGCCGAGCCGGTCTCGCTGTGGCACCGCGACAAGGACCTGCACCAGGTCGACGCGGTCGTCCTCGCGGGCGGCTTCTCCTACGGGGACTACCTGCGCGCCGGGGCCATCTCCCGCTTCTCGCCCGTGATGGAGCCCATCATCGAGCAGGCCAGGGCCGGCATGCCGGTCCTGGGCATCTGCAACGGCTTCCAGGTCCTCACCGAGGCCCACCTGCTGCCGGGGGCGATGCTCCGCAACAACGACCTGCACTTCATCTGCCGCGAGCAGAAGCTGCGGGTGGAGAACGCGGAGACCGCGTGGACCGGTGACTACACCACCGGCCAGGAGATCTCCGTCCCGCTCAAGAACATGGACGGCCGCTACACCGCCGACGAGCGCACGCTCGACGAACTGGAGGCCGAAGGCCGCGTGGCCTTCCGGTACCTCGGCGGCAACCCGAACGGCTCGCTGCGCGATGTCGCCGGCATCACCAACGCCGCGGGCAACATCGTCGGCCTCATGCCGCACCCCGAGCACGCGGTCGAGCCGCTGATCGGGACGGGCCGCACCGACGGCCTCGGATTCTTCACCTCGATCCTGAAGAAGCTGGTCTCCGCATGACTTTGGACACCGTCAAGCACGCCACCGACACGCCGGACGCGGGCCAGCCGTGGAAGGAGCTCGGCCTCAAGGAGGACGAGTACGCCCGCATCCGGGAGATCCTGGGCCGGCGCCCCACCGGTGCCGAGCTCGCCATGTACTCGGTCATGTGGTCCGAGCACTGCTCGTACAAGAGCAGCAAGGTCCACCTGAAGCAGTTCGGTGAGAAGACCCCCGAGAACACGGCCATGCTCGTCGGCATCGGCGAGAACGCCGGCGTCGTCGACGTCGGCCAGGGCTACGCGGTCACCTTCAAGGTCGAGTCGCACAACCACCCCTCGTACATCGAGCCCTACCAGGGCGCGGCCACCGGCATCGGCGGCATCGTCCGCGACATCCTCGCCATGGGCGCCCGCCCGGTCGCCGTCGTGGACCCGCTGCGCTTCGGCGCGGCCGACCACCCCGACACCCGGCGCGTCCTGCCGGGCGTGGTCGCGGGCATCGGCGGCTACGGCAACTGCCTCGGCCTGCCGAACATCGGCGGCGAGGTCGTCTTCGACGCCTGCTACCAGGGCAACCCGCTCGTCAACGCCGGCTGCATCGGCGTGATGAAGCACGAGGACATCCACCTCGCCCAGGCCTCCGGCCCCGGCAACAAGGTCATCCTCTACGGCGCCCGCACCGGCGGCGACGGCATCGGCGGCGTCTCGGTCCTCGCGTCCGAGACCTTCGACGCCGCATCCGACAGTGCCTCCGGCACGGGCAAGCCGAAGAAGCGCCCGGCGGTCCAGGTCGGCGACCCCTTCCAGGAGAAGCTCCTCATCGAGTGCACCCTGGAGATCTTCAAGGAGAAGCTGGTCGCCGGCATCCAGGACCTCGGCGGCGCCGGACTCTCCTGCGCCACCTCCGAGCTGGCCTCCGCCGGCTCCGGCGGTATGCGCGTGGAGCTGGACACCGTCCCGCTGCGCGACGCGACGCTCTCGCCCGAGGAAATCCTCATGAGCGAGTCGCAGGAGCGCATGTGCGCGATCGTCGAACCCGCCCACGTCGACCGCTTCATGGCGATCTGCGAGAAGTGGGACGTCATCGCCACCGTCATCGGTGAGGTCACCGAGGGCGAGCGGCTGGAGATCTTCTGGCACGGCGAGCAGATCGTGGACGTCCCGCCGCGTTCCGTCGCGCACGAGGGCCCCACCTACCACCGCCCGTACGCCCGCCCGCAGTGGCAGGACGCGCTCCAGGCGGACGACGCGAACAAGCTGCCCCGGCCCCAGACCCCGGCCGAGCTGCGGGCGCAGGTCCTCGCGCTGGTCTCCTCCCCGAACCAGGCCTCCAAGTCCTGGATCACCGACCAGTACGACCGCTTCGTGCAGGGCAACACCGTCCTGGCGCAGCCCGAGGACGCCGGCATGGTCCGCATCGACGAGGAGTCCAACCTCGGCGTGGCCATGGCCACCGACGGCAACGGCCGCTTCGCCAAGCTCGACCCGTACACGGGCGCGCAGCTCGCGCTGGCCGAGGCGTACCGCAACGTCGCCGCGACCGGTGCCAAGCCCCTGGCCATCTCCGACTGCCTGAACTTCGGCTCGCCCGAGGACCCCGACGTCATGTGGCAGTTCGCCGAGGCCTGCCGCGGTCTCGCCGACGGCTGCCTCGAACTCGGCACCCCGGTGACCGGCGGCAACGTCTCCCTCTACAACCAGACCGGCGCCGTCGCGATCCACCCGACCCCGGTCGTGGCGGTCCTCGGAGTCATCGACGACGTCAACCGCCGCACGCCGATGGCCTTCGCGGAGGCCGGCCAGCTGCTCTACCTGCTGGGCGACACCGCCGAGGAGTTCGGCGGCTCCGCCTGGTCCGAGGTCGTCCACCGCCACCTCGGCGGCTTGCCGCCCAAGGTCGATCTCGGCCGCGAGAAGCTGCTCGGCGAGATCCTGATCTCCGCCTCCCGCGACGGCATGATCGACGCCGCGCACGACCTCTCCGACGGCGGCGTCATCCAGGCACTCACCGAGTCCTGCCTGCGCGGCGGCAACGGCGCGCGGATCGTCGTACCGGAGGGGTTGGACGCCTTCACCTTCCTGTTCTCCGAGTCCGCGGGCCGGGCCATCGTGGCCGTGCCGCGCAGCGAGGAACTCCGCTTCACCGACATGTGCGGAGCACGCGGCCTGCCGGCCGCCCGCATCGGCGTGGTGGACGGCGATGAGATCGAGATCCAGGGCGAGTTCACCCTTCCCCTGAGCGAACTCCGTGCGGCCCACGAGGCGACGATCCCGGCCCTGCTGGCCTGATCCCCCCTCTCGACGAGCCCCCGTCCGGATCCTTCCGGGCGGGGGCTCGGTCGTCACCGCATCCGGTGGGTAACGTCCGTGTGGTCATCGCAGGTGCAAGACCGGGGGGTGGGGATGTTCGAACCGCTGGAACCGTCTACGGGCGGACCGCTTCCAGACCGTGGCCGATGGCGCAATGCGGTCAACTTGCTGCTGTGTATCGCCGGTGCGGGCGGGCTGGTTCTCGGCGGCTGGGCCCTGCACGACTCGTACGAGTCCCACCAGGACCGCGAGGCCAGCCGCGCCCTGATCACCGAGGCGTGCGCCGGCCTGGTGGACGCGGACACGGTCATGGGCCTGGACGGGGGCACGGACCGGGTGGTCATGGGTGGCGAGGGCCCGAGCACCGTCGACTTCGAAACCGTCCCGGGCGGCTGTGTGCTGAGCCGCCTGGAGGAGCGCAAGGGCCGGGACGTGAAGCTGAGCCAGTTCACGCTCACGATCCAGGGGCTGCCGCAGCAGAGGGACCTGCACGTGATCGACGACGTGTGGGACAGGCCCTTCGAGGGGCTGGAACGGGGGCGGCCGGGAGACGCCACCGCGCGGACCACGCACCCGGACCGCGTCCCGCTGGGGGACGGCAGCCTCGGCGACTACGGAGCCGAGGACGCGACGGTCACCGCCCGTTGCGATCAGCCGATCGCCTCCGGGGCGACGTCCCTCGTGGTGACCGCGGCCTCCCCGAGCACGCGGGACCAGGCCCGTGACCGCACGGCACTGGTCCGCCTCGCCCACCGGGCCGCGGAGGGCGCGGCGCGGAAGCTCGGCTGCCGCGCCCGGCTGCCGGAGCTCCCCACTGCCCTGCCCGCTCCCGCCGTCGACCTCACTCCCGTGGCGAACCGGCAGGACAGCTGCGACTGGTACGCCGCCCACCTGCGCGGGCCGGACCGGGAGCGGCTGCCCGACCGGGCCCTCGGGGTCCCCCGCGTGAGCGGGGCCCGGATGGAGGGCTGCCTGCTCGCGGTGAGCCCGGAGCGGGCCGAGCGGGTCTTCCCGCTGCTGGCCAGGGAGGAACGAGGACACCAGCGGCTCGACGACGTGCTGGGGAGGTACCCCTGGTGGATCCGGACCCGGACGTATGTCGGTGACGACGCGGCGGCCGTGGCCGTCAAGGTGCGCCGCGCCTCCCCGAACCCCGTTCTCACCGGCAGGGCCGGTCGGATCGGCCAGGTCCGCTACGCCTCCGCGACCTGCCAGGGCAGGCCCGGCACCTTCACGATGAGCGTGCCCGAAACCTACGCGGGGGTGCTCGGTGCCCGTCTCGACGCGATGTTCACGACGTACGCCACCGGGGCCGCGACCCGTCGCGGCTGCACCGGGCTCGTGCTGCCCGGGCCCGAGTAGGGTCGGGGCCATGCCGCCCGCCAGGAAGAAGCCGCGCACCTACGACCCCGAGAAGATCCGCGCGGCCGTCACCGCGCAGTTCGGGCATGTCGCCCGAGCCGTGGGCGAGTTGAGTCCCGAGCAGCTCGCGCGGCCGAGCGGGCTCGGTGACTGGACGGTGGCCCACCTCGCCGCGCACATCGCGTGGATCGCCGACTCGCTGGCCACGGGCCTCGCGCGGCCGCCCGCCGCCATCCCCGAGCTGACGGCCGTCGAGTGGCCCTTCGCCACCGCGTCCCTCGCCGGGAAGATCTCCGAGGCGGCCCGGGAGACCCTCGGCGGCGCTCCACTGCCCGAGCTGTACGACACCGCGGCCGCCCGGATGGCCGAGGCGCTGGCGGCGCACCACGGCAGCCGGGTGCTGAACCTGTGGATCGGTGACATGACCCTGGCCGATTTCCTGGTCACGCGGACCGTGGAGCTGGTGGTCCACACCGACGACCTGAACCGGGCCGCCGGACTGGCCGTTCCCGTCGAGCGCCAGGCGCTGGCCGCCTGCACCCGGCTGCTGGCCGACGCCCTCGCGGTCAAGGCGCCGGGCGGGTCGGTGGAGGTACGGGTCCCGCCCTTCGCGGTGGTCCAGTGCATCGAGGGGCCGCGCCACACCCGCGGCACCCCGCCGAACGTGGTGGAGACCGACCCGCTGACGTGGATCCGGCTCGCGACGGGCCGTACGGGATGGGCCGAGGCGGTATCGGGGGCGCTGGTCAGGGCCAGTGGTGAGCGGGCCGACCTGTCGGCGCTGCTCCCGCTCATGAGCTGAGCGGGAGCGGCGCCAACAGGTCGAGGCAGGTCGGGGCCGGGCGGAACCGCCGCGGCGGCCGGTTCGTCACAGGAACATGCGTACTCACCGGCACGTCCGCGTCCGCGCCCGCCTCCGCCTCCATGCCCCGGTCGGCCTGGCCCTCGTACTGGCCCTCGCCGCCTGCGGCGGCGGGGCGACGAACATCGGCACCGACCCGCTCCCCGGCGCGACCGGGTCCTGGTCCGTCGCGTCCCTGACCACCGGCGGCCGGACCCTGCACGCGCCCGACGCGGCCCGGATGGACCTCGGCGAGGACGAGGCCACGGGCAACTACGGCTGCAACGCCTTCACGGCGAAGGTCGTCTTCGAGGGGACCTCCGCCCTGACCGTCACGCCCGGCGCCACGACCACCATGGCCTGCGAGAACATGGACTTCGAGACAGCGTTCGCCAAGCTCTTCCAGGGGCGGCTGACCATCGACAAGGGACCGGACCGGCTCACCCTGAAGGCCGCCGACGGGAGCACCCTCGCCATGACCTCGAAGCCCCCCGTCCCGGACGCCCCGCTCACCGCGACCGAGTGGACCGTCGACTCCCTGATCAGCGGCGAGACGGTGTCCTCCGTACCCGCCGAGGCGGCCGGGAAGGCGCGGTTCACCCTCGCCGCGGACTCCACCGCGAGCGGCAGCCTCGGCTGCAACCGGTTCAACGCCAAGGCCGCCGTCGACGGCCCCTCGGTGACCTTCGGGCCGCTCACGACGACCCGCATCGCCTGCGCCGGCCCGGCGGGCGAGGTCGAGCAGGCTCTGACCGGCCTCTTCGGCAGCGGCCCGCTCACCTGGAAGATCCAGGGCCGGACCCTGACCCTGACCGCGCCCGACGGCAAGGGTCTGACGGCTCAGGCAGCCTCCGCCGCGGAGTGACAAGGGCGGCGGACCGGCCGCGCCGACGAAGGGCGGAACCGCCCACATCGGGGCTCGTACGAATCCACAAGTGCGCCCCGGCGCGGCCGGGCCCGCCACCCGCCTCAGGCAGGCGGCGGCAGTCCGCGAGAGCAGCCGGGCCGACCGAGGAAGGGCAGGCGTGTCGCCGTACGCGCACTCGATGAAGGGGGCGGCGCGAGCATCGAGAGCCGGACTGGCGCGAGGGTTCGTATGAAAGCACAGGGATGGAGCGGCCGACGCACTCCATACGGGGCGAAACAGTCACCCTCCGCAGGGGTTACCCGACTGTCCGCACTGTGACTTTTACGGGCCGTCCCCAATTCGGACCAGTGGTCGATCTCGCCTACACTCGGAAGCGTGCCTCGTGGTGATGGACGACTCAACCACGACCTGCTCCCCGGCGAAAAGGGCCCCCAGGACGCTTGTGGCGTCTTCGGTGTCTGGGCTCCGGGTGAAGAGGTCGCCAAGCTCACCTACTTCGGACTGTATGCGCTGCAGCACCGCGGACAAGAGTCCGCGGGAATCGCTGTGAGCAACGGTTCCCAGATCCTCGTCTTCAAGGACATGGGCCTCGTTTCCCAGGTCTTCGACGAAACCTCTCTCGGCTCGCTCCAAGGTCATATCGCGGTCGGTCACGCCCGCTACTCGACCACCGGAGCCTCCGTCTGGGAGAACGCGCAGCCCACTTTCCGCGCGACCGCCCACGGCTCCATTGCCCTGGGTCACAACGGCAACCTGGTGAACACCGCCGAGCTCGCCGAGATGGTCGCCGACCTCCCCCGTCAGGACGGCCGCGCCACTCAGGTGGCCGCCACCAACGACACCGACCTCGTGACGGCCCTGCTGGCCGGGCAGACGGACGACGAGGGCAAGCCCCTGACCATCGAGGAGTCGGCCTTCAAGGTCCTCCCGAAGGTCAAGGGAGCCTTCTCCCTCGTCTTCATGGACGAGGGAACCCTCTACACCGCCCGTGACCCGCAGGGCATCCGCCCGCTGGTCCTCGGCCGCCTGGACCGCGGCTGGGTGGTCGCGAGTGAGACCGCCGCCCTCGACATCTGCGGCGCCAGCTTCGTCCGCGAGGTCGAGCCGGGCGAGCTCATCGCGATCGATGAGAACGGCCTGCGCACCTCCCGATTCGCGGAAGCAAAGCCCAAGGGCTGTGTCTTCGAGTACGTCTACCTGGCGCGCCCGGACACCGACATCGCCGGCCGGAACGTCTACCTCTCGCGCGTCGAGATGGGCCGGCGCCTGGCCAAGGAAGCCCCGGTCGACGCCGACCTCGTGATACCGACGCCGGAGTCCGGTACTCCGGCCGCCGTCGGATACGCCGAGGCCAGCGGGATTCCGTACGGCTCCGGCCTGGTCAAGAACGCCTACGTCGGCCGGACCTTCATCCAGCCCTCGCAGACGATCCGCCAGCTCGGCATCCGGCTGAAGCTCAACCCCCTCAAGGAAGTCATCCGGGGCAAGCGCCTGGTGGTCGTCGACGACTCGATCGTCCGCGGCAACACCCAGCGCGCCTTGGTCAAAATGCTTCGCGAGGCGGGCGCGGCGGAGGTCCACATCCGGATCTCCTCGCCTCCGGTGAAGTGGCCGTGCTTCTTCGGCATCGACTTCGCCACCCGGGCCGAGCTCATCGCCAACGGCATGTCGGTCGACGAGATCGCCGCCTCCCTGGGCGCGGACTCGCTCTCGTACATCTCGCTCGACGCGATGGTCGAGGCGACCACCATCCAGAAGCCCAATCTCTGCCGTGCCTGCTTCGACGGCGAGTACCCGATGGAGCTGCCCGACCCGCAGCTCCTGGGCAAGCAGCTGCTGGAGACCGAGCTGGCCGGCGGCACGGACGCCGCCGACGCGCTCCGCCGCCCGTAACCCTGTTCCTCCACGGGCCCCGCAGCCCCGCACTCACCGCAGTAACGACACGAAAGCTCTCTCCTGTCATGACAGAGAAGACCACCGGTGCCAGCTACGCAGCCGCGGGCGTCGACATCGAAGCGGGAGACCGCGCCGTCGAGCTGATGAAGGAGTGGGTGAAGAAGACGCAGCGCCCCGAGGTCCTCGGCGGCCTCGGCGGTTTCGCCGGCCTCTTCGACGCCTCCGCCCTCAAGCGCTACGAGCGCCCGCTGCTCGCCTCCGCCACCGACGGAGTCGGCACCAAGGTGGACATCGCCCGCCGGCTGGGCGTGTACGACACCATCGGCCACGACCTCGTCGCGATGGTCATGGACGACATCGTGGTCTGCGGCGCCGAGCCGCTCTTCATGACCGACTACATCTGTGTCGGCAAGGTCCACCCGGAGCGGGTCGCCGCCATCGTCAAGGGCATCGCCGAGGGCTGCGTCCTCGCCGGCTGCGCCCTGGTGGGCGGCGAGACCGCCGAGCACCCGGGCCTGCTGGGCCCGGACGACTTCGACGTGGCGGGCGCCGGCACGGGCGTGGTCGAGTACGACCGGCTGCTGGGCGCGGATCGCATCCGTAAGGGTGACGCCGTCATCGCGATGGCGTCGTCCGGCCTTCACTCGAACGGGTACTCGCTGGTCCGGCACGTCCTCTTCGACCGGGCCGGGATGTCCCTGGAGAGCCACATCGAGGAGTTCGGCCGCGCCCTCGGCGAGGAGCTCCTGGAGCCCACCAAGATCTACTCGCTCGACTGCCTGGCTCTCACCCGTACGGCCGAGGTGCACGCCTTCTCGCACATCACCGGCGGCGGCCTCGCGGCCAACCTGGCCCGGGTGATCCCGGACCACCTGCACGCCACGGTCGACCGTACGACCTGGGCCCCCGGCGCGGTCTTCGACCTGGTCGGCAAGGCCGGCGCGGTCGAGCGGCCGGAGCTGGAGAAGACCCTGAACATGGGCGTCGGCATGATGGCCGTCGTGCCCGCCGAGTCGGTGGACGTGGCCCTGACCGTGCTCGCCGACCGGGGTGTCGAGGCCTGGGTCGCCGGTGAGATCGTCGACCGCGGCGCCCACACCGAAGGTTCGGCCCTGACCGGTTCCTACGCGAACTGAGGCAGCACGAAACCCGGTCCGGGGCGATGCCCTGGACCGGGTTTCGTGTTTCGACCTGGTCAGACGGTCAGCGCGTCAAGCGCCGCGACGCTGTGCCGACGGACCGGACTCTTCGTCCTCGTCGTCGTCATCGCCGTTGTACAGATCCGCGTACTTGGCGTACGGGTCGTCGTCATCCTGATCGTCATCGACTTCGACCGGCTCGCTGATAGGCAGCGGTTCCGTCGGCGATGCGCCCAGCTCATTGGCCAGACGCGAGAGGTCAGTCCCGCCGCTGTTGTACTTCAGCTGGCGGGCGACCTTTGTCTGCTTGGCCTTGGCCCGGCCGCGCCCCATGGCTCGACCCCCTCGGTGACGGGGCTCGACGGCCCCAGAGTCTGACACGCGTTCATGGTTCGGAGCGGGCTCTCCGTGGAGAGACCGTCCGTAGGGGTTTAACGGTACCTGCTTCCGCGGCCATACGGTACGCCGACCGCATGACGCGCCCCGGTGCAGAACCAACAAGGCGCCCCGTCCTCGCTGGTCAGCTGCGATTTTAACCCTTTCCTGACGGGCGACCCGCCGAAGCGCAGTGAGTTCCGTCTCGCCGCGCCCCGGCGGGGCGCCTCCACGGTGCCCCGAAGGTTCGTAGACCTAGACCGCGCGGCGGGCGCGGGCGTCCGCCATCCGCTGCTCGGCGATCCGGTCGGCCGCGGCGGCCGGCGGGATCCCGTCCGCCTTCGCGCGGGCAAATATGGCCAGGGTCGTGTCGAAGATCTCCGACGCCTTCGCCTTGCACCGGTCGAAGTCGAAGCCGCGCAGCTCGTCGGCGACCTGGATCACGCCGCCCGCGTTGACCACGTAGTCCGGCGCGTAGAGGATCCCGCGGTCGGAGAGGTCCTTCTCGACGCCCGGGTGGGCGAGCTGGTTGTTGGCAGCGCCGCACACGATCTTGGCGGTCAGGGCGGGCACGGTGTCGTCGTTCAGGGCGCCGCCGAGCGCGCAGGGCGCGTAGATGTCCAGGCCGGGCACGCGGATGAGCGCGTCCGTGTCGAGGACCGCGGTGACCTTGCCCGGGTGCTGCTCCAGGATCCGGCGTACGGACTCTTCCCGCACGTCCGTGATCACGACCTCGGCGCCGTCCTCCAGCAGGTGCTCGACCAGGTGGTGGCCGACCTTGCCGACACCGGCCACGGCGACCTTGCGGCCGCGCAGGGTCGGGTCGCCCCACAGGTGCTGGGCGCTGGCGCGCATGCCCTGGAAGACGCCGAAGGCGGTGAGCACCGAGGAGTCGCCGGCGCCGCCGTTCTCCGGGGAGCGGCCGGTCGCCCAGCGGGTCTCGCGGGCCACGACGTCCATGTCCGCGACGTAGGTGCCGACGTCGCAGGCGGTCACGTAGCGGCCGCCGAGGGAGTCCACGAAGCGGCCGTAGGCCAGCAGCAGTTCTTCGGTCTTCAGGACCTCGGGGTCACCGATGATCACGGCCTTGCCGCCGCCGAGGTCGAGACCGGCGAGGGCGTTCTTGTACGACATGCCGCGCGAGAGGTTCAGCGCGTCGAGGACGGCCTCCTCGTCGGAGGCGTACGCGTGGAAGCGCGTGCCGCCGAGGGCGGGGCCCAGGGCGGTGGAGTGGATGGCGATGACGGCCTTCAGGCCAGTGGCTCGGTCCTGGCACAGCACGACTTGCTCGTGGCCTCCCTGTTCCGTACGGAACAGGGTGTGCAGGACGCCGTCGGTCATTTCGGTCACGGTGGTGACTCCCATGGGAGAGATGCGGCGGAGTGACGCCCGCCCTGCGGGTGGGGGAGGGCGTGCTGGGAGCAGAGTAAGACCTGTTGGGCGGGCGCGGTCCACCCGTCCGTGGATCGGAACCCTCCCGGAGTACGGGCGCCCGCCCGGGCCGGCCGGCGGCCGGTGTGCGGAGTACCTCCGGGCGGGGCGGGGGAGTACGAGAGCGTGAGCGAATCCCCTGATACCCCGCTGCCCTCCGCGTGCTCGGCGCCGGTCGTCCCGTACGCCTCCTACCTGCGCGTCTACGAGCCGCTGACGGCCTTTCCGGAGCCGGAGCGCGCGCACTGGGCCGACTACGCGCGGCGGGGGGTGACGCCGACCGCCCAGGACGAACTGCGCCGGTCGCTGGCGGACTTGGTACGGGTGCCGGTGGTGGCGGTCCCGGCGCACGAGAGCGCGGACGCCTTCACGGCTGAGGTGGACGGGGTGCTGCTGGTCTGCCCGTGGCGGACGAGGCTGCGCGGCTGGCTGGCGCTCCAGGAGCTCGTGGAGTGGTTCCCGCGCCCGGTGCTGGACGCGGCGCTCCCGCCGGCGATGCGGCGGCAGGCGGCCGAGGACTACGAACACTGGCGCGAGCGGAACCCGGACGCGCGCCCGTGGATCCGTACGGGCGTGTGGCAGGTGCCGCTGCGCTGGTTCGTGCTGGTGTCCGACGGGGAGCGGGAGTACGTGCCGGGCGAGCGGCTGCGCTACCGGACGCCGATGGTCCAGGCGCGGCGGCGGCTCGCACGGGGCCTGCGGACCCTGCGCGAGGCGGAGGGGTACGGGCTGCTGGCCGACGGGCTGGTGGAGGTCGGGAGCTGGCTGGAGGAGTTTCACCCGCGTTCCATGGTCGAGCTGGACTACGGAGGGCTGCTGCACGCCCTGCCGGCGGACGGGCTGGCGGCCGACCGCTCGGCCCGGGACCTGGCGGCGGGGATCGCCGCGCTGCGGGCCGGGGACGCGGAGGGCGCCGCCGAGGCGTACGGGGAACTGGCGGAACGCTGGCGGTCGGTCCGGGAGAGGCTTTTCGCGAACTAGGCGTCCCGCACGTACCCCCGCGTATCGTCCGATCAGCCATAAGTGGCTGATCAGGGCAGTGATCACCGTATTTGGGCCGTTGTTCCGGGACCTACGTCCCGATACGGGCCATTGGCCCAAGCGTGACGGACCGCACTATCTACACCCTTGCGCCCTTCCCCTACCCTCGTGCCAAAATAGGACAAGGAGTCCGGGGAGGGTTCCTTCCGTCCAAGTAAAGGCGGAATGCTCGGCATTGTGCTCTACGGGGGGTCTGTTGGCTCCTGATCGCTCTGTGACTGATCGTTACAGTGGGGTGACTGTCCGTTATGGGACGGTCCATCGGCTTCCGCCGCTGATGAACACCTCGGAGGGCAATTCCGTCGGTTTGGCCGTCGAGGCTGGACGGATGGTGTAGTTGTAGTGCCGAGGACAAGCCGTTCGTCCTATAACCGACTCGGCCCGCGTATGTCCATTTCGGGCAACGCGGGCCAAGGTGCAGAATTTAGAGGAAAGAACCGAGATGGTTCGGTTCTCCCGAGGAGGCCGCTCATGACCGCTCGCACCCCTGATGCCGAGCCGCTGCTGACCCCGGCTGAGGTTGCCACGATGTTCCGCGTGGACCCGAAGACGGTCACCCGCTGGGCCAAGGCTGGCAAGCTCACGTCCATCCGCACCCTGGGTGGACACCGCCGTTACCGCGAGGCTGAGGTTCGCGCACTGCTTGCGGGAATTCCGCAGCAGCGCAGCGAGGCCTGAGGTTCGCAGCACCCCTGCTTTAACGGGTCTATATCGGGTCCCCCAATCCGATGAAACCCACATGCTTCATGCGGCTGAACCCGCCCCAACGGGCTCATGGTCGTTCGATCGCGCTGGACTCCGCCGGGTCCAGCGCGATCTTTTTTATGCCCAGGTCGGAGCGATATCGCGCTGATGTGGGGCATCGAAGGAGTGGGTGCCATTGCACATATTAAATCGAGCGAGCGTATGAGTGCGATAAATGTATGAGTCTCAAAAACTCATGCGGTGACTCCCGTCACAGATGATCACTCTTGTACGACAGGCAATGCACCCGTAAGGGGACGTGCGTCGCAGTGTGCCTCATGCGAAAGGTGGATTCTGCGGCGCGAACGGGGCCGGCGGCGCCGCGTCCTCCGGTCCGGCGCTCGGCAGCGGATGGCCGGTACGGCCTCCCGGGCGTCGAGAAGGCCGCGTACGGGGCTCAGGAGGGCTCAGAGGGCCTCAGGCGGGCTCCGGACGCGCCCCCAGGGCAGCGCTCGGCCCCGACGCCGGACCCGGCAGCGAGCCCGAGGCGGTCCGTCCGTGGGACGGGCGGCCCGGGAAGGGCCCGCGGGCGAGGCCCCAACGCGTCAGGGCCCGTATCCCCTGAGGGATACGGGCCCTGACGTTTCTGCGAACCTGACGGGACTTGAACCCGCGACCTCCACCTTGACAGGGTGGCGAGCTAACCAACTGCTCCACAGGTCCTTGCTCGCGGCCGATTTCCCGGCTGCGAATCAGACTGTACAGCAGCTCCGGGGGTGAGGTCGAACCCGATCACGGCGCCGCCGCATCCACCGCCTTCACGATCCTCTTGTCGGAGATCGGATACGCCGTCCCGAGCGCGTGGGCGAAGTAGCTGACCCGCAGTTCCTCGATCATCCAGCGGATCTCGGTGACCGAGGACGGGACCGGCCGGCCCTTCGGCAGCTGCTCCAGCAACCAGGCGTACTCGTCCTGCATCTCGTGGACCTTCTCCATGCGCGTGGTGTCGCGCTGGACGCCCGTGGGCATCTGCTGGAGCCGCCGGTCCACGGCCACGAGGTAGCGCATGAGGTCGGGCAGCCTGCGCAGTCCGGTCAGCGTCACGAAGCCGGCCGGCATGAGGGCCGCCAGCTGCGTCTTGACGTCCAGGAGGTTCGCCACCAGTGCCGGACTGCTCGTCGCCTTCAGACGGCGCTCACAGGCCTGCCAGGCGGCCAGCACCTGCTCCACCTGCCCGACGGTGCGCACGGTCGTGTCCACCAGGTCGGCGCGGACCGCCTCGTAGAGCTTGCGGAAGCCCGCCTCGTCCCACGCGGGGCCGCCGTGGTCGGCGATCAGCTTGTCGGTGGCCGCGGTCGCGCAGTCGTCGAACAGCGCCTGGATGGAGCCGTGCGGGTTCCTGGACAGGGCCAGCTTCTGCTGGTTGGTCAGGTGGTCCGACGCGAACTTCGCCGGATTCACCGGGATGTTCAGCAGGATCAGCTTCCGGGTGCCCAGCCACATCGCCTGCTGCTGCTCGGCCTCGGTGTCGAAGAGGCGTACGGAGACGGTCGTTCCCGCGTCCACCAGCGCCGGGTACGCCTTCACCGGCTGGCCGGCCCTGCGCGTCTCGAAGACCTTGGTCAGCGTGCCGATCGTCCAGTCGGTCAGCCCGGAGCGCTCCACCGACTCCCCGCCCGCGCGCTCGGCGGTGGCCGCGGCGGCCTTGGAGAGGGCCTGACGGGCCTTCGGCTTGAGGCGCAGCCGCAGGGCTTCGAGGTCCTTGTCCTCGGCGAGGTTCTTGCGCCGCTCGTCGACGATCCGGAAGGTGACCTTCAGGTGCTCCGGGATCCGGCTGAGATCGAAGTCCTCGGCGGAGACCGGCACCCCGACCATCCGCTGGAGCTCGCGCGCGAGCGTCACCGGCAGGGGCTCCTGCAACGGCACCGCCGTGTCCAGGAAGCGGCTCGCGAAGTTCGGCGCGGGCACGTAATGCCGGCGGACCGGCTTGGGCAGCGACCGGATCAGCTCGGTGACGACCTCTTCCCGCAGACCCGGGATCTGCCAGTCGAAGCCCTCGTCGGTGACCTGGTTCAGGACGTGCAGCGGGATGTGCACGGTCACACCGTCCGCGTCCGCGCCCGGCTCGAACTGGTAGGTCACCCGGAACTTCAGCTGTCCCTGCCGCCAGGTGTCCGGGTAGTCGGCCTTCGTGACGCCGACCGCCTTCTCGGTCAGCAGCATCTCGCGCTCGAAGTCGAGGAGTTCGGGCTCCTCGCGCTTCTTGTGCTTCCACCACGAGTCGAAGTGCGCCCCCGAGACCACGTGCTCGGGGATCCGCTGGTCGTAGAAGTCGAAGAGCGTCTCGTCGTCCACCACGATGTCGCGGCGCCGGGCCCGGTTCTCCAGCTCCTCCACCTCGGTGAGGAGCTTGCGGTTGTCGGCGTAGAACTTGTGGTGGGTCCGCCAGTCGCCCTCGACCAGCGCGTTGCGGATGAACAGCTCGCGCGAGACCTCGGGGTCGATCCGGCCGTAGTTGATCTTCCGCTGGGCGACGATCGGTACGCCGTAGAGCGTGACCTTCTCGTACGCCATCACGGCCGCCTGGTCCTTCTCCCAGTGCGGCTCGCTGTACGTGCGCTTGATCAGGTGCTGGGCCAGCGGCTCCACCCACTCGGGCTCCACCTTGGCGTTCACCCGGGCCCACAGCCGCGAGGTCTCCACGAGCTCGGCCGACATCACGAACTTCGGCTGCTTCTTGAAGAGGGACGAGCCCGGGAAGATCGCGAACTTGGCGCCGCGGGCACCGAGGTACTCGTTCTTGTCGGTGTCCTTGAGCCCGATGTGCGAGAGCAGACCGGCCAGCAGCGAGACGTGGACGACCTGCTCGGGGGCGTCGGCCTCGTTGACGTGGATGCCCATGCCCTTGGCGACCGTGCGCAGCTGCGAGTAGATGTCCTGCCACTCGCGGATCCGCAGGTAGTTCAGGTACTCCTGCTTGCACATCCGGCGGAAGGAGGAGGAGCCGCGCTCCTTCTGCTGCTCGCGGACGTAGCGCCACATGTTCAGGAACGAGAGGAAGTCGCTCGTCTCGTCCTTGAAGCGGGCGTGGTTCTGGTCGGCCTGCGTCTGCTTGTCCGAGGGCCGCTCGCGGGGGTCCTGGATCGACAGGGCCGCCGCGATGACCATGACCTCGCGGACGCAGTTGTTCTTGTCGGCCTCGATGACCATGCGGGCCAGGCGCGGGTCCACCGGGAGCTGGGAGAGCTGGCGGCCCATCGGCGTGAGCCGCTTCTTCGGATCCTTCTCCGTCGGGTCCAGGGCCCCGAGCTCCTGGAGCAGCTGGACGCCGTCGCGGATGTTGCGGTGGTCCGGCGGGTCGATGAAGGGGAACTTCTCGATCTCGCCCAGGCCGGCCGCGGTCATCTGGAGAATGACGGAGGCCAGGTTCGTCCGCAGGATCTCGGCGTCGGTGAACTCGGGACGGGCGTCGAAGTCGTCCTCGGAGTACAGCCGGATGCAGATGCCGTCGCTGGTACGGCCGCAGCGGCCCTTGCGCTGGTTGGCGCTGGCCTGCGAGATCCGCTCGATGGGCAGGCGCTGCACCTTGGTGCGGTGGCTGTAGCGGGAGATCCGGGCGGTGCCCGGGTCGATCACGTACTTGATGCCCGGGACGGTCAGGGAGGTCTCGGCGACGTTCGTCGCGAGGACGATGCGGCGGCCGGTGTGCTGTTGGAAGACGCGGTGCTGCTCGGCGTGCGAGAGGCGCGCGTAGAGCGGGAGCACCTCGGTGAATCTCAGGTTCCGCTTGTTCAGGGCGTCCGCCGTGTCGCGGATCTCGCGCTCGCCGGAGAGGAAGACCAGGATGTCGCCGGGGCCCTCGGACTGGAGTTCGTCCACGGCCTCGCAGATGGCCGTGATCTGGTCCCTGTCGCTGTCGTCGCCCTCTTCCTCCAGAAGGGGCCGGTAGCGGACCTCCACCGGATACGTGCGCCCGCTGACCTCGACGATCGGGGCGTCCCCGAAGTGCCGGGAGAAGCGCTGCGGGTCGATGGTCGCCGAGGTGATGATCACCTTGAGGTCGGGACGCTTGGGCAGCAGCGTGGCGAGGTAGCCGAGCAGGAAGTCGATGTTCAAGGACCGCTCGTGGGCCTCGTCGATGATGATCGTGTCGTAGGCGCGCAGCTCGCGGTCCGTCTGGATCTCGGCGAGCAGGATGCCGTCCGTCATCAGCTTCACGAAGGTCGCGTCCTGGTCCACCTGGTCGGTGAAACGGACCTTCCAGCCGACCGTCTGGCCGATCTCGGACTTCAGCTCCTCGGCGATCCGCTCCGCGACCGTGCGGGCCGCGATCCGGCGGGGCTGCGTGTGCCCGATCATCCCGCGGACGCCGCGGCCCAGCTCCATGCAGATCTTGGGGATCTGCGTGGTCTTGCCGGAGCCGGTCTCGCCCGCGACGATCACGACCTGATGGTCGCGTATCGCCTCGGCGATCACGTCCTTCTTCTGGCTGACGGGCAGGTTCTCGGGATACGTGACCTCCGGCATCCGCGAGGCGCGCGCGGCCAGACGCCCGGCGGCCTTCGTGGCCTCCGCGGCGATCTCGTCGAGTACGGCCTGCTTGGCCTCGGGCTTACGGATACGGCGGGCGCCTTCAAGGCGGCGGCCGAGGCGGTGCGCGTCGCGGAGGGAGATCTCACCGAGAAGCGTCTGCAGGGCGGCGAAGGAAGTAGACATACCTGGTCGAGGATCTCACCTGGTCCCGTCGGGTGGCGAACGCATTTGCCGGTGGACCCGTACCATTTCGGGACGACTGCCCCGTCCGCCGTTGGTGAGAGGCCCCACGTATGCCCAGCAGCCCGCTCCGCGGCGTGTGGCGTCTGCCCGCCGCAGTGCTGGCGGTGCTGTGCTGCGCCGTCGCGTGGGCAGGGGCCGGAGCCGGGGCGGATGCCGGTGCCGGTGCCGGTGCCGGGAGCTTGCCGTCGGCTCACGTGGCCGGGGCCGCCGCCGTCCAGGCCGCCGTCGCCCACGCGGCCGACCGCGCCGCCGAGGGCGGCACGCGGCGATGCGACCCCGCGCCGGGAGCACCGGACAACGTCCCCGCCGTCCCCGCGCGCGCGTCCGCGTCCGCCGAACACGGCACGCCCGCGGGGACCCGGCCGGCGCTCACCTGGAGCGGGGTCCCGTTCGCCGTCCCGCGCGCGATGGTGTGTGTACGGGGGCCGGACCGGCCGGCGCCGGGGCCCGTGGAGCTGTCGGTCATGCGGGTGTGAGGAGACCGGTCGACCCGGTCCCTTTCCCTTCCCTACCGCTGGAGCACCCGTATGTCCCCGTCCCCGACCCCGACCCCGACCAAGGCCTCCAAGACCTCCAAGGCCTCCAAGAGCGCGAAGACCTCTTTGACGCCCCTGCTGATCGCCGCCGGGGTCGCGGTGGCCGCCGTCACCCTCGGCCTCGTCTCCTGGCAGGCCACCGCCCCCGCCGACCGGGGCTCCGGCCAGGCCGGAGCCTCCTCGTCCGCCGCGCCCCGGACCGACGCCAACGCCGAGCTGATGAAACTCGCCCGCCGCGAATCCGGTGACAAGCTCGCCCTCGGCCGCGCCGACGCCCCCGTCGTACTGATCGAGTACTCCGACTTCAAGTGCGGCTACTGCGGCAAGTTCGCCCGGGACACGGAACCCGCGCTCGTCAAGAAGTACGTCGAGGACGGCACCCTGCGCATCGAGTGGCGCAACTTCCCGATCTTCGGCGCCGACTCCGAGGCCGCCGCCAAGGCCGCCTGGGCGGCTGGGCAGCAGGACCGCTTCGCGCAGTTCCACGCGGCCGCGTACGCCGACGGCGCGAAGGAGAAGGGCTTCGGCGAGCCCCGCCTCCTGGAACTGGCGCAGCAGGCCGGAGTCCCGGACCTGGAGCGCTTCAAGCAGGACATGGCCGGGGAGCCGGCCTCGGCGGCCCTGCGCAAGGACCAGGAGGAGGGCTACCGCATCGGCGTCACCTCCACCCCGTCCTTCCTCGTCAACGGGCAGCCGATCGCGGGCGCCCAGCCGCTCGACGCCTTCACCGCGGCCATCGCCAAGGCGAAGGCGGCGGCGGAGCAGTGACGGACATCGGATACCTGGCCGCCCTGCTGGGCGGCCTCCTCGCGCTGCTCAGCCCGTGCAGCGCACTGCTGCTGCCCGCCTTCTTCGCCTACTCGATCGACTCCGCCTCGCGGCTGCTGGCGCGCACCGGGATCTTCTACGCGGGCCTCGCGAGCACCCTCGTACCGCTGGGGGCGGCCGGTTCGTACGCCGGGCGGTTCTTCCACGGCAACCGCGACCAGCTCGTCCTGGCGGGTGGCTGGCTGATCATCGCGCTCGGACTCGCGCAGATCCTCGGCCTGGGCTTCGCCTCGAAGCGGATCGCGGAGCTGTCGGGCCGGATCCGGCCGACCACGGCCCTGTCGGTGTACGCGCTCGGCGCGGTCTACGGGCTGGCGGGCTTCTGCGCCGGCCCGATCCTGGGCAGTGTCCTGACGGTGGCGGCGGTCAGTGGCAGCCCGGTCTACGGGGGCCTGCTGCTGGCGGTCTACGCGCTGGGGATGGCCGTACCGCTCTTCCTGCTGGCCCTGCTCTGGGAGCGGTTCGAGCTGGGCCGGCGGCGCTGGCTGCGCGGGCGGGCCTTCACCGTGGGCCGTTTCGAGCTGCACACCACCTCGCTGCTGTCCGGGCTGTTCTTCATCACTCTTGGCGTCCTGTTCCTCGTCTACGACGGGGCGAGCGCCCTCCCGGGGCTGCTGGACGTGGACGACTCCTTCGCCGTGGAGCAGCGGGTGCGGTCCGTCGCGGACGCGGTCCCGGACTGGGCGCTGCTCGGACTGGTCGCCGCGGGGGCATCGGCCGTCGGCGCGGTGCAGTGGCGCCGCAGGGCACGGGCGGCGGAGGCGGAGACGGCGGCGGCGCAGGGGGAGGAAGCCCCGCAGGCCGCGGAGTAACGCGGAAGGCCCCGTCCACCGGACGGGGCCTTCTTGTGGTGGCTGGGGCCGGGGTCGAACCGGCGACCTATCGCTTTTCAGGCGATCGCTCGTACCAACTGAGCTACCCAGCCAGGGGCATCCCCAGCTCGAAGAGCGAGGGGACGAAACCGTTTCCGGCTTCAGCGATCCTGACGGGACTTGAACCCGCGACCTCCACCTTGACAGGGTGGCGAGCTAACCAACTGCTCCACAGGACCTTGCAGTGTGCAAAACCAAGTCTTGCACACGGTAATGCGTACCCCCAACGGGATTCGAACCCGTGCTACCGCCTTGAAAGGGCGGCGTCCTGGGCCACTAGACGATGAGGGCTAAAGGCCCGCCTGGGCGCTTTCCAGCGCGTCGGGGACGTGAGAAGCATATGGGATCCGGGCGGCTATCGCCAAAACGGTTTCCCCCGGAGCGACAATGGCCCGGTGCTGGAGATGACGCGCGAGGAGTTCGAAGAGCTGGTAGCCGAGGCCCTGGACCGGATCCCCCCGGAGCTGACGCGGCTGATGGACAACGTGGCGGTGTTCGTCGAGGACGAGCCGCCCGCCGACGACCCCGAGCTGCTCGGTCTGTACGAGGGGACGCCGCTGACGGACCGCGGCGAGTGGTACGCCGGGGTGCTGCCGGACCGGATCACGATCTACCGCAATCCCACCTTGCGGATGTGTGTGGACCGGGAGAGCGTGGTCGTGGAGACGGAGGTCACCGTGGTCCACGAGATCGCGCACCACTTCGGGATCGACGACGACCGGCTGCACGCCCTGGGCTACGGATGACCCGCCCGGTACCGGGCGCCGAGGCGATCGACCCGGACGTCGATCTCCACGTGCCGGCCCAGCGCGCCGAGCCGCAGGGCCGGGTGCTCGCGGCGGTGGCGGCGGGCGGCGCGGCCGGGGCCTCGGCGCGGTACGGGATCTCCCTGCTGTGGCCGGCCGGGCCCGCGGCCTTCCCGTGGGCGACCTTCGGGATCAATGTGGCCGGATGCGCGCTGATCGGTGTCCTGATGGTGCTCATCAGTGAGGGCGGCCGGTCGGCGCATCCGCTGGTGCGGCCCTTCGTGGGCGTGGGGGTGCTCGGCGGCTTCACCACCTTCTCCACCTACGCCGTGGACTTCTCCCGGCTCCTGGACGAGGGGGAGGCCGGGACCGCGCTGGCGTACGCCGGGCTCACGGTGGTGGCCGCGGTGGGCGCGGTGTGGGCGGCGGCGGCGGTGACGCGGCGGGTGGTCGCCCGGTGAACTGGCTGTTCGTGGTGGCGGGCGCTGCCGTCGGGGCGCCGCTGCGCTACCTGGCGGACCGCGCGGTGCAGGCGCGGCACGACTCGGTCTTCCCCTGGGGCACCTTCGCGGTCAATGCGGCCGCCTGCCTGGTGCTGGGCGCGCTGACCGGCGCGGTGCTGGCGGGTGCCTCCTCCGCGCGGCTGAACCTGCTGCTGGGGACCGGGCTGTGCGGGGCGCTGAGCACGTACTCGACCTTCTCGTACGAGACGCTGCGGCTGGCCGAGCGCGGCTGGAAGTTCCTCGCGGCGGCCAATGTGGCGGCGTCGGTGCTGGTCGGGCTGGGCGCCGTCCACCTCGGGTCGCAAGTGGCGCGGCAGTTGTTCGCCTGAGCCCGGGGCGGCTGTTCGCCGGAGCCCGGCCGCCGGAGTGCGCCGAGGGCGTGTCTCTTACGGGTCAAAGGGAGTTGGGCACATTGACCCGCACATGCGGACTCGTCAATCGCCCATCCCCCGGCGCCCGTCCGGGTGGACCCCCAGGTTCCGGAGGTGCCCCGTGCGCCAGTTGTCCGCTTCCCTCCGACTGGCTGTCGCCGCGCTCGCGGCCGCGGCGACAGCGGGCTGCATGAGCGTCGGGGAGGACGCCGCGAAGCCCGGGCCCTCCTCCTCGGCGGACCGCCGAGGAGCCGCCGGGACGGACGGGGGTTCCGCTTCGGGGCGGGGCTCCGGGGTGCAGGGCAACGGGCACGGCGCGAAGGACGGTACGGGGAGCCAGGACGGCAAACCGCGCGAGGACGGCAAGGCCTCCGGCGCGACCGGAGCCTCGCCCGGCCCGGGGGCGCAGAGCGGCAAGCCGGGGGCCTCGCCGTCGGCGGGTCCGGGCGGTGGAGCGGGCGGCCAGGGAGCCCAGAATCCCCCTGCGGGCGGTTCGGGGGGAGCCGGTGGGCCGGGCGGGTCCGGTGGTTCCGGAGGGTCCGGCGGATCCGGCGGTGCGGGGGGCTCCGGCGGCGGCCAGCAGCCGCCCAGCCCGAACCCCGATCCGCCGACTCCGCAGCCCCCTGTGACGGAACCCACGCCGAGTCAGACACCCCCGGAGCCGGAGCCCAGCACCCAGCCCTCACCGCAGCCCTAGGGTCGCGGACGCGCACATCGTCCCAGGTCAGGGCGTTCTGGTCGGGGCGACTTGCCAGACCCGGGGGAGGGTGCGTATGGTTATAGATCGTTTGATCCCATTGCCCGGCGCCGACTCCGAAGAGCGCCGTGTGGCGCGTACTCTCCCTAGCCGTGGCTGACCGCATTGAGGCGGTCGATTTGCGATTCACGGAGTTTGGGCGCGTGCCGAGACTCCGGAAGGTTTCGCATTTCGCATGTCCATTTCCAGTTCTGACCGTGCCGTCATGCCCGAGAACGACTCGAACGAGATCGTCGACGCCGTCGACGCTGTCGAGACCCTTGTGGTCGACGAGGCCATCGAGGCCCTTGAGGCCGACGTGACGACCGACGAGTTCGACGAGTCCCTTGAGGACTCCGCCGATTCCACCGACTTCGACGACGACACGGCCGACGCCGACGCTGACGCCGAGCCCACGATCACCTTCACGGACCTCGGTCTGCCGGACGGCATCGTGCGCAAGCTCGCCCAGAACGGCGTCACCGCGCCCTTCCCGATCCAGGCCGCGACCATCCCGGACGCCCTGGCCGGCAAGGACATCCTCGGCCGTGGCCGCACCGGCTCCGGCAAGACCCTCTCCTTCGGTCTGCCGACCCTGGCCTCGCTGGCCGGCGGCCACACCGAGAAGAAGAAGCCCCGCGCCATCATCCTGACGCCGACGCGTGAGCTCGCGATGCAGGTCGCGGACGCTCTCCAGCCCTACGGCGACGTGCTCGGCCTGAAGATGAAGGTCGTCTGCGGCGGTACCTCCATGAGCAACCAGATCTTCGCTCTGGAGCGCGGTGTCGACGTCCTCGTCGCCACCCCGGGCCGCCTGCGCGACATCATCAACCGCGGCGCCTGCTCCCTGGCGAACGTCCAGGTCGCGGTCCTCGACGAGGCCGACCAGATGGCCGACCTGGGCTTCCTGCCCGAGGTCACCGAGCTGCTCGACCAGATCCCCGGCGGCGGCCAGCGCATGCTCTTCTCCGCCACCATGGAGAACGAGATCGGCACCCTGGTCAAGCGCTACCTGACCAACCCGGTCACCCACGAGGTCGACAGCGCCCAGGGCAACGTCACGACCATGACGCACCACGTCCTCGTCGTGAAGCCGAAGGACAAGGCGCCGGTCACGGCCGCCATCGCCGCCCGCAAGGGCCGCACGATCATCTTCGTACGCACCCAGCTGGGCGCGGACCGCATCGCCGAGCAGCTGCAGGACTCGGGCGTCAAGGCCGACGCACTGCACGGCGGCATGACGCAGGGCGCCCGTACGCGTGTCCTCGAAGACTTCAAGAAGGGCTACGTCAACGCCCTGGTCGCCACCGACGTCGCCGCTCGCGGTATCCACGTCGACGGCATCGACCTGGTGCTGAACGTGGACCCGGCCGGTGACCACAAGGACTACCTGCACCGCTCGGGCCGTACCGCCCGTGCCGGCAAGTCCGGCGTAGTCGTCTCGCTCTCCCTGCCGCACCAGCGCCGCCAGATCTTCCGCCTGATGGAGGACGCGGGCGTCGACGCCACGCGCCACATCGTCCAGGGCGTCGGCGCCTTCGACCCGGAGGTCGCCGAGATCACCGGTGCCCGTTCGCTGACCGAGGTCCAGGCCGACTCCGCGAACAACGCCGCGAAGCAGGCCGAGCGCGAGGTGGCCGAGCTCACCAAGCAGCTGGAGCGCCTGACCCGCCGTGCCGGCGAGCTGCGCGAGGAGGCCGACCGCCTGGTCGCCCGTTCCGCGCGTGAGCGTGGCGAGGACCCGGAGGCCGCTGTCGCCGAGGTGGCCGAGGCCGCCGAGGCCGAGGTCGCGGCTGCCGCCGCGGCCGCTGCCGCCGAGATCGCCGCACAGGAGCGCCGCGAGGAGCAGCGCGCCAGCCGCGACGACCGGGGCAACTTCGAGCGTCGCGACAACCGCGGTGGCGACCGTGGCGGCTTCCGTCGCGATGACCGCAGCGGCGACCGCGGTGGTGACCGTGGCGGCCGTGGCGGCTTCAACCGTGACGACCGTGGTGGCGACCGTCCGTCCGGTGGTGGCTTCCGTTCGGGTGGTGACCGTCCCTCCGGTGGTGGTTTCCGCTCCGGTGGTGACCGCCCGTCCGGTGGTGGTTTCCGCTCCGGTGGTGACCGTCCCTCCGGTGGTGGCTTCCGTCGCGACGACCGCCCCTCGGGTGGCTTCAACCGC